>NZ_CP107551.1:1510779-1812935 GCF_025837095.1 Rhodococcus sp. Z13
GGACCTGCCGGCGATGGTGGCCGACAACCAGGATCCGAAGCAGACGGCCTACACCGTCACCGTCGACGCCGCGCGCGGCGTCACCACCGGTATCAGCGCAGCGGATCGAGCGACGACCCTGCGGGTGCTCGCAGACCCGTCGGCCACCCCGCGCGACCTGATCCGCCCCGGCCACATCCTGCCGTTGCGTGCCCGCGAAGGTGGGGTGCTCGAGCGTCCCGGCCACACCGAGGCCGCCGTCGACCTGTGCGGTCTCGCGGGGTTGCCGCAGGTCGGGGTGATCGCCGAGCTCGTCTCCGACGACGGCTCGATGATGCGGATGCCGGAGATCGAGGAGCTCGGGGCCCGCTACGACCTGCCGGTGCTCACCATCGAGGAGTTGATCGAGTATCGGCTCGCGCATCCGTTTCCGGCACCTGCGGTGCCCACCGGGCGGGTCGTGAGGGCCGACGAGGCGTGGATGCCGACGCGCTTCGGTACCTTCCGCGCCATCGGCTATCTCGACCGTCTGACCGGCGCCGACCACATGGCGCTGGTCTCCGGGCCGGTGGGAGACGGTTCGCTGGTGCGGGTGCACTCGGAGTGCCTGACGGGCGAGTCGTTCGCGTCGCAGCGCTGCGAGTGCGGCCCGCAGCTCGATGCCGCCCTCGAGCGGATCGCGGAGAAGGGTGGCGTCCTGGTCTACCTGCGCGGACACGAGGGCCGGGGGATCGGGTTGCTCAAGAAGCTCGCCGCCTACCGGTTGCAGGACGACGGGTTCGACACCGTCCAGGCCAATCTGGAACTCGACGAACCCGCCGACGGCCGCGAGTACGGCGGGGCCGCGGCGATCCTCCACGATCTCGGCATCGGCGCGGTGCGGCTGCTCACCAACAACCCCGCGAAGATCTCGGGCCTCGAGGAGAACGGCGTCGCGGTGACGGCGCGGGAACCGCTGTACGTGGGCGTCGTCCCGGCGAACGTGCGGTACCTCGAGACCAAGCGCCGGCGTATGGGGCACATGCTGCCGATCGCACAGAGCTGAGAGTTCGCCCCTCGAAACGAGGTTCGCCCCTGCTGCAGTGGGGGCGAACCTCGTTTCGGCGCGCCAACCGGTGGGTGACCGCTGTCGGGCACGTCGACCTGCCGGATCGGTGGGGCGGCTGCCTGGCAGACTGGGTCCGGTGCGATCGGTGAGCAGGAAGAAAGGACCCCTTCGACCGCCGGAGGCAGCAGCGGCTGCGGTCTTCGGCACTTTGACGGCCGTGCTGTCGGTGGTGGCGGGACTGATCCCCGTCGGGGTCGCGCAGGTGCTCGTCGCCCTGCCCGTCGCTTTCCTCGCCGCGATCGGGCGGCTGCGTGCGATCGTCGCCGCGACCGTCGCTGCCGGAGTGGTGGCGCTGGTCGCCGGTGGGCCGTTCGCCGTCGCCGCCGTGGTCGTGCTCGCCGGCATCGGCACCCTCGTGGGGTTCGCGCACCGCAGGTGGGGAGATCTCGCCCTGCCGTTCGTGTTCGCCGGATCGATCCCCATCGGTCTGTTGCTCGCCGCGCTCGTCGACGGGTTGCTGCTGCTCTTCGACCGCACCCGCGTCCTGCTGCTCGACTCGCTCGAGGCGTCGATGCGCGGCGTGATCCGCACCTTCGAAGCGGTGGGGGCGGGGAAGCAGTTCGTCGACACCTGGAACACGACCCTCGACGTGCTGGTCCGGTTGTGGTGGGTGTGGATCGGGGGTGCGGTGCTCATCGGGGCCGTCGGCACGGCCCTGCTGTGCTTCGGCATCTTCCGGGTGGTCGCGCTGCGCAGCCGCTGGGCGTCGCCCGCCCCGGAATGGCCCGAACGCGCGGAGCGAGGTGAACCCGCACCGCTGCCCGTCGCCCTCCGCGCGGTCGGCTACCGCTATCCGGGCGGCACCGCCGACGCGCTCACCGACATCGACCTGACCGTCGGGCCCGGCGAGTTCGTCGCGATCGTCGGCGGCAACGGCTCCGGCAAGTCGACCCTCGTGCGCCTGCTCGCTGGCCTCGAACCGACCACCGGTCTCGTCGACCGGCCCGGACCGGTCGGGCTCGGGCGACCCGGCGGCACCGCGATGATCTTCCAGCATCCCGACAGCCAGGTCCTCGGCCGCACGGTCGCCGAGGACCTGCGATGGGGGAGCAGCGAGGACGTCGACGTCGACGCCCTGCTCGCCCGCGTCGGACTCGACGGCCTGGCCGACCGGGCCACCGAGGACCTGTCCGGGGGACAACTCCAGCGCCTCGCTCTCGCCGCGGCATGGGCGCGGAGGCCCGCCCTGCTCATCGCCGACGAGATCACCGCCATGGTCGACTCCGACAGCCGCGCGGGCCTGATCGGCCTGCTGGCCTCCCTCGCCCGTGAGGGCACCGCCGTCGTGCTCGTCACCCATCTCGACGACGAGGCCGCGGCCGCCGACCGCGTCGTCCATCTCGACGGCGGCCGGATCGTGCCCCGGCCCGAGACCCCGCCGCGACCGGCTCCGGTGCCCGCGGCCGCACCGTCCTTCCCACAACCGCTCCTCGAACTGCGCGGCGTGACCCATGTGTACGCCGCCGGCACCCCCTGGGCGCACACCGCCCTGCGCGACGTGTCGCTGACGATCTGCCGCGGAGAAGGCGTGCTGGTGGTCGGCGCGAACGGGTCCGGCAAGTCCACCCTCGCGTGGATCCTCGCGGGCCTGACCCGGCCCACCCGCGGCACCTGCACCCTGAACGACACCCCGACCGCCGAGCTGCGCGGGCAGATCGGGATGGTGTTCCAGCAGGCCAGGCTGCAGCTGCAGCGGCCCACCGTCGCGCAGGAGATCTGCGACGTCGCGGGCATGCCGCACGTCGACCGTGCCTACGTCGCCGCGGTGCTGCACCGGATGGGACTGCCACCCGACCTGACGGACCGGCCCGTCGACCGTCTCAGCGGCGGCCAGATGCGTCGCATCGCGATCGCCGCGCAGCTCGCCCGCAGCCCGCGGGTGCTGGTGCTCGACGAACCGCTCGCCGGCCTCGATGCCGCCGGCTGCCGGGAGATCGTGTCGATCCTCGCCCACCTGCGGGCGGTCGAACACGTCACCGTCGTCGTCATCTCCCACGACCTGCACGGCATGGAAGAGGTGTGCTCGCGCACCGTGGTGCTCGACGAGGGACGTGTCGTGCAGCAGACCGGGGCGGTGATCGCATGAGCCGGCAGGCCGCGAACAAGCAGCGCACGAACAAGCAGCGCACGAACAAGCAGCGCACGAACAAGCAGCGCACGAACAAGCAGGCCGCGAACAAGCAGCGCCGTCCCGTCGTGCTGTTGCGGCCCGTACCGCGGGAGACCCCGCTGCACCGCGTGTGGGCCGGCACCAAGGTCGTCTCCGCCGCGGTCCTGTCCGTCGCGGTGAGCTTCGCCCCGAGCTGGACCGGCCTGGGCGCCCTGCTCGCCGTGCTGGTCGTGGGGGTGCTGGTCGCGCGGATTCCGCGCGGGGTGGTGCCCACCATCCCGTGGTGGGTGTTCGCGTTCCTGGCCTTCGGAGCGGTGCTCAACGTCGTGGGCGGTGGACTCGACGCCTACGTCCGGTCTCTGCTGCTCGGGGCCGGGCTGCTGGTCCTCGCGTCCCTGGTGGGGTGGACGACCCGGTTGTCCGACCTCGTCGACGCTCTGCCGGTGCTGTTCGCGCCGCTGCGGCTGCTGCGCCTGCCCGTCGACGAATGGGTGGCCGCGTGCGCGCTGGCCCTGCGGATGCTCCCGACCATCCGCGCCGAACTGCGGGTGCTGTTCGCCGCGCGCACGGTCCGCGGCAAGCCCGGCATCCGGAACCCGGCGGGCTGGTGGCACGAGGTCGCCGACTCCGTGGGGGCGGTGGTGTCGGTGTCGATGCGGCAGATCCGCGATCTCGGCGACGCGCTGTCGGTGCGGGGACTGCGCCCCGCGACCCGTCCGCCGCTGAGGCTCGGTCCCGGGGACCTGGTGACCGTGCTGGTCGTGGCCGCCGCGTGCACGGTGATGTTCGTGTGGGGCTGAGCGGTCAGCCCGCCTCGGGTTCGGCCGCCCGCCGGCGGGCCCGGATGCGTTTGGCCAGCCCGTACCCCACGACCGCCACAACGACCGCGATCACCACGTACTGCAGCACCTGAGCGTAGGGCTCCACGGCGCTCCAGTTCTCGCCCAGCTTGTAGCCGGCCAGCACGAAGATCGAGTTCCAGATCAGGCTGCCGGTCGCGGTGAAGGCGAGGAACTGCCAGATCGGCATGGCGGTGATGCCCGCGGGGATCGAGATGAGGCTGCGGAAGATCGGCACCATCCTCCCGAAGAACACCGCCTTGCGGCCGTGCCGCTGGAACCACGCGGTGGTCCGGTCCAGGTCCTCCACGTCGACGAGCGGCAGTTTCTCCACCGCCGCACGTATCCGCTGCTCACCCACCCAGCGGCCCAGCGCGTACAGGCCCAGCGCCCCGACGACGGACCCGAGGGTGGTCCAGAACAGGGCGCCGACGAGGGAGAAGCTCCCCAGCCCCGCCGCGAAACCGGCCAGCGGCAGGATCACCTCGCTGGGCAGCGGCGGGAAGAAGTTCTCGAGTGCGATGGCGAGGCCGGCTCCGACACCGCCGAGGCGGTCCATCAGGTCGAGCGCCCATCCGGCGAGACCGTCGGTAGGCGCTGATCGGGAATCCGCGACACTCATCCATCCGAGCGTAGCGACGCGCCGTCCACCATTCGGCTCGCGCCGATCGAAACCGTTCCTTCGGCGAACCGGTGGGGGAAGGATGGCGGGTGCCCTCCGTCCTTCGCGGACGGGCCCTACGGAGGTGACCTTCAGTGACGATCGTCGTCGTCGCGGGCAACCCGAAGCCCGCGTCCCGCACCCTCGACGCCGGGACCCTCCTGGCCACGGCGCTGACCGGACGAGAGCCCGATCACGTCGTGGACGTGATCACCCTCGGCGCCGGACTGCTCGGCTGGGGCGACGAGACGGTCGCCGCCGCCGTCGAGACCGTCGCCGCGGCCGAGCTGGTGGTGTTCGCCAGCCCGACCTTCAAGGCGACCTACACCGGCGTGCTCAAGCTGTTCCTGGACCAGTTCGCCACCGGCGACGGCCTGCGCGGCGTCGTCGCGGTGCCGCTCATGCTCGGCGCCGGACCGGCCCACGCCCTGGCCCCGGACCTGCTGCTCAAGCCGGTTCTGGTGGAACTGGGCGCCACCACCCCCGCGCCGGGGCTGTATCTTCACGATTCGACGTATACAACCGATTCCCGTATCGCGGACTACTCCGAACGCTGGTCGCCGGTGTTGTCCGCCGCTATCCGAAGCGAGGCCTCATGACCACACTCGACGGTGCTTCCCTGCGTCAGGCGTTCGCGCACGTGCCCTCCGGCGTCGTCGCGATCTGCGCGGAAGTGGACGGCGAGCGGATCGGCATGGCGGCGAGCACGTTCGTTCCGGTGTCGCTCGAACCGCCGCTGGTGGCGTTCTGCGTGCAGAACACCTCGACGACCTGGCCGCGCCTGTCGGCGCTGCCGAACCTGGGGATCAGCGTGCTCAGCGAGGAGCACGACGGCGCGGCGCGGGTGCTCGCGGCGAAGAACGGCGACCGCTTCGCCGGCATCGAGACCGAGACCCGCGAGACCGGCGCGCTGTTCGTCTCCGGCACGAGCGTGCGGATGGACGTGTCGGTCGAGCAGCAGGTCCCCGCCGGTGACCACGCGATCGTCGTGCTGCGCATCAACGAGCTGCTCACCGACGCGGACGTCGAGCCGATCGTCTTCCACCGGAGCTCGTTCCGGCGTCTGCTCGTCTCCTGATCCCGGCGGGTGCCCAGTGCGCGGCGCCGTGGAAACGGTACATCCGCACGCGCGGCAACAGCTGCGACCGGGAACAGTGTTTCGAGTGCGGACCCACCGGCCGGCACAGGTCTCGGGCCATCGGCCGGACGGGCACCATCGGAGGCGTTGCACCCGATCGGGTGCTTCCGACGAGCTGGGAAGATCACCCGGATGGGGAGGCGAACCGTGCTGGACTACGACCGGTACCGCGGGGCGATCGTCGAACAGACAGATGCGTTCGCCGACCTGCTGGCGGGCCGCGACACGACGACCCCGGTGCCGTCGTGCCCGGGATGGACGGTCGGGCAGCTCGCGCGGCACGTCGGCTACGGGCACCGCTGGGCGACCGAGGCGGTCCGTGGGCGCGGCAAGCCACGTACCGACCGGGCGATGCGGGAGCTGTCCCAGTACGTCGACGAAGATCCCGGTGAACTCGCGCACTGGCTGCGTGAGGGCGCGCGCGAACTCGACGCCGCGCTCGGGGAGGCCGGCCCGAATGTGCAGGTGTGGACGCCCGTTCCCGGAGGGAGGAGGACACCGGAGTTCTTCGCGCGGCGCTTCGCCCACGAGACGCTGGTCCACCGGGTCGACGCGGTGCTCGCGCTGGGGGAGCGGATCGTCCTCGCCCCGGACCTGGCCGCGGACGCCGCGGACGAATGGTTCGCCCTGGTGGAGTCGACATGGCCACGGTATCTCGCCGAGGAGCATCGTGCACTGCACGGCCCGGACAGAACCCTGCACTTCCACGCGACCGACGAGCACGCGGAGTGGGTCGTGGACCTCACCGGCGAGACGTTCGTGTGGCGGCACGCGCACGAGAAGTGTGCGGTCGCGGTGCGCGGTCCGCTGCAGGAACTCCTCCTGCTGCTCTACCGGCGACGTCCGGTGGAGGAGGCCGAAGTGGAGGTCCTCGGCGACGCCGGGCTGCTCGTGGCGTGGCTCGAGGTGAGTGCTTTCGGGTAGTCCCGGACGGTCTCCGAGGCCGGGACCACCCGACTGCACTCAGTACGCCCCGGGGTCGGGGCGCCTCGGACTCAGTGCGACGGCTGGAGACCGGAATATGCCTGCCGGATGGCTTCGAGGGCGCTGGTGCAGGGAATGTCCTCCGCGCGCAGGGAACGGAGCACCTCCGTATCGGGTCCGGCCTGGTCGAGAATTCGTTCGGGAACCACGGCCCAGACGACTTCGCCCGGTTCGAAGGTTCGTGTGGGCTTCCAGCCCCGCTGGGGTGCGAGTTCGCGAAGCGTGCTCCAGTGAGCAACTTCGTCCGCATCCGGGCGTCCGATGAAGAGCAGTCGGTCGTGTGCCACGATGAACCCCTTTTGGCGCTTCGTTGTGCTTCGACATATAGGTCGTACACGATGTGTTCTTCGTTACATCGACCCGACATGCCGAAGTTGCGGGACGGTGACGTTCCGGTATGTGGTCATGCGGACGGATCCGCGCGAGTAACGTGATCCCCACGGATTCTCAACGCCCCTGCGAGGTCGTCATGGTCGAAGCATCCGCAGACGGAACCCCGGCTTCGCCCGAGAGCAAAGGAACCCTCTCGTCCGTCGCCTCCAACATCCTCGACGGTCCACTCACGGGCCTGGCGCCCTGGATCTTCCTCGCCGTCTTCGAGGGCCCCGGCGACATCGGCTGGGTCTCGGGTGTGGCGCTGGCGATCTCGGTGTTCTTCCTCGTCGCCGACCGGCTGAGGGGCAAGACGTTCAAGCTCTTCGGGGCGATGGACGTCGTGTTCTTCCTCGGTCTGTTCGTCGTCCAGTTCATGCTCGACGCCGACGGGCAGGTGTGGCTGGAGAAGTGGATCGGCGAGATCGCCAACATCACCCTGTTCGTGCTGGCCGCCGGGTCGATCCTCATCCGGATCCCGTTCACCTTGCAGTACGCCCGCGACGAGGTCGAACCCGAGTACTGGCACGCCCCGCTGTTCCTGCGCATCAACTACGTCATCACCGCGGCGTGGGCCCTGGCCTTCCTCGTCGCGGCGATCGCCGGCTGGTACGGCGACGCGATCCTCGACGACAGCGACAACATCTGGACCGGCTGGGTCATCCAGCTGGCCGCGATGATCGCGGCGATCCGGTTCACCGCCTGGTATCCGGACCATGCGAAAGCGAAGGCCGAAGCCGACGAGGCGCGCGATCAGATGCGGTAGCGGTCCGCGAAGGCACCAGGCGTCGTCCCCACGACCCGGGTGAAGTCGCGGACGAAATGCGGCTGGTCGGCGTACCCGAGTTCCGCCGCGAGCGCGGCCATCGAAACGGACCGCTCGCGCAGCCGGCCCGCGGCCTCCTGCAACCGGCGGCGCTGGATCAGCCACTTCGGGGTCAGGCCGATCCGGTGTCGGATCAGCCGCTGCAGGGCGCGTTCGGACATCCCGAACTCGGCGCAGATCTGCTCGACCCGCAGCACCGTCGAGTCGTCCTCGACGAACGCGACGATCCGGTTCACGAAGCGTCCCTCGTCGTCGACGGGCGGGCACGAGCGCAGCAGGTCGTCGAAGGCGCCCATCGCCGCGCGCTGCGATCCGGGGGCCGCGGGGTCCGTCCGCATAGCCGCGCGCACCCGCGCGACCAGCCGCGCCCCCGCATCGCCGAGGAGCTCGGTGAGGTCGACCGTGCGGTCGGTGAACGCGGAGAGCGACCCCTCGGTGAGCAGGGCGCCCGCCGCGGGGGTGAGCATGACGCCGACCGCCCAGCCGTCGCCGGTGAGGACCGTCGTGGACAGGCCGCGTTCGACGCCGTAGAAGCGGGCGTAGTCGTGCGCGACCACCAGCAGGCAGACAGGATACCGCAGCACCTGCTGCGGGGCCCCCTGCCCGGCCGGCACCGACCAGACGGGGATCCAGTACCGCTGCACCAGATCGGTGAGATCGGGTGGTGGGCGATAGCGGAAGATGCGGTGCGAGGCGTCGCCGGGCACGTGCAGGTGAGCGCGTTCGAGGGGTTCGCGCCCGTCGGGTTTCATCAATACCTCGCGCTGGGATGGCCGATACCGTCGCCCCATGAATACAACAGCGCTACGACACAGTGAGGCCGATCGGCCTCTCACCGAGGTGATCTCGTCGCTGCGGGCCGACGACTGGAACGCCGCATCACCGTGCGAGGGCTGGACCGCGCGCGATGTGGTCGCCCACCTCGTCGACACCCAACGCGAATTCCTCACCGGCCGGGGTCTCGACGTCGGGGAACGGCCCGACCTCGGCGACGCCGTGCAGGCGTGGACGACGCACGCCGCGCGGGTCGCGCGGATCCTCGCGGACGACGCCACCGCCGGAACCCCCTTCGACGGCTACTTCGGGCCCTCCACGATCGGGGCGACCTTCGAACGGTTCTACGTGTGGGACATGCTGGTGCACCGCTGGGACCTCGCTCGGAGTGCGGGGCTCGATGCATGGTTCACCGACACCGAACTCGACCGGATCGAGGCGGGGATCGACGGGTTCGGCGACAGCCTCTACATGGAGGGGATCTGCGCCCCGGCCGTCCCCGCTCCCGAGGACGCCGACCGGCTCACGCGGGTGCTGGCCCGGCTGGGCCGGAACACCACCGCACCCGTCCGGGGGTAGTTATGGTCGGTCCATGAGTGAACCGATCCGCGTGGCCGACGCCGTGCGCGCGGCGGTCGCGGCCGATGAACCGGTGGTCGCACTCGAGTCGACGATCTTCACCCACGGACTCACCCGGCCCCTCAACGTCGAGGTCGCCCTCGACGCCGAACAGCGCCTGCGTGATTCGGGTGTGCTGCCCGCGACGATCGGGGTGCTCGACGGCACTCCGATCGTCGGGTTGTCGGAACAGCAGATCCGCACCCTGGGGGCGGAGGACTCGTCGGCGGTGAAACTCGGGGTCCGCGACCTGCCGCTCGCGATGACCGAGGGCCTGCACGGGGGGACGACGGTGTCGGCGACCGCGCTGCTCGCGCACCGCGCGGGGATCCGGGTGTTCGCCACCGGAGGGCTGGGTGGGGTGCACCGCGGCGCGTCGGCCAGCTTCGACGAGAGCGCGGATCTCCTTGCGCTGGCGTCGTTTCCGATCGTGGTCGTGAGTGCGGGCGTCAAGTCCGTCCTCGACGTGCCGGCCACCCTCGAACGCCTCGAGACGCTCGGGGTGGTCGTCGTCGGCTACCGCACCTCCCGGTTCCCCGCCTTCTACGTGCGCGACAGCGGGTGCGAGGTCGACGGGATCGACTCGCCGGAACAGGCGGCCGCCCTGGCGCGGGCGCGGGACGCGCTCGGGTTGCATGCGGCGGTGCTCGTCGCGAACCCGGTGGCCGAGTCCGAGCAGATCGATCCGGCGCTGCACGACCGGGTGCTCGCCGAAGCGGAGAAGGAGGCCGCCGAGGTGGGTGTGCGGGGCAAGGCGCTCACCCCCTTCCTGCTCGGCCACATGCACCGGGCGACCGACGGTCGGACCCTCGACACGAACGTCGCGGTGTACCGGGGGAACGTGGCGGTCGCCGCGGACATCGCTCGCGCTCTCGCCCGCTGAGCGGCGGTTACTGGAGAAGGAAGGCCGTGGTGGAGGAGGGGAGCGGGGCACCGCGGTGGCGGTAGATCTCCGCGGGCCGTCCGGTGCCCTCGCGGTGCAGTTCGCCGGTGGGTTCGAGGCCGTGCAGCAGGTGCCGGCGGAAGGTGTCCTTCGGGTAGCTGCGGTCGTAGACGGTCTCGTAGAGCATCCGCAGGTCCAGCACGGTGAACCGCTCACCGAGGAGACGGCCGGGGTCGACCTCGGCGGCGTAGCGACGGCGCAGGTCGGCGACGGCGAGCTCGACGATGTGGGAGTGGTCGAAGGCCAGATCGGCGGTCTCGGTGACGGGGACGAGGTGGGCCTCGGCGGGGATCGCGGCGACCGGGACGACCGCACTGTGGGCCATCGACAGCACCCAGCCGCGGTCGTCGCGATCCGGTTCGTCGAGCATGGCGAGCTGGTGGAATTCCACGCCGGTCAGGCCCGCCTTGTCGCGCAGGGCGCGGGTGGCGGCGTCGGCGAGGCGTTCACCGGGGTGCAGGAAGGTGCCCGGCAGGGCGAAGGTCCCCTCGGGGCGTTCGACGACCAGCACTTTCAGTACCTCGTCGACGGTGAGGACCGCGACGTCCACGGCCACCGAGGGCCGGGGATAGTCGGTGAGGGACTTTCCGGTCGAGTCGGTCGTTGCGCCCATGCTGGACATTCAATCATCGATGCGCTAACTTTAGCGCAATATTGATCGAATAGATCGTCGATCGGACAAGGGGATTCCATGAGGCTCACCGCAGTACAGAACGACCGGGCCGCCGGTGTCCTGCTCGCCACCGCAGTGGGCGACGCGCTCGGGGCGGGATACGAATTCACCCACCCCACCCCCGAGACCCGCATCGACATGATCGGCGGCGGCCTCGGCCCGTTCGCGCCCGGCGAGTGGACCGACGACACCTCGATGGCGCTGGCCATCGCCGAGATCGCGGCCACCGGAGCCGACATCGGCAGGGGCGCCGGTCTCGACGCGGTCGCTACCCAGTTCCGGCACTGGTACGCCACCGACCCCAAGGACATCGGCAACCAGACCCGCAGCGTGCTCTCCGCCGCCGGGCCCTCCGCTGCGAGCATGCAGGCCCGCGCCCGCAGCCTGTCCGGACGCAAGGGCGGCAACGGCTCGCTCATGCGCACCGCGCCCGTCGGCCTCGCCCACCTCGACGACGCCGGGAAGTGCCTGGCCTCGGCTCACGAGATCAGCAGCCTCACCCACGACGACGACCAGGCCTCCGAGGCCTGCCGCATCTGGTCGTTCGGCATCCGGCACGCCGTCCTGCACGGCACCTTCGACGGCGTCCGCCTGGCCCTCGACCACCTGCCGCGCGCCGCGGCCGCACGTTGGGCCGCGCTGCTCGACGAGGCCGAGACCGCCGCGACCGCGCGGGTGTTCGGCAACAACGGCTGGGTGGTCCATGCACTGCAGGCTGCCTGGTGGGCGATCACCCACGCCCGCGCCGGCGGACCCGAACACCTGCAGGAGGCCCTCGAACTCGCCGTGCGCGCCGGCCACGACACCGACACCGTCGCCGCCATCACCGGCGGGCTGCTCGGGGCTCGGTGGGGCGCCTCCGCCGTCCCCGCCCGGTGGCGGCGCATGGTGCACGGCTGGCCCGGCTACCGCGCCCGCGACCTCGTGCGCCTCGGCCTGCACACCGCCTGGGGCGGCAGCGACGACGGTCGCGGCTGGCCCGCCACCCCCGTCGTCGACTACGCCGGCTACCGCACCGATCGCCGCGCCACCCACCCGCACGACGCCGGGGTGCTGCTCGGTGGCGCCGACCTGCTGCGCGCACCCGATGTCGACGCGGTCGTGAGCCTGTGCCGGGTCGGCCCGGCCCCGCACGCCGGTGAACACGTCGAGTTCTGGATGGCCGATGCCGATCACCGCCGCAACCAGAACCTCGCCTTCGTGATCGACGACGCCGCCCGCACCGTCCGCGCGCTGCGCGCCGAGGGGAAGATGGTGGCGGTGCACTGCGTCGAGGGGGAGAGCCGCACCCCGGCCGTGGCCGCACGGTACGCGGTGCTGCTCGGCCGCGACCCGCACGACGTGCTGCAGGCGATGCCCTGGGCGGCGCCGCAGCCGGCGCTGTGGGTGGCGGCCACCACCGGGGCGGGGCGGCTCGTCGGCTGAGATCGGGCTGCCGGGATCGGGCCCGGGAGAGCGCGTGATGCGGTAGACAACAGGGGACTGCACGTACCACGAAGGGACCCCGAGTTGGCCGCATCCATCGCACTTCCACGGATCATGCGGATCGGTGGCGGAGCCGTCGACGATCTCGGCGAGGTGGTCGCCGGCCTCGGTCACGGCCGGCCGCTGATCGTCACCGACGGATACCTCGTCGGGACCGGCGCGGTGGATCGTATGGTGGCGAACCTGAAGGAGGCCGGGCTGCAGCCGGCGGTGTTCGCCGAGACCGTCCCCGACCCGACCACCGCGTCGCTCGAGGCGGGCGTCGCCGCGGTGCAGGCGCACGACGCCGACTGCCTCGTCGGTTTCGGCGGCGGCAGTCCGATGGACACCGCGAAGGCGCTCGGGTTGCTCGCCCGGCAGGGCGGGCACATGCGCGACTACAAGGCGCCGCGCCTCAACACCGGACCCGCACTGCCGGTGATCGCCGTCCCCACCACCGCCGGAAGCGGTTCGGAGGCAACACAGTTCACGGTGATCACCGACAGCGACACCGACGAGAAGATGTTGTGCCCCGGGCTCGCCTTCCTGCCGGTCGCCGCGGTGGTGGACTACCGGCTCACCCTCACCATGCCGCCGCGGCTCACCGCCGACACCGGCGTCGACGCCCTCACCCACGCCGTCGAGGCGTACGTCAGCCGCAAGGCGAACCCCTTCTCCGACGGACTGGCGCTGCAGGCGATCGGCACCATCGGGCAGGTGCTGCGCCGGGTCTACACCGACGGACAGGACGTGCAGGCGCGGGAGGCGATGATGCTCGCCGCCACCCAGGCCGGGATCGCGTTCTCCAACTCCAGCGTCGCCCTGGTCCACGGCATGAGCCGGCCGATCGGCGCGCACTTCCACGTCGCGCACGGCCTGTCGAACGCCATGCTGTTTCCGGCGGTCACCGCGTTCTCGGTGGAGTCCGCCGAGTCCCGCTACGCCGACTGCGCCCGCGCGCTGGGCGCGGCGAGCGCCGACGCCCCGGACGCGACGGCCGCCGCGGATCTGGTCACCGCGCTGGAGGAACTGTGCCGGGACGTGGAGGTGCCCACGCCGAAGTCGTACGGCATCGACAGGGCGGTCTGGGACGAGCGGGTCCCGGTCATGGCCGAGCAGGCGCTGGCCTCCGGATCCCCGGCCAACAATCCGCGCGTCCCCACCGCCGAGGAGATCCGGGAACTCTACGGACGCATCTACGGCTGACGGTGATTCACTCGGGCGCCTGGTCGTCGGGTTCGACCTGGTCGGTCTCCTCCCGGTCCGAGACGCTGCCGGGGACACCCTCCTCGTCGCGTTCCCGCTCGATCTTCTGCTCGAGATCGTCGACCATCCGCGAGATCTTCTGTCCGGTGAGGTCGTCGTTGTCCTCCGGGCGGCCCGAGCCGTGCTTGGCGGCGTTGTCCATCGACGTCCGTCCTTTGCGTTCGTAGGTGCCCGTGAGCAGTACCCGGGCGGTGGCACCCCGAAACCGACCGCACCTCACGGGACCGCGGCACGTTCGCCGACCGTCGCGCGATCCGCAAGGGTTGTGTTCATTGCGATTCGGTGTCTTCACGCACCCCTCGTCCGGGGTGATGATCGGGATCATGTCCGCCTACGAAGGGAGCAGAACGTGACCGTCACCGACGAATACCTGAAGAACAACGAGAGGTACGCCGCCGGCTTCTCGGGACCGCTGCCGCTGCCGCCCAGCAAGCACATCGCGATCGTCGCCTGCATGGACGCCCGCCTCGACGTCTACCGGGCGCTCGGGATCCAGGAGGGTGAGGCCCACGTGATCCGCAATGCCGGTGGCGCGGTCTCCGAGGACGTCATCCGCTCGCTCACCATCAGCCAGCGGCTGCTCGGCACCACCGAGATCGTGCTGATCCACCACACCGACTGCGGCATGCTGACCTTCACCGACGACGAGTTCACCCGCGCGATCCAGGAGGACACCGGCATCCGTCCGTCCTGGGCCCCCGAGTCGTTCCGTGATCCGGCCGAGGACGTGCGGCAGTCGCTCCGCCGCATCGAGTCGAGCCCGTTCGTCACGAGGACGACCTCGCTGCGTGGCTTCGTCTTCGACGTCAAGTCCGGGCAGCTCGACGAGGTCGACCGGAACGGCTGACAACCGCTCCGGGCCTGCGGGTCAGAGGGGAAGTGCGTTCTCCTGCAGTCCCGGAGGAAGCCCGCGTCGCCGGAACCATTCGATCCCGAACGCGGCCCGCAGGTGGTCCTCGGGCAGCTCCAGCATGGGCCCGAAGTCGCCGATCTGCGATTCGTAGCCGACCATCGCCGCGCGTTTGGCGCCCAGGGCCGCCGACACGTCCACCGCGGTGGTCAGTTCCGACTCCGGCAGGCCGAACGTCTCGAGATCCGGTGGCCGCACGTCCTCCGGGGCCTGCGGCAGCATCGCGAGCAGCCGCTTCAGGTGGTCCCGGTTCGTCGACGCCTCGTAGACGGCGTCGTGCCCGGTGATCCGCTCGGCGTGGACCCCGGCGCGGTGGACCTGGACGTGGTCGGGATGGCCGTAACCGCCGTGCTCGTCGTAGATCGTGACGACATCGGCGCGTTCCTGTTCGATCACGGTGGCCAGCCGCGCGCCCACCTCCCGCGGATCGGCGTTCGCGAAGGCCTCCGGGTCGTGGTTGCCGGCCGTGCCGGCCATCCCCGAGTCGCCGTAGCCGAGGGTCACCACCCGCGACGCGCCCAGTGCGCGAGCGGAGTGCTCGAGTTCCTTCATGCGGCGTGCGGCGAGGGATTCACCGGGTGCGAGGAGCCCGTCGGGGTACTCGCCGCGCGACCCGTCGGTGGCGACGACGAGCACGACCCGATGTCCCGCATCCGCTGCGTCGCGCATCACCCCGCCGGTGAGGAACACCTCGTCGTCCGGGTGCGCGTGGAAGCACAGGAGAACGCTCATGGCGTTCATGCTGACACGCCGCCCGAGACCCGCCGCGGTCAGTCCGGCCGGGCGAAACGGGACGCGAGGTTCTCGGGCATCGGCTCGTGCCGCAGGTACTGGCGCGCGAACTCGGCGGTGCCCTGCGTGATCGCCCGCAGTTCCACCGGATAGCGGCCCAGTTCGAGCTCGGGCACCTCGGCCCGCAACAGGGCGATCCCCGGCTCCGGGGACTCCGTGCCGAGCACTCGGCCGCGCCGCGCCGACAGGTCGCCGAGCACCGCGCCGAGGAACTCCTCGGGCACGATCACCCGCACCGCCGCGACCGGTTCGAGGATGCGAATCGTGCTGTGCTCGGCGGCATCCCGCAACGCGAGCCCCGCCGCCGCCTGGAAGGCCGCGTCCGACGAGTCCACCGAGTGGGCCTTGCCGTCGACCAGCGTCACCTGCACGTCGACGAGGGGATGGCCGGTGGTGACCCCCTTCTCCGCCTGCGCGTGCACCCCCTTCTCCACCGACGGGATGAACTGCCGGGGCACGGCACCGCCGACGACCCGTTCGGCGAAGACGACGCCGCTGCCCACCGGCAACGGTTCGACCTCGACGTCCACCACCGCGTACTGGCCGTGCCCGCCGGACTGCTTGACGAGGCGCCCGTGCCCCTTCGCCGGGGCGGTGAAGGTCTCCTTGAGCGGCACCCGGTACTCGACGGTGTCCACCTGCACACCGTGCCGGGCGCGCAACCGTTCGAGGACCAGCTCGGCGTGTGCCTCGCCGGTGCACCACAGGACGATCTGGTGGGTCTCGGCGTTCTGCTCCACCCGCACCGCCGGATCCTCGGCGGCGAGCCGGGCCAGGGCCTGCGAGAGCTTGTCGTCGTCGCTGCGGCTGTGGGCCTCCACCGCGACGGGGAGCAGGGAAGTGGGCACCGGCCAGGTGATCAGCGACACCGGATGGTCGGGATCGTGCAGCACGTCGCCGGGCTGGGCCGTCGCGAGTTTCCCGACGGCGACCAGATCGCCCGCCACGGCCTCGGGGACCGGGCGCTGCTGCTTGCCGAACGGGCTCGTGAGCGCCGGGATGCGTTCGCGGCTGTCGCGGTCCCCGCCGGTCAGGGCGACGATCGTGTCGGGCCGCAGGGTGCCCGCGTAGACCCGGACGAGGCTGATCCGCCCGACATAGGAGTCGCCCGCGACCCGCACGACCTGCGCGGCGAGCGGCGCGTCCGGATTGCATTCCGGGGCTCCGCGCCCGCGGTGCGTCGGGTCGGGGAAACCGGTGGTGACGAGCTCGAGGAGTTCGACGGCCCCGATCCCGGTCTCGTCGGCGGGCACCGCCGGGTGCAGCGAGCACGCCAGGATCTCCCGGGTGAGCCCTTCCTGCAGGGAGTCGGTGTCGAGCTGCTCGCCCGACACGAACCGCTCCATGAGCGTGTCGTCCTGCCCGGAGATGGCCTCGACGAGGCTTTCGCGGGCCTCCTCCGAGACCGGGCACGGTCCGGGTTCGCCGTAGTGACGGCCGGTCAGCAGACCCATCGACCCGATCGGGCGATCACCGTCGTAGACCGGCCAGAACAGCGCCCGCAGGGTGTCCGGGCCCAGCCCGAAGGCGTCGTGGCAGGCGGTGAGCATCTCCTCGTAGCCGTGGCGGGCGATGTCGAGCTTGTTCACGACGATCGCGCGGGGGATGGCCTCCTCGTCGCATTCACGCCACAGCGCGCGGGTCGCGGCGGTGATCGGGTCGGTCGCGGAGACGACGAAGATCGCCGCGTCCGCCGCGTGCAGACCCGCCCGGACCTCCGCGTCGAAATCGGGATGCCCGGGCGTGTCGATCAGGTTGATCTTGATTCCCTTCCATTCGAGGGGCAGCACCGACAACTGCACCGACCTGCGGTGTCGCTGCTCGATCTCCTCGTAGTCGGACACCGTGGTGCCCTCGGCCACCCGCCCGGCCCGTCCGACGGCACCCGCGGCGACGGCCAAGGACTCGGCGAGGGTGGTCTTCCCGGATCCGCTGCACCCCACCAGGGCGACGTTGCGGATCCGGTCCGGACTGTCGGCGGTGGGGGCCTGCCGGCTGCGTGCTGCGGTGCGATCGGCCATCGATCTGCTCCTCGGGTCGCTTGCGCCCAGTCTAGGCAGGGCGCAAGCGACTTCGAGGAGGTTCGTGCACCTCGATTTCGGTGCGGGCCGGTTCAGTACACGTCGCGCACGTACCGCTTCTCGCGCTTGAGGGCGGTGACGTACTCGGCGGCCTGCTCGTCGTTCAGTCCGCCGTGCTCGGCGACGATCTCGTGCAGCGCCCGGTCGACGTCCTTCGCCATCCGCGACGCGTCACCGCAGATGTAGAAGTGGCCGCCCTCCTCGAGCCACGCGAACAGCTCCGCGCCGTTCTCCTTCATGCGGGTCTGCACGTAGATCTTCTCGACCTGGTCGCGGGAGAACGCCAGGTCCAGACGGGTGAGGACCCCCGAGTCGACGAACTCGTTCAGCTCGTCCTCGTAGATGAAGTCGCAGTCGCGCTTCTGGTCGCCGAAGAACAACCAGTTCTTCCCCGTCGCGCCCCGCGCCTTCCGCTCCTGCAGGAAGCCGCGGAACGGTGCGATACCGGTGCCCGGACCCACCATGATCATCGGCGCGGTGTCGTCGGCGGGAACCCGGAAGGCCTTGTTCTTCGACACGAAGATCCCCACCTTGCTCTCCCCGACCCGGTCGGCGAGGAAGGTCGAGCACACGCCGCGGCGCTCACGGCCGTCGGTGCCGTAGCGCACCGCCGCGACCGTCAGATGCACCGAACCCTCGCAGGCCTTCGGGCTCGACGAGATGGAGTAGGCACGGTGCTGCAGCGGACGCAGCAGCGCAAGGAACTGCTCGGCCGTCAGCTCGGGGGCCGGATCGAGCAGCAGCACGTCGAGGATGTCGCGGCCCCACAGCCACTCGTCCAGTGCCGCCTTGTCGCCGTGCCGCAGCACGTAGGTGAGTTCCTCGTTGCCCGTGTGCTTCTCGATCTCCTCGAGCAGGTCGACGGACGGCGCGGTGATCTCGTAGTTGTAGGTGAGCAGGTGCTCGAGCGTCTCGTCGTGCCCCGCGGGGACCGTCGCACCGTCGAGACCGAGCCGGGCGAGGATCGCGTGCACCAGTTCGGTGTCGTTGACGGGCACCACGTTCAGCGCGTCGCCGGCCTCGTAGTCGAGACCGGAATCGGCGAGCGCGAACTCGTAGTGCCGGATCTCCTTGCCCGAACCCGCACCGGAGAGCAGCACGTTCGAGGTCAGCACCGCCGGATAGGGATTCTTGCGGGTCCACTGCGACTTCGCCCGGGCCGGCGCCGCGGGAGCCGGCGCCGCGGCGACACCGTCGCCGACGATGCCCTCGACCGCCGCGACGAGCGGCAGGGTCTCGGCGATCCAGGCGGCGGCGGGCTCCTCGAACTCGACGTCGCAGTCCACCCGCGGCACGATGCGCTCGGCGCCGAGCTGCTCGAGCCGCATGTCGAGGAGCTTGCCGGTCTGACAGAACCCGTCGTAGCCGCTGTCGCCGAGGGCGAGCACTGCGAAGTGCATGCCCTCGAGGCGCGGCGCGGACTCCGCCGACAGCGCCTCCCAGAACAGCTCGGCGTTGTCGGGCATCTCGCCCTCGCCGTAGGTGGAGGTGACGATCAGGACCTGGCCGAGGGTGGTGAACCGCTCGAGGTCCATGTCGTCGAGGGCACACACGACCGGCGCGAAGCCCTGGGCGCGCGCCGCGGCCGCGGCGTCCTCGGCGACGGCTTCGGCGTTTCCGGTCTGCGACCCGTAGAGCACGTGCAGAGCGGGCGCCGAACCGGCGGTTCCGGCATCGTCGGCGGAACCACCGGAGAACAGGCGGGTCTGCATCCCGGCCACGAAGCCGGCGAGCCACGACCGCTGATCGGCGGTGAACGGAGCGTCGAGGGGAATGAACGGGCTGGTGGTCACGCGGAGGCTCCCATCGTGGACGCAGGAACGGTCGGCACGGCTGCAGGCGGCATCGACGCAGCGGCAGGCAATGTCGACGCAGCGGCAGGCACGGTGGCGAGGACGTTCGGGACCGCGTTGCGGGCGAACAGCTCCTCGTAACCGGGGAGGCGACCCGCGGCGTCGAGCACCTTGCGGCTCTGCAGGACGATCCAGCCGTAGGTGCCGGGCGCATCGATCGAGCGGACGTTGCGCAGGGCCAGCGCCTGCTTGTAGTCGTTCAGGCGCTTGTCGGCGACCAGCACCGCGAGCTGCTCGTCGGTGTGATCGGCGATCGCCGCGAGGGCGTACCGCTCGAGCTTCGCCACGAGGAAGAAGTCCTCGGTGAGCAGCAGGTTGCGCGCGGCCTTCTGCACCGCTGGATCCGACACGTCGGTGGCGCCGGGAACCTTCTGCAGCGCCATCTCCTGCGCGGCGGCGAGCACCGTGTAGTTGTTGAGCAGCGCGTACATCGCCTCGGTGTCCGTCGCGTCGGGGGTGGCCCCGCCGGCGACGGGCACACCCGTGCGGTAGCTCGCCTTGAACTTGCGCACCTGGTGGGCGACGAGCGCGGTGGCGACCTCCGCGGCGAGGTCCTTACGCGACGCCGCGGCCAGGATCTCGTCGAGGTCCTGGTACTGCAGCAGCGCACGGGGCATGCCGTAGGCGAAGTTGTGCTGCTCGACCTGCCAGTTGTCGATCAGGAAGCGGGCCCTCGCCGAGCCGGTGGCCTCGACGTGGAGGTGCAGCAGCTGCAGCACCGCGGCATTGTGGATCGCGGCCTGCGGATCATCGCCGGTGATCGACCCGAGCACGATCGAGTCTGCGCTGGCCTTGCGGGGGAGCAGGCCCTCGGGGTCGTACTGGTAGACGAACCCACCCGACATGCCGTTGCCGAATCCCTTGCCGAAACCACCGAGGTTGAGCACCGCACCGTTGGTCATGTACTCGCAGGCGAACTCGCCCACACCCTCGACGACGGCGGTCGCACCGGAGTTGCGCACCGCGAAGCGGTCACCGGCCTCGCCCTCGACGAACAGGCGTCCACCCGTCGCACCGAAGAGCGCGAAGTTGCCGATGAGCACGTTGCCGCCGCGCCGGTCGCTGCCGCCGCAGTAACCGATGGCGGCCCCGCCGCCGGGAGACCGCACCACGATCCGCCCACCGCACTGGCCCTTGCCGACGCCGTCGTTGGCGGTACCGGTGTGCTCGAGGTGCATGCCGTCGTTGCAGAACGCCCCGAAGGACAGGCCCGCCGAACCGGAGGTGGTGATCGTGACGGTGCCCTCGCGCAGCCAGCGGCGTCCACGCTCGTCCTCGAGCACGGACGGCAGCGCGCCGAGGTCCTCGTGGTTGAGCATGCGCTCGATGTCGACCGACAGCTGGGCGCCGACGCTCTTGTTGTTGTTCGTCAGCTGCACGCTGTCGCCGAGCGCGACGGTGAGCTCCTTCGCGTCGACGAGAGCCTCGCGCAACCGGACCACCCACGCGTCGTCGAGCGAGTAGTCCTTCTCCATGTACACGGGGTTGTCGATGTGCACCTCGGGCAGCACCGCGAGCATCGCCCGCAGGTCCAGCCGTCCCACGCTGGACGGGTGGTCGAGCAGGTGCAGCAGGTCGGCGCGGCCGCGCGCGTCGCGCAGCGAACGCAGTCCCAGGCGGGCGAGGAGCTCGCGGGTCTCGTGCGCGACGTTGAGCAGATACTGGGCCATCGCCCGCGGATCACCGTTGAAGACTTCGGGATTCGTGGTCAGGCCTGCCGGGCACTTGACGTTGCAGTTCTTCGCCATGACGCAGCCGAGCATCATCAGCGCGGTGGTGCCGAACTCGAAGCTGTCCGCCCCGAGCAGCGCCGAGACGATGACGTCCGACGCCGTCTGGTGCGCACCGGAGCAGCGCAGCACGACCTTGTCGCGCAGACCGTTGGCGGTGAGGGCCTGGTGGACCTCGGCCACACCGATCTCCGCGGACCGGCCCGCGTACTTCAGCGAGGTCACCGAGGCGGCACCCGTGCCGCCGGTGTTGCCGGCGACGTTGATGACGTCGGCGCCCGCCTTCGCGACACCCACGGCGATCGTGCCGATGCCCTCGGAGGAGACGAGCTTGACGATCACCCGCACCCGCGCCGCCTTGGCGTCGTGGATGAGCTGGGCGAGGTCCTCGATGGAGTAGGTGTCGTGGTGTGGCGGCGGCGAGACCAGTTCGACGCCCGGCGTGGCGCCACGCGCGGCGGCGATCTCCACGGTGACCTTCTTGGCGGGCAGCTGGCCGCCCTCGCCGGGCTTGGCGCCCTGCGCGATCTTGATCTCGATCTCCTCGAGCATCGGATCGGCGAGGTAACCGGCCCACACACCGAAGCGGCCGGACGCGAACTGCTTGATCCGCGAACCGCGGATGGTGCCGTAGCGGGAGATGTGCTCTCCGCCCTCACCGCAGTTCGACATACCGCCGACCATGTTGGTGCCGTGGGCGACGGCCTCGTGCGCGTTGGAGTTCAGCGCGCCGTGGCTCATCGCGCCCGACGCGAGCGCCGGGGTGATCTCGTGGGCCGGCTGCACCTGGTCGAGCCGTACGCTCAGCGGCGCCTGCCGGACCTGCGCGAGGTACTGCGCGGCCGCGCCGGCCGCCTCCACGGTGAGCGTGTCGCCGTAGCAGCGGGTGGAGACCACGTCGTCGCCGAACCGCGCGACCAGCGACGCGGCGAGCGCCTCGGGGCGGTCGTGGTCGTCGGCGAGCGGGCCGGTCAGGCGCAGCACGAACTCGTTCTCGCCCACGCGCGCGGCGGAGATGCCGCGCACGAGCATCGAGTTGTTGCCGAACCGGGCGAAGCGGCCCATCTCCTTGGTGAAGTCGTCGGCGGTGATCGCGTAGGTGACGTCGGCGGGCAGGGCGAGCACGTCGCGCAGTGCGGCGGGACGGTGGGCGCGCTCGTCGGCGACGGTGCGGGCGAACGCCCGGTAGCCGGGGGTGATCTCGAAGGAGTCGATCTCCTGCGGGGTCAGCGCGCGGAAGCCGCCGTAGCGGTAGGACGCGTCGTCGAGGCCGTGGGCGTCGGACAGCCGGTGCAGGGGCAGCAGCCGCAGCGCGTCGGTGAGATCCGGCTCCGCCTCCTTCTCGACCGGCAGCGTGATCGGCTCCTCGGTCATGTCCACGAAGCCGCGCACGGCGGTGGTGCCGAAGGAGTGCCCGGCACCCTCGGCGCGCTCCTTGAACAGGCCGAGCAGCGGGACGTCCTTCTCCGTCTCGACGGTGAGGGCACGGCGGTGCCAGTCTGCGACGGCCTGCGCGATGGTGGTGAAACCGACACCGCCGACGGGGGTCCTCACGTTGGGGAACCAGCGCGCGAGCACCTCGTCGTTGGTGTCGAGATAGCTCGGCTCGAAGAACTCGCCGCCGATGTACGACTCGACGGTGCACAGGCCGACGCGGCCCATGGTCTTCATGAGCGACTTCTCCGCGGCCTTGCGGAACTTCAGGAACGCGGCGTCGGCGTCGGCGTCGCCGTACTTCTCCTCGGCGCGCATCTGCACCGTGAGCGGGTAGACCGCGGCGGCACCGAAACCGAGGGTCGCGGCGATGTGGTGCGAGGAGAACAGCTGTCCCGACTCGACGATGACCGACACGCGCAGGCGCAGGCCGTCGTCGATGAGGCGCTGGTTCACTGCGGCGATCGCGAGGACCATCGGCAGCGCGGCACGCTCGGTGGACACGTGCCGGTCGGTGAGCACGGCGATACCGCCGGACTCGCGGGCGAACTCGGCGATCGCCTCGGCGACCCCGTCGATCGCGGCGGCGAGTGCGGTCGCGTTGGCCTCGGGATCGTCGAACACCGGGGTGTAGAGCATCTCGAAGCGCCGGAACGGGGTGTCGGACTGCTCCCGGATCCGCAGCATGTCGAGGTGCGTGAGAATCGGTGTGGGAACGACGATCTGGGTGGCGGAGGCGGAGGGCGCCCCGCTGCCGGGGCGGGCTCCCAGCGCGACGCGCAGCGTCATGCCGTCGGCCTCGCGGATCGAGTCCAGCGACGGATTGGTGACCTGCGCGAAACGCTGCGAGAAGTACTTGGCCACACCGCCTTCCTGATCGGACAGGGCGTTGATGGCGTTGCCGTAACCCATCGCGGAGATGCGCTCCTGACCCGAGGCGAGCATCGGATCGAGCATGAACCGGAAGGACTCCTGGTTGATGCTGTAGGAGACGTACCGCTGGTAGCGCTCGAGATCGCCGTTGTAGCGCAGTGGGGATCCGGCCTTCTCGGCGGGGATCTCGGGCAGGGCCCCGAGCTCGCGTCGCGCCTCGCCGACGAGTGTGGCGTAATCACGCTGGGCAGCAAGCAGTTCCAGTGCCTCGACGGTCTCGTAGGATCGACCCGTGGCGTGGTCGAAGTACAGCATGCCGCCGGCCTCGATGCGGCCGCGGCGCAGCACCGTCTCGGGCGCGAAACCGAACTGGCCGGCCTCGGAGGTGACCGCCAGGTACTCCTCGGTCTCGACGGTGCGCAGCGGACGCAGGCCGAGGCGGTCGAGGCGGGCGCCGACGACGGTGCCGTTGCCGAAGATCAGTGCGGCCGGGCCGTCGTTCTTCTCCTCGTACAGCGAGAAGAACTCGAGCATCGCGCGGACCTGCGGCGACAGGTCGGTGTCGTTCTCCCAGGCCGGCGGCATCATCTGCACGACGGCGGTGACGAGATCGAGGTCGTTGTGCGCGATCCGCGAGGCGAGGGTCTGGTCGAAGCGGCAGCTGTCGGACTGTCCCGGCGGGCGGATGATGTCGCGTCCCACCGCGCGGGCCTGGGCGCCCTCGAACAGCCGGTTCTTGCGGTCGGTGTTCAGCTCGCCGTTGTGCGCCATGAGACGGAACGGCTGCGCCATCGTCGGGTGCGGATCGGTGTTCGTCGAGAACCGGGTGTGGAAGAACAGCGTGTGCACCGCGTGCCGCGGATCGGTGAGATCGCGGAAGTAGGGGATGACCTCGTGAGAGTTCAAGCGGTTCTTGAGAACCTGCGTGCGCGCGCTGAGCGAGAGCGGGTACAGGCCGGCCAGCTCCGGCTCGGTGTAGGCGCGGGCCTCGACCTCGAGGAGCACGTCGTAGAGCAGGCGGTCGAAGTCCTCGACGGTCGCGCACGAGGCAGGACGCGAGAAGACCCACTGCCGGATCGGCAGCTGGTACTTCAGCGCCGTGGGACGCAGGGCGTCGTCCTCGACGGGGACGTCGCGCACGGCCAGGACGGTGACGCCGGCGCGGGTCAGTGCGGAGGAGACGAGCTCCTCGGCGGCGGGGTGCGCGGCCGCGTCGGTGGGAAGGAAGAAGTTGCCGACACCGAAATTACCGGCCTCCAAACTCTTTCCTGTGATCGCCGAGAAGAACGCGACCGACAGGTCGACGTTGACACCGGCGCCGTCGCCGACACCTTCGGCGGACATGCCACCGCGGTGCGGGACCACGCACAAGGCGTCGTGGCCGAGGGTGAGGACGTCGTGGGTCTGCACCCCGTCCTTGCGGGTGATGAAACCGACACCACAACTGCTCTTGTCCAGCGTGCTGTCGTACAGGCCGGTGTCACTGGCGTGCGTCACGGACTTCCTCCTCGGCACATCGAAGTCGGCGTCGACCGGCAGTGACGATGCGGAAGAACATGCGTGAGTGAGGCGCAGCTCCAGTAGGCGCATAGACGTGTGCCGGAGACGATCGGGAAAGGCAGACAACGTTGTCCGAATGCGCCGTGCGTTGCGACGTTGGAGCGCGCGAGCAGCACGGACCAGTGTAGCGCACGTGTTAACTCAGGTGACGGCGGTGTGGATCACAGCTGGTCGGGACCAAACGCCCCCTCGCGAGTGTGGTCTTGGTTACTCTCACGCCGGAACCGTCCTACGAGCAGGGGAGACCGAAGATGACGGACGTACTCGACCGCACGAAGATCTACATCGGGGGCCGATGGGTCGACTCCGACGGCACCGGCCGGATCGAGGTCGTCGATCCGGCGACCGAAGAGGTCATCGCCGTCGTCGCGGAGGGCACGACCTCCGACGTCGACCGCGCCGTGGCCGCTGCCAAGGCCGCCTTCCCCGAATGGGCGGCCCTCAGCGGCGCCGCCCGCGCCGCCTACCTCGAGAAGGTCTCCTCGCTCGCGAACGAACGCGCCGAGGAGCTCACCCGCATCGTGTCGCAGGACATGGGGATGCCCGCGCACTTCGCCCGCGCAATCCAGATCGGGATGCCGCTGAAGAACATCGCCGGCTACGCCGAACTGGCGGGCAGCTACGACTTCGACGACCGGGAGATCGGCAACGCCCTGGTGGTGCGCGAACCGATCGGCGTCGTCGGCGCCATCACCCCCTGGAACTACCCGCTGCACCAGGTGGTGCTCAAGGTCTTCGCCGCGCTCGCCGCCGGCTGCACCGTGGTCCTCAAGCCCACCGAGGTCGCCCCGCTGGTCACCTACGCGCTGATCGACATCGTCGACGAGGCCGGGCTGCCGCCGGGCGTGCTCAACGTCGTCAGCGGTTACGGCCCGGTCGTCGGTGAGGCCGTCGCCGCTCACCCGGACGTCGACATGGTCTCGTTCACCGGCTCCACCCGGGCCGGCAAGCGGGTCGCCGCGGTCGCCGCGGAGACCGTCAAGAAGGTCGCGCTCGAACTCGGCGGCAAGTCGGCCAACATCATCCTCGACGACGCCGACCTGGCCGCCGCCGTCACCGAGGGCATCGGCAAGTGCTACCTCAACTCGGGGCAGACCTGCACCGCCCTGACCCGCATGCTCGTGCCGGCGAACCGGATCGACGAGGCCACCGAACTGGCCGTGCAGGTCGCACGGGCCTACACCCTCGGCCTGCCGACCGACCCGCAGGCCAAGCTCGGCCCGCTCGTCAGCGGCACCCAGCAGGCCCGCGTGAAGGCGTACATCGACAAGGGGGTCGAGGAGGGCGCCGAACTGGCACTCGACGGCCGCGAGACCGGGTTCACCACCGGCTTCTTCGTCGGCCCCACCGTCTTCACGCGGGTCACCCCGGACATGACCATCGCCCGTGAGGAGATCTTCGGGCCGGTGCTGTCGATCATCGGGTACGAGGACGAGGACGACGCCGTGCGGATCGCCAACGACAGCGACTACGGCCTGTCCGGTGGGGTGTGGTCGGCCGACCCGGCGCGCGCCGAGGCCGTGGCCCGGCGCATGCGCACCGGTCAGGTCTACATCAACGGTGGTGCCTTCAACACCGACGCGCCGTTCGGCGGCTACAAGCAGTCGGGCATCGGCCGGGAGGCCGGCGTGTTCGGTCTCGAGGAGTTCCTGGAGATCAAGTCGATCCTGCGCTGAGCGCAGCGCTCGGCGTTCAGCAGTGGACGGCTCCGGGCACCCCGGTCGCGGCGGACTGCTCGGCGAGCCGGGCGACGAGCCGCTCGGTGCGGGTGCGGCCCGGGTGCACCACGGTGACGTTGATGCCGTGCGGGCCGAGTTCGTCGGCGAGATTCGTCGTCACCGCCGCGACGCTCACGTTGCGCACTCGTTCCGCTGCCGCCCGTGACGATGGCGCGCTTGCCGGTCGGTCCCGGATCCATGCTGTTCCTGTCGGGCGTGATGCCGAGAGGTTTCGACCCTGTGCCGGGTCGGTCCGGAACGAGAGGGTTGATCTCGGCGTGATCCGATCGCGGGGCCCGCATCACGGATCGGACACGGCGAAGGCCCTCGCACCGGGCGGTGCGAGGGCCTTCGTGAGCCGTGGATCAGGCCCGGGTGCGCCCCAGGCGCAGCAGCGTCATCGCCAGGGCGCTGCCGTCGGCACCGAGCTCCTGGAACCGGTTGAGCACGGCCATCTCCTCGGCCTGCGCCTCGCGGGTCGCAGCGGCGGCCTCCGCGGCCGCCCCGATGCGCTGGGACAGTTCCGAGCGACGCTTGATCACCTCGAGGATCTGAGCATCGAGAGCCTTGAGCTGGTCGAACATGTGCCCGAGCTCTGCCTCGGTCGACGACGCTTCGTCGACGGACGCGATGCCAGGCGAATCAAGCTGGACAGTCATGCAGACTCCTCCGGTCTCGTCTGAATCGTCACAGATTCTGTCGGCTTCCGGGCCATCGGCGTTACCGACACGTAGGAAAATTTTCTCGTCGTCCGCTCCCGGCATCGCCATCCCCCCCAGAAAACCGTCTCGTACTGGGAAAACACGAGATCGACCGCGGGGTATGGTAATTGTCACATTTGCGTCGCAGCAACCGGGCGCGCCGGAAGGCGGTGCCTCCGCTCGTCGGCGGCTCCTCGTCGGAGTCTCGAGGTAGCGTTCGCGCCACCGGCAGGGGGCGGGAGCGTCGGGGCTTCCGGTGGTCCGGAAGGGGGATCGATGCGCCGAAGTGTGGACCTGCGGGTCTCGATGTCGGTGGTCTGCGCCGCGGTCATGGGGATCCTCGCGGCGTTCCGTGCTGCCTCGATGGGGCCCGGGGCTACCCGGGGGGAAGCGATGTTCTTCCTCGTCCTCGCGGTGCTGATGCTTCTCACCGCCGCCTTCGGTGCCGTCTACTGGTGGCCCGGCCGCGGGGCGCCCCGGGTGCGGTTCGTCGATCGGGCCGGGTACGTCGGCACGGAGATCCGGGCCCGCGGGATCGTCTTCGCCCTGCTGGTCCTCATGGTCACCTGTGCCGGTTTCCTCTCCCTCGGCGCCGGTGTGGAGATCGTGCTCGGCAACGACGGGCTGCCCTGGGTGGGCGTGATCCTGCTGCTCGTCGCCGTGCCCTGTCCGGTCTTCCTCGCCGAGGTGGCACTCGGGCACGTCCGATCGACATCCCTGGTGCTCGCACCCGACGGGATACGCTCGCGGGGCTGGTCCGCCGAGTCGTATCTACCCTGGATCTCGGTGCGCCGCGTCCGGATGGTCCACCACGGCTTCCCGGAGGTCCTCGTCGAGGGTGACGAGGGGGCCGCGTGGGCCCGCCGCCGCACGAGCCGGCTGTTCTCCTTCGACCGGATTCCCGGCTCGCCCCGGATCGAGGTCGACGCACGGCGATTCGCCGTGGATCCCGAGCTGCTGCACCGTTTCCTGACGCTCTACGCCGAGCAGCCGCAGCTGCGTCGCGAGCTCGGCACACCCGTCGCGGCCGAACGGCTGCGCAGCGGATCGCTCCAGGTTGTGCGGTCGCGCTGAGGGCGGACCGCCACGCAGGTCGACGCCTCTTTCCTCGAACCCGTTCCCGAAGGTAAGTTCGAGACACGAAACGTGCGGCACTCGGTGCCGTAATCGTTGTGCTGAGACGTGTCGTACGAGATTGGACGAGGGATGACTACTCCGGAACGAATCGTCGTTGTCGACGGGGCGCGTACCCCGATCGGAAGCTTCGGCGGTGCCTTCAAGGACGTGCCGGCGCACGAGCTGGGCGCGGTCGCCGCGCGCGAGGCCCTGCAGCGCGCCGGTGTCACGGGCGAGGACATCGACGAGGTGATCATGGGCTGCATCGGCCAGGTCGGCCCCGATGCCTACAACGCCCGCCGTGTCGCCCTCGCGGCCGGCCTTCCGATCTCCACCCCGGCGCTGACCGTCAACCGCCTGTGCGGCTCGGGCCTGCAGGCCGTGTGGTCCGCGGCCCAGGAGATCCGCTGGGGCAGCGCCGACATCGCCCTCGCCGGTGGTGACGAGAACATGTCGCGGATGCCGTTCTACGACTTCGGTGCCCGCAGCGGTTACAAGCTCGGCAACCGTGAACTCGTCGACGGCACCGTCGCGATGCTCACCGACCCGTTCAGCGGCAAGCACATGGGTGTCACTGCTGAGAACGTCGCTGCCAAGTACGGTGTCAGCCGCGAGCAGCAGGACGAGTTCGCGCTCGAATCGCAGCGCCGCGCCGCCACCGACGCCGCCAAGGCCGCCTTCGCCGAGGAGATCACCCCGGTCGAGGTCGGGGGCCGCAAGCCCGTCACCGTGACCGAGGACGAGCACCCCAAGCCCGACACCACCCTCGAGGTGCTCGGCAAGCTGCGGGCAGCGTTCGTCTCCGACGGCACCGTCACCGCCGGCAACGCCTCGGGCATCAACGACGGCGCCGCGGCGCTGGTGCTGGCCCGCGAGTCCGTCGCCCGGGAGCGGGGCCTGGACACCTCGGTGGTGCTCGAATCGGTGGCCACCGCCGCGATGGAGCCCGAGCTGATGGGCTACGCCCCGACGCTGGCGCTGCGCAAGCTGTTCGACCAGAACGGTCTGACCCCGGACGACGTCGACACCGTCGAGCTCAACGAGGCGTTCGCCTCCCAGGCCGTCGCGGTGATCCGCGACGTGAAGCTCGATCCGGCCAAGACCAATCCGTACGGCGGCGCGATCGCCCTGGGCCATCCCGTGGGTGCGACCGGCGCGATCCTGACCCTGCGCGTCGCCAAGGACCTGATCCGTCGCGACCTCGAACTCGGCGTCGTGACCATGTGCATCGGCGGCGGTCAGGCCCTGGCTGCGCTGCTGCGCCGCGTGAAGTGACCCGCGGCTGTGCTGCTGCGCCGCGTGAAGTGACCCGCGGCTGTGCTGCTGCGCCGCGTGAAGTGACCACCCGGCCGCGGTAGCGGCCGCACGGGAGAACACCGAGGAGGCGGTGGGTGCGACGTCCGTCGCACCCACCGCCTCGTCACATGTGGGGGCCGACGAGCGGCCGGGCGTGGCGGCCGTGACCGTGCTCGCGGACCAGGGTCGCCACCGCCGCACCGTCCTCGTCCCGATGGATCTCGTACACGTCCAGCTCGGCCTCGTGCGACACGCACCGCCAGGAGGAATGCCCGGTCGCGAGGACATCGAGGTCGCGCCGGGTCAGCAGCTCCACCAGCGTCCCGGCCGTCGGCTCGTCCATCCCCGCGAAGACATCGTCGAGCACCACCGGACGCCACGCCCGATCGCTCTCCGGCAGTCCCGACAGGCACAGGTCCACGGCGGCGAGCATCGTCGCGTACGACACGAAACGCAGCTCTCCGCGGGAGATGCGGGCGCGCGGGGAGATCCGTCGTTCCCGCCCGGTCTCCGGGCCGGTGAGCGTGACCTCGACGTCGTGCCACCGCCGGGGATCGAGTGCCCGCGCCAGGTGCTGCACCCAGCCCGCGGCCGGGTCGGCGGCGTACGACCGCTCGATGCGACGACCCAGCACCTCGGCGAGTTCCTCCGCAACCTCCGCGGTGGTGGGCTCCGCGAACAGGTGGGCGAGCTGCTCCGCGTCGGGATCCGCGTGCGCGGGAACCCAGCCGAGACGCACACCGATCCCGTGGGTGGTGCGGGTCGCGGTGAGACACTCGTCCACCTCGTCGACCAGCCGCCGTGCCCGGTCGAGACACCGCCGCACCTCGTCGACCGTGCCACCGAGCATCACCGTCGTGAGCACCTCGCGCTCGCGCTGTGCCATCTGCCGCCGGTGCTCCTCGACCCGCCGCGCGAGGGTGGTGAGCAGCGCCGCCGGGGTGCGGACGTCGCCGTTCTCGGCGATCCGCACCCGATGGGTGCCGTCCTCGGCCGTGTGCTCGACCGTGAACCGTCCGGCCGTGTCGCGGTCGAATCGCCGCACCGCGTCGAGGAGGGCGTCCTCGTCGGTCTCCGAGGCCGGTGGCAGGGCATCGAGCAGCTCCTGCGCCACCGCGCGGACGTGCTCGGGGTCGTCGGGCCGGGTGAGGGCGTCCGGGAGCGGCACGGACCCCGGGCCGTCCGCGAGCGCGGCCCGGAACTCGCACAGCCGCCACGCCAGCCGTTCCCCGGCGGCGAGGAGGTCCGCTCGGTCCCGCTTCAACCGCGCGCGGGCCGCGGCGCACCGCTGCCGGACCTCCGCGACCGCGCGACCGAGTCCCTCGCGGTGCGCCACGGTGCGACGGCACTGCTCGTCGGCGCGGGCCCGTTCCTCCTCCGACCGGCGCAGTTCCCGTTCCAGTTCCGCGACGTCGAGGTCGGCGGCCGCCGCCCGGGCCGCGGCGGCCGCGGCCGCCGCGTGCCATTCGCGCCGGCACGAGTCGGCGAGCTCCTCCGCGTCGACCCGCACCGACGTGGACAGATCGAACCGTTCGACGGCGGCGGCGAAACGGGTGCGTGCCGCATCGACCTCCGCGAGATCGCGGGCCAGCTCGGAGCAGGCGGTCTCGGCGGCGCGGCAGGCCTCGACGAGGGCCTCGAGATCGGCGAGGTCGGCAGGCACCCCGGCGTGACGGCACAGGGCCCGGTGGGTCTCCAGTTCGGTACTCCACTGCGCCCGCAGTGCGGTGGCGCGGTCGCGGAGCCCGACCGCGGTGGTGACGGCAGTGTGGACACCGGCGGTGACCTGCCGGCGCCGGTCCAGGGCCGCGCGCAACGCCCCGGAATCGGGGGCGGTCGCCAGATGGTCGTCGATCTCCCGGCGACGACGGGCGGGATCGGGGGTGTCGACCAGGCGCTTGCGTTCCGCGAGGTCGAGTCGTGTGAGGTCCGCGCGGATCTCGTCGAGCCGCACCCGCCGTGCCGCGGTGGCGACGTCGCGGGCGGCGCGCCCGATGTACCGCGCGGTCTCTGCGGTGTGCCGCCCGCGCAGGACCCCGTTGTGCCAGCGTCCATCCCGTGACACCGACGCCACCGCGGCCGGGTCCTCGAAGCCGATGGTGTTGAGCACCGCGGTGATCGCCGCGGCGGGCAGCCCGGCGTCGGGGTCGGGCAGCAGCACCGTCGACAGCGGCTGGGCGGGAGGTTCGCCGCGTGGGGAGACGAGGACCTGCCCGCCCTGCGCGCGCAGACGACCCTCGCTGTCGATCATCGCCGTGAGGAAACCCGCTGCGAGCAGGGCGGATTCGATGCCGGTGCGGTCGTCGTCGCCGAGGGTGCCGGCGAAGTCGACTGCCTGCCAGAAGGGCACACCGTCGGTCCGCGGGTGCCAGGCCGCAGGCCGGGGTCCTTCGCTCTCCTGCCGGAGCGCTGCCTCCTCGTGCTCCAGGGCCTCGCGGGCGGCGCGGTCGAGACGGTCCCGGGTCTCGCCGGCGGCCGCGGCCTCCTCGCACTCGGCGATCGCGGCGCGGGCCGGCTCGCGGGGCAGGTCGTCGACCTCGTCGAGCACCTTCCCCGCATCCTCCGGATCCTCGAGCAGAGCGTCGAGCCGCTCGGACAGATCGTGCAGGAGACCGACGCGTTCACGTCCCACCGCCGGCAACAGGGCGAGGGTGCGGTCCGCGATGATCCACTCGCGCCAGCGGTGCAGCAACGCGGACGCCGCCGCACCGACCCGGGTCTCGGCCTCGGCGACCTCGGCGGTGAGACGCTCGGCCTCCCGGCCGGCCCGGTCGGCGATGCTCTGCGCCTCGCGCACAGCGTATTCCGCGGCCTCGAGACGACGGGCCTCCACGAGACGGCGATCCGCCTGCTCGCGGCGCCTCCGCACCTCGGCGCCGGCCCGCTCGACGGCCTCGCGCACCGGATCGATCTCGTCGGGGACGAGGTGTACCAGCGGCACGGTCGGCCGGACCACCGGCTCGGGGGCGGTCTCCCGCCCCGTCCGGACGGAGCCGAGAGCGGGTGCGACACGGTCGATCCCGAGATACAGCGGCCCGGGAACGGGATCGCCCGGCAGACCCACCGGAGCGAGGGCGGAGCGTGCCGTCCCGAGACGTTGCGCGGCGCGGGTGACGGCGGCGGTCAGCTCGTCGAGCAGGACCGCGGCGTGCTCGGCCTCGGTGTGCTCCTGGTGGCGGGCGTGCTCGGCGGCGTCCGCCGTGAGGTCGGCGGTGCGGGCGAGCGCGCCGACCGTGGCCCGACTCTGCGCGAGATCCTCTGCCGTGCGGAAGGATCCGTGGGAGGTGAGACCGCGCAGGGCGTGATCGAGTTCGTCGATCTGATCGCGCCGCTCCTGCCACCGCACCTCGGCCGCTGCGACCTGCGTCCGGAGATCGGCCTCCTCGGCCTCCGCGGCGGCGCCCTCCCGTCGGGTCTCGGACACGCGCTGTGCCGCGGCACGGGCCGCCTCCGCGTCGGTGCGCAGGGCCTCCGTGGCGTACCGGCGGAGGACCTCGTGGAAGAGCTGCAGCCGGTCGTGCTCGGTCTCGAGCCGGATCTGCTCGCGCCGGGTCTCGTCGAGCAGGTCGAGTTGCCCAGCGGCCGCCGCGAACACGTCCTCCGGCAACGGTGGCAGCGCGTCCGTGAGGCTCCGGGCGAGGTCGTCCGTGCCGGGACGATCACCCGTATCGGGGGAGCGCAGCAGGTGCAGCAGGTGCAGCAGAACGGAATACCGTTCGAGCCCGGCCTCGCCGCGCAGCCCGAAGACCCGTTCGGCGACCCTCGCACGGTGTCGTTCGGGATCGCGGGTGACGTCGTCCGGTCCGACGAGCCGGGTGAGTTCGTCGCGGGACAGCGGGACGCGGTGCTCGTCCACGAGGTGCAGGTCGACTCCGACGCGCAGGTTCGTCGTGAAGAAGTGCACCTCGCTGCGATCGGTGGTCGCGCTGTACCGGAGGCGGGCGACGATCGTGAGAGTATCTGCCGTTCCGGACAGTTCGAGCCACAGGAAACCGACGCGCTCGTCCTGTCCCGTCGCGCCGGTGCGCATGAGTTCGTCGAGATCGACCCGCCCGGCGCCGCTCGCGTCCAGCCGGGTGCGGTCGCCGTCGAGCAGGAAGGGCAGCAGCATTTCGAGGGCGCGGGTCCTGCCCACGCCGGTCGGGCCCCGCAGGACCAGGCGGCCCCCGGAGGCGACGAACTCGACGTCGGCGAAGTGCCAGACGTTCAGGATCCCGGCACGCGACAGACGCCGGCGGTCCGGGAACGGCAGCACACGAGGCCCGTCGGAGGAGGGAACGGCGAAATGCGTCATCGGCGGGAACCTCCGGGCGGGACGGGCCGGTACCGGGCTGCTGCGGCGGTGAGGGTGAACCCGCCGTCGTGGGGGCGGGCGAGGTTCAGGCGCACGAGCAGTGCGGTGACGTCGCGGCGGAACGATGCGGGGTCGCGGACGGAGGCGGTACCCCGCAGCCGCCCGGGAGCGGGGGTGAGCCCGGCGAGGATCTCGTCGGCGGTGGCGTCGTCCACCTGTGGCTCGGCTCCCGCATCGGTTTGGCGGGCGGCGAGTTCGGACACGAGGAGCAGAGCTGCCCGCTGGACGGGACCGGGGCCGGGGAACTGTTCGTCGGTGAGGGTGCCGTCCGGGTCGTACGCCAGGGCCCCCTCGGCGCGGATCTCGAGGACGAGCCCGAAGTCCTCCTCGAGCCGGCGGGCCAGTTCGTGCCGGTCGCGCACGAGCACCTCGGCCGTCTCGGCGTCGAGTTCACTGCGGGACACGAACGGGTCCTCCACCAGGCGGCGGTAGAGCCGGACGGCCGCCGGTACCGGCTGTGGGGTTGGGTGGGTGTGCGGGGCGGGGGGCAGGTGCACGGTGGTCAGGTGGGGGAGCAGATCGCGGTGCACGGTGAAGGTCGGGCCGGAAGTGCCCTCCGGCGAACCGGATCCGGTGAGCACACCCCATTCCTCGAGGAGTTGCAGGGCCGCGTCCAGGTCGCGTCGTGCGGACGCCTCGCCCCCGAGGGGTATGCCGAGATCGGCCGCGTCGACGCGGACCTGTTCCCGCAGCCGCGCGGCGGACACCTCGTCGCCGGTACCCGGCACCAGCAGGGCCGCGCAGGCCAACGCGAGGCACGCGTAGGTGGTGGGACCGAAGTGGTCTCCGTCCGCGTGCCGCGCACCGCGGGGCGGGGAAGCCGGGTCGAGCGGTGCCTTCTCGAGCCGGGCGAAGGTGGGCCCGACGACGAGCCGGTAGCCCAGCCGCTCGGCGAACATCGCGGTCAGGGCGGGAGCGTGACGGCGCGCCGCCGCGACGGTCACGGGATCGGTGGCGGAGGTGACGATCGGTTGCTGCAGCAGGGCGCGCGCCGCTTCCCGGCGCTCCACCGCGTCCCGCGCGGCGGTGAGCGTGTGCGGTGCGGTCACCGGGCGACCGTCCCGGACTCGACCCGCTCGCGCAGGAACGCGGGGACGGCGACGGGTTCGGTGTGCCACCACGACGTGCCCGCACCGGCGCGCGGATCCGGTTCGCGGGGGCCGCACAGCAGGTGCCGGCTCGGATGGGTACCGAAGGTCGCGGCGAACAACCGGTGGGCCTGCGCATCCGGCGCGTCGGCGAAGCGGCGGGCCAGGCGCAGCAACTCGGCGCGGTGCGAGCCGTCCGGTGCTCCCGTCCCGGTCCGGTGGGCGTGCGTGAGCAGGCGGTTCAGGGCCGCCGCCGCGGCCTCGCGTACGCGGCGCGGTCCCGCATCGTCGGCGTACCACCGGGCCAGTGCCTCCCACTCGGCCCGGTCGCGCCCGGGGGAGGTGAACGTGCCGGGAAGGGCCGCGAGCAGCAGGTCGAGCCGGGGGAGGATCTGCGACAGCCGGGTGGCGACGCGGGGTGCGTGCCGCCGGACGTCGGCGGCGTGCCTGTCGACCTGCTCGATCAGGGTGTCGACTTCGGCCGCGTCCCGGGGCGGGGTCTGCTCCCACCGGCCCAGGACCTCGGCCAGCTGGGCGTGGAGGTCGGCGACACCGGCGGTGAACCGGCGGTGGTGGTCGAAGACCGCGGTGACCTGCGCGGACGGCTCGAGTACAGAGGCGGTGGCGTCGAGGAGGTCGTCGAGTGCGTCGACGAGGGGGCCGAGCGGGGCCGGCGCGATCCCGCGGGTGTCCTCCCGGGATGCGAGCAGCGCGGTCGTCTCCCGGTGCACGCGGACGCCTGCCGGGGTGATCCGGTAGCGGACCGTGCCGGATCCACCGTCCCCACTCGTGCCGGGGTGCACGGCCGCGAGGTTCCCCCACCCGACCAGCTGCCGGCAGCTGGCCTCGGCGCGTTCGGGGTCGAGGGCCCGGCCCCGGGCGGTACAGGCCGCCGCAACCTGCTCGGCGGAGAGTTCGGCGGGCAGGAGATCGGTGAAGCAGTCCAGCACGGCGAGGTGGTCGTCGGCGTCGTCCACGACGAGGTGACGGAAGAGATTCCGGTCGGCGTCCCGGCCCATCCGAATCCCCCTCCCGAGTGCTCTGCGGTACCGACAGGCTAACCGGGTGGGGTCACCGGGCTCTTTCGTCCTGTGCTCCACTCCGGTTTATAGTTGCCCTGTGCAACACAAGCGGCAGCTCGGCCCGCCGTCCGAGGACGGCGTTGCCCGCGTATACGAGGAGTTCGTGCTTCTCGTACGCCTCCTCACGTCCGGAGCACGAGTGGAGGACGGTGGCCTCACTCTCGCACAGCATTCGCTCCTGGGCTTCATCGCCCGGAACCCCGGCTGCCGCGCCACCGACATTTCCGAGGCCTTCGGTGTCCACCGCTCGACCGTGTCGCGCCAGTTGCGGCACGCCGTCGAAGCGGGTTGGGTCGAGGCGGAGACGGGACCTGCCCGTATCGGTCATCCGCTGCGGCTCACCGACCACGGCGCACAGATCCTGCGGCGTGCCGTCGACAGCCGTCTCGACGACGTCCGGGCCGGACTCGGCGGATGGGCACCGGACGACCTCGACCGGTTCGTGACGCTTCTGCGCCGATTCCGAGCCGGAGTCGACCCCGATGCCCGGACACCCGACCAGAACGATGGAGATTGCAGTGCGTGAGTACTCGACCCCGGCCCCGTTCACCATCGGAGACGACGAGTCGGTCGTCCACACGGTGTTCACCCAAGCGGAGACGACCCCGCACCGGGTGATGTTCTCGCGTCCCCTGGGAGGCCAGTGGGTCGCCGTCACGGCACGGCAGTTCGCCGACCAGGTCGAGGCCGTCGCCAAGGGCCTGATCGCCAACGGGGTCGGCCCCGGCGACCGCGTCGCCCTGCTGTCCGCCACCCGCTACGAGTGGTCGCTGTTCGACTACGCCATCTGGGCTGCCGGTGCCGTCTCGGTCCCGATCTACGACTCCTCGTCCACCGAACAGATCCGCTGGATCCTCCAGGACTCCGAGGCCGGCCTGGCCGTCGTCGAGACCGCCCGCCACGAGGCCCTGTTCGTCGACATGCCCGACACCCTGCGCCGCGTGCTGCAGATCGAGAACGGCGCGGTGGACACCCTCGCCGCCGAAGGCGCCGAGGTCGACGACGCGGAGCTGAAGGCCCGCCTCGCCGGAATCCGCTCCGCGAACGTCGCCTCGCTCGTCTACACCTCGGGCACCACCGGGCGTCCCAAGGGCTGCATGCTCACCCACCGCAACTTCCTCTCCGAGGTCCGCGCGATCCTGCAGTCCGACATCGGCGTGGTCGCAGGCCCCGGCCGCCGCGGCCTGACCTTCCTGCCGCTCGCCCACGTGCTCGCCCGCGCGGTGTCGCTGGCCCTGTTCGAATCTGGTTCGGCGCAGGCCCACTGGTCCGACTTCTCCACCATCTCCGAGCAGTTCACCCGCTACTCGCCCAACGTCATCCTCGGGGTACCGCGGGTGTTCGAGAAGGTCCGCGACGCCGCGGCCGCCAAGGCCTCCTCGGGCGGACCGGTCAAGGCCGCGATCTTCCGCTTCGCCGAGGAGACCGCCATCGCCTACAGCGAGTCCCTCGACCAGGGCGGCCCGTCGCTGCTGCTCAAGGCCAAGCACACCCTCGCCGACAAGCTCGTCTACTCGAAGCTGCGCGCGGCGATGGGCAACGAGTGCTGGTACGCCATCTCCGGTGGCGGCGCCCTGAGCCCGCGCCTGGGCCACTTCTTCCGGGGCGTCGGCGTCCCGATCTACGAGGGCTACGGCCTCACCGAGACCACCGCCGCACACTGCGTCAACATGCCCGGCTCGCAGAAGATCGGCTCCGTCGGACGTCCCATGGGCGGCAACACCGTCCGCATCGCCGAGGACGGCGAGATCGAGCTGCGCGGCAACGTCGTCTTCGACGGCTACTGGCGCAACGAGGAGGCCACCGAGGCCGCCTTCCGCGACGGCTGGTTCCGCACCGGCGATCTCGGCTCCCTCGACGAGGACGGCTACCTGTCTATCACCGGCCGCAAGAAGGACCTCATCATCACCGCCGGTGGCAAGAACGTCTCGCCCGGCCCGCTCGAGGACCGCATGCGCTCGCACACCCTGGTGTCGCAGGCCGTCGTCGTCGGTGACGGCCGCAGCTTCATCTCGGCGCTCGTCACCGTCGACCCCGACGTCTTCGAGAACTGGAAGGCCGAGAACGGCAAACCCGCCGAGGCGACCATCGGCCGGCTGCGCCACGACCCGGCCCTGCGCGACGCGGTACAGACGATCGTTGACGACGCCAACACCCTCGTCTCCCACGCCGAGGCGATCAAGAAGTTCGTCATCCTCGACCGCGACCTCACCGAGGAGTCGGGGGAACTGACCCCCACCCTCAAGATCAAGCGCAACGTGGTCACGGAGCGCTTCGCCCACGAGATCGACGCACTCTACGCCAAGTGAGTCCCGGTCCCGGCCGCCGATCCGCGAGGCGGGCCGGCGGCCGGCCCGTTCACGACCGTGATCCGCGACCGCCTTCCAGGGCCCGGGCGAGCCGCGCGAACCCCTCGTGTTCGACGAGGTCCTCGACGAGGACGGCGCGGCCGCGCGCATCCGCGAGCGGCACCCGCCAGTTCGGGTACTCGTCGACCGTGCCCGGCTGGTTCTGGCTGCGCCGCTCACCCACCACGTCGACCAGCGAAAGCCCCAGCAGAGCCGACGGACTCGCGGCGATGAGGCGGTGCAGCGCCTCCACCTGCCGGTCCGTGCCGGTCTCGTCGTCGCCGAGCAGACCCCGCTCTCGCGCGAGGGCCAGCACCGCGTCCCGCTCGGCGGCCGCACCGGCGAGCTCGGTCTCCAGATCGTGTTCGAGCAGGCCGAGTTCCGACCGCAACCGGACGTGGTCGCCCGCCAGATATCCCGCGGTCGGCGGCAGGTCGTGGGTGGTCACCGAGGTCAGGCACAGCGCTCGATAACTCTCCGGTGCCCGCGCCGCGTCCTCGTCCCGCTCGAACCACAGGATCGAAGTGCCGGCGATACCACGCTCGGCGAGGTACTCCTGCACCCACTCCTCGAAGACCCCCAGGTCCTCACCGACGACCACCGCACCGGCTCGCTGGGCCTCGAGCGCGAGGATCCCGATCAGTGCCTCGTGGTCGCTACGGACGTAGGTGCCGTCGGCCGGGGACATCCCCTCCGGCACCCACCAGGTACGGAACAGACCCAGGATGTGGTCGACCCGCACCCCGCCGGCGTGCCGCAGCGCCGAACGCACCACGTCCCGGTAGGGAACGTAACCCAGTTCGGCCAGGCGGTCGGGCCGCCAGGGCGGCTGGTTCCAGTTCTGCCCGTTGCGGTTGAAGTCGTCCGGCGGCGCACCGACCGTGACCCCGGACGCCAGGGCATCCCCGAGTGTCCAGGCGTCGGCGCCGTGCGGACGCACCCCCACCGCGAGGTCGTGCACGATACCGAGACCGGCGCCGGCGCGGCGGGCACCGTCCTGCGCCGCCGCCAGCTGCTCGTCGCACAGCCACTGCAGCCACCGGTGGAAGTCGATGCGCGCGGCCAGCCGCGTCCGCAGCCGCTCCGTCTTCGGGTCGTCCGGACCCGGCGCCCGCGACGCCCACTTGCCGAGCCGGTCGCCGTACTTCTCGTAGACCGCGCACCACAGTGCGAAATCGTCGAGGGCGCTTCCTCTTTCGGTGCAGAATGCCTCGAAGGACGCCCGGCGGGCGGGGCCGAGCGGAACCCGGTGGATCCTCTCGAGCACGTCGAGCTTCGCGCGGAACACCTTGTCCCGATCGATCTTCCGGGCCTTGCCGTTCGCCTTGCGGAGGCGCTCCGCATAGTCGTCGAGCACGGTGCGGTCCGCGGCCGGCAGATAGGCGGCCTCCGGGATCTCCTCGATCCGGAGGTAGAGCGGGTCGACGAACCGGCGGGAGGACGGCAGATAGGGTGAAGGTTCGTGCGGCGCAACCGGTTCCGCCGCGTGCACCGGGTTGATGAGGACGAAGTCGCCGCCGTGCCCGGCCGTGACGGCCGCGAGGTCGGCGAGATCCGCGAAATCCCCGATACCCCAGGACCTGCGCGACCGCACCGAATACAGTTGCACTGCAAGGCCCCACCGCTGCGACTCCAGGAGCCGGTCCGCGGTGGACAGTCGCCGCGGGGTCACCGCCAGCATCGCGGTGACCTCGACGTCGTTGCTCCGGGCGTGCAGCCGGTGCCAGCCCAGCGGAAGCCGCGGCACCGCGAACGTCGCACGGCCCACGAGCCGGCCGTCCACCGAACGGGGATCCACCCACACGTCGAGTTGCTCGGCGTCGACCTCGTTCCCGTCCTCGGTCACCACCCACACCGACACCGGGTCGCCGTGCGGGACGTGCACCGGGAAGGTCCGCTCCTCGCCCTCGACCACCACCAGGGAGGGCGGCAGCATCCGGCGCCACGGCAGGTCGTCGAGATCGGCGAGTGCGGCCTCGATCTCCTCCGGCGTCGAGGCCGGCACGTCGAGGGCCGCGAGCACCCGGCGCAGCGTCTCGTCGGGCACGTCGTGCTCGAGTTCGTCCCAGCCGACGTAGGTCGTGGAGATCCCGTGGCGCCCGGCCAGCTCGCGCAGCTTCTCGGTGGAGGTCACGCTCTCGAATCATGCCAGCAAATCGGGCCGGCGGCAGGTGAGCCGGCGGACAGCACCCAGGCCGGTGCCGCGAACACTAGGCTCGGGGCGTGACCGCTCTCGACATCGCACACGGCGACATCACCACCATCGCGGTGGACGCGATCGTCAACGCTGCGAACTCCTCCCTGCTCGGAGGCGGTGGCGTCGACGGTGCCATCCACAGTGCCGGTGGTCCCGAGGTCCTCGAAGCCTGCCGCGAACTCCGCGCGACGCAACTACCGGACGGCCTGACGCCGGGCCGCGCGGTGGCGACCACCGCGGGACGGTTGCCCGCTCGCTGGGTGATCCACACCGTCGGCCCGGTGTGGTCGCGGAACGAGGACCGCAGTCACATCCTGGAAGCGGCGTACCGCAACAGCCTGCTCGTCGCGCACGACCTCGGGGCGCGGACCGTGTCGTTCCCGCTCATCTCCGCGGGCATCTACGGCTGGCCCGTCGACGATGCGGCACTGCGCGCCGTCACCGCCCTCCGCGGCACGCAGACCTCCGTCGAGACCGTCGTGCTCGTCGGCTACGACCTCGCCGCGGTCGACGCCCTGCGCCGCGCCGTCGCTCAGGCGTAGTCGCCGAAGCCGTCGAACAGCGTCGGTTCGTCGGGGGTGTCGAACAGGGCCGGCTGCTCGGGCTCCGGATCCCGGCCCGCCGTCGGTCGCGGCGGGCGCGGCCCCGGGGACTCCGCGTCGTCCCCGTCCTGCTCGAGGAACTGCAGCGCCGCCGTGAGCGAACGGCTCGTCAGCTCCCACTCGACGGCCTTCGCGTGGGCTTCCTCCGCGCCGTCCATGTTGAGCGCGGCCGCCCGCGTCTCCGACTCGCCGGCCCACCACACCTGCAGTTCGGTGCTGATCGTGAGGAATCGCCGCAACTGCTCGGGGTTCCGGCCGCCGATCGCCGCGACGGTGCTCGGAGTGATCTCGGTCAGCCCGTCGAGATGGAAGTCGCGCACCGCCAGCAGGGCGACGGGCAGATCCTCCTCCGCCTCGGGCAGCTGCGCGGCGTCGCCCCAGGACTGCTCGGCGGAGTCGTCGTGGGGGCCGTCGTAGTCATCGAACCCGCTGTCTCGCAGCAGGATCCCGCCGAGATGCGCCCCGAACGACGAGTCGATGGTCTCGACGAACTGCGAGATCGCGTCGAGCGCGGCCAGCAGGTGCGCCGGGACGAACGGCGAGGCGGGCACATGATCGACCAGGGCGAGCCGGTCGTCGATCAGCACGAACTTCAGGTGCGGCCACCGGCGGTTGAGATCGACGCAGATCTCCGCCGCCCGCGTCCGGCCCGTGATCGAGTGCACGACCGGGGCGAACAGATCGACCTTGCCGCCGCCGGTGCCGACCCCGACGAAGACCAGCACCCCGGCCACCCGCAGTACCAGGTCGCCGTCCTCGTCCCAGGCCGGCACCTCGTCGATCCGCTCGTGCAGCGCCGCCTCGATGAGCTCCCGCAGGTGCTCCTCGCCGGCGGGCTCGACCGCGGCCCGCGGGGCGACCCGTCGCGGACCGGCCTCGCGGGGGACCGGCACCGGCCGCGGCCCGGTGAGCTCGGGGGCCGGACGTTCGGTGCCGAACGTCTCGGCGCGGAGGAAGAGCGGATGGTGGACACCCCACACCGCGCGCAGTGCCTGCACCGCGATCTCGGCGAGCTGATCGGCCCAGCCCGCCGGGCGATCGATCCAGAAGGCCGGCGACCCGCCGTCCTCCGGGTCGTCGGGCCCACGGGTGGGGGCCTGCAGGCCGAGCTCCAGCAGCAGCGCCTCGTCGGCCGGGGACAGGTGCCGGTCGGGGGCGAGATGCACGTTGGACGGCACCTCGCAGCGCACCACCCGCTCGCCCCAGCCGTAGAACTGCACACAGGGGCCCGCCGGGCCACCCGTCTCGTCGGTGAGCGGTTCGAGTACGAGCCCGTCGCCGTCGTCCATCGCCGCGACATGGTCGGCCAGCCGCATGCGGAACTCACGCCAGGCCCGGTCGACGTCCTGGTCGAACCGGTCGTGCACCTCGGCCATGATGGGCCCCTTCCTCTAGTGCCGGCGTCGAGTCGAGAAGAACACTAGTCGCCGGGACCGACACCGCGCCGCTCGTGCGGCTGCCGTCGACACCGCGCCGCTCGTGCGGCTGCCGTCGACACCGCGCCGCTCGTGCGGCTGTCTGCCCGCGCCGTTCGGATCACACCGATCACAAGGGTGTCGCCGCCTGCGCCGGTGCCCGACCATCGAGGACATGACGAACCGGCTCGTGCGACGCCTGCGGACCCTGCTCGGCCACGGCCCGGCGAGCGTCTCGGCTGGTCGCACCGCGGCTGTCTCGGCTGGTCGCACCGCGACCGTATCGGCTGGTCGCACCGCGACCGTCTCCACCACCGACGCCGCCGCCCTGTACGCGATCCGTCTGTCGACCTGACGGCGGCGCCGACTGGCCTGCTCAGCCGAGCGACTGCACGAACCGCCCGATCTCGGCGATCGCGCGGTCGCCCTCCGGGACGATCCCCGCGGCCGCCTGGAAGACGTGGACCTGCTTCTCCCAGACCTGCAGTTCCGTCGACACCCCGGCGAGGTGGAGGCGCTGTGCCATCAGCTCGGCGTCGACGTAGGTCATTTCCTCCGAGCCGGTCTGGACGAGCGCCGGGGGCATGCCCCACAGGTCGAGGTCGACCGGGGAGACGACCGGCGCGCACGTGCCCCGGGTGATCCGCTCGGCCCGCTCGACCAGCGTCGACAGGGCACCGACGGCCCGCCGGGGGAACAGGGCGCAGCGCTGCGCGTTGGGATGGGCCAGCTTGCGGGCCGGGTCGAGATCGGTCAGCGGCGACAACGCGACGGTGCCGGCGGGACGGCCGGGACCGCGGCGGGTGGCCTCGTGGGCGACGGCGAAGGTGAGGAACCCACCCGCGGAGTCCCCGGCGATGACGACCCGCTCGGCGGGGAAGCCGTGTTCGGTGAGCCAGCGCAGGCCCTCGAGCCCGTCCTCGACGGCGCGGCGGATCGGGTGGTGGGGGAGCATGCGGTATCCGACGGACAGCACCGGCGCCCGCGTCGCGGCCGAGATGCGCGACACCAGGTGACGATGGGTGGCGATGCCGCAGCACAGGAACGCGCCGCCGTGCAGGTACAGCACCGCGATACGGCCTCCCGCTCCCGGAGCGGACAGGAACTCCGCGGGGCAGGTGGGCAGGTCCACGCGATGACGCCGTGTGCCCGGCAGCGGCTGCAGCGGCAGCGCGAGCCGCTCGATCGCCGTGGTGGGCCAGGGCAGGGCGGGCGCCAGCGACCACGCCTTGATGGCGGGACGGATCGTGCGGCGCACGAACAGGGACAGCGCGCGGGACTGTGGGCTCACTCCCGGGAACTCCCGTACGGGGTCGGGTGCGGCCGCCCCGGTGAGGAACGGGAGCGATTCGGCGCGGGCGACGGTCACGACCGGCACCTCCTCGGTCTCGCCCGGAGGTCGCGGTCCGGACCCGGTCGGGGACCGTGCGGACTCCGGATTCACGAGGACACGCCCGTTTCTCCGGCTGGCGAGGAAATTCCGGATATTTCGGCCGTTGGAAACCGGGGTGAGGATTCCGGGTGAACGGCCGCTCCGGATGGAGTAACTTCTGTTCGGCACCGAGAGTGCAAAAAGTTTTCCGAACTCTTCCCGTAACTCTCACTTTGCAAGCCACACTGACTGTATGTTGTCTCGAGCGGCGCGGCCCGTCGCCGTTCGGGGGACGAGATCGGGGGATCAGTGAAGGCGGGATCGGTGCGGAAGTACGAAGTGGAGTCCATGGTCTACGAGCGGACGGCCTACGAGCGGACGGCCTACGAGCCGACAGCGGAGGACCTGCCCCGGCTGGTGGCCGAGGCCGCGGCTTGCGCGCCGCGTCGGATCGCGGTGATGTACGGCGACAGCGTGACCACCTACGAGGAACTCCACGAGGAGGTCGCCAGGCTCGATGCCGTCATGGGGATCCTGCTCGGCCCGGCGTCCCTGGTGCCCATCGCGCTGTCCACGGTCTTCCCGGCCCTCGCCGACTCCGCTCGCGCGGACCTGCGCGACGTGCTCGATGCGCTCGTGTCCGACCTCGTGGACTGCGTGGCACCCGAACCGCTCTCGGCCGCGGGCTGACGACGGACCTCGACCGAGGCTGCTCTCGGCGACCCGCCGATCGTCGATAGGCTGGCGACCGAAGTTCCCCGGGAGGTCACGTGGACAACGACACGCTCACCGTCGTCTGCAAGTACGGCGAGGTGCGCGGGCACCGCGACGGGACGGTCTTCGCCTGGAAGGGCATCCCGTACGCCGCGCCCACCGGGAACCGGCGGTTCCGGTCGCCGTTGCCACCCGAGCCCTGGGACGGGGTACTCGACTGTACCCGGTTCGGCCCGATCGCTCCGCAGAGCCGCCAGAGCCCCATCGGTATCGAACCGGGGATGACGATGGGCGAGGACTGCCTCTCGCTCAACGTCTGGGCACCGCCACCGGACGGCCGGCTGCGCCCGGTGATGGTGTGGATCCACGGTGGCGCCTACGTGCTCGGTTATTCCGGGCAGAAGATCTACGACGGACGGACCCTGTGCGAGAGCGGCGACGTCGTGGTGGTCACGCTCAACTACCGGCTCGGACCGCTCGGCTTCCTCGACCTGTCGTCCTTCGCCACGCCGGATGCGCCCTTCGAATCGAACGTGGGCCTGCGCGATCAGATCGCGGCCCTGGAATGGGTCCGCGACTGCATCACCGCCTTCGGTGGTGACCCCGACTGTGTGACCCTGTTCGGTGAGTCCTCGGGCGGCGGATCCGTCACCACCTTGATGACGGTCCCGCGTGCGGAGGGCCTGTTCCACCGCGCGATCGCCCAGTCGCCGCCCGCGACCTCGGTGTACGGGCGCGAGCGTGCCGCCACGGTCGCCGAGCGGTTCCTGCAGATCCTCGAGGTGTCCCCGGACCGGGTCGAGGATCTGCTCACCCTGCCCGTGGAGAAGCTCGTGCAGGCGTCGGAGGTGCTCTTCGGTGAGGTGCCCAGCAGATCCCCCGGCACCCTGGCGATGACCCCGGTCGTCGACCGCGACCTGGTCCCGAAGTATCCGGTCGCCGCCTTCCAGAAGGGATTGTCGCACCGGATCCCGCTGATCATCGGCTCCAACAAGGACGAGCCGTCGATCTTCCGGTTCATGAAGTCGCCGCTGATGCCGGTCGACGACACCGCCGTCCAGGCGATGTTCGCCGCGCTCGCACAGGACCGGCCCGATCTCGATCCGGAACGCCTGGCCGAGATCGTCGCGGCCTATCCCGATCTGTCCAAGCCCACGGGTGCGATGGCCCTCTCCCGCGACGCGGCCTTCCGCATGCCGGTGCTGTGGGTGGCCGAGGCGCACAGCGAGCACTCACCGACCTGGGTCTACCGCTTCGACCACGCGACCCCGATGCTCAAGGCGGCCCGGATCGGGGCGGGGCACGCCACCGAACTGCCCTACGTCTTCGGCAATTTCGGCACGCTCGGCCGCGACCCGACCTTCTGGCTGGGCGGTCGCCGATCCGCCGGGGAGGTCTCCGGGCGGATCCAGCGACGCTGGACGGCGTTCGCGCACCACGGTGTGCCGGCGGCGCTGGACGGGTCCAAGCACTGGCCGCGCTACGAGACGGACGCCCGCCTGACGCTGATCGTCGGCTCCACCGACACCGTCGTGCCGGACCCGGAGGGGGAGATGCGCCGCGTCTGGGGCACCGAGGTGATGGGTTTCAACTGAGCCGATCCACCGGCCGTGATGGCACAATCCGTGCGTTGATCGGGTTGAACACGTGTGCAACGCTCGGAACGTGCGTTCAACCGTGGCCGGTGAGGACCTCACCACCCGGGCCCGGATCCGCGACGCGGCCATCCGGTGCATCGCCGTGTACGGGGTCGCCGTCCCCCTGCGCACCATCGCCGCCGAGTGCGGCGTCAGCGCTTCGTTGATCGTGCACCACTTCGGATCCCGCGCCGGACTGAAGGAGCACTGCGACCGCTACGTGCTCGACGCCATCCGGCAGGCCAAGAGCGCGGTTCTCGACCCGAGGATCGGGCCGGCCGCCCTGCAGGATCAGATGGAGCACATCGAGAACTACGCCTCCGCGGTCGCCTATCTCTTCCGGACCATCCGGGCCGGCGGCCGCACCGCCACCGACTTCCTCGACCGCCTCGTCGCCGACACCGAGGCCTATCTCGAGGAGGCCGTCGCCGCCGGCACCGTGCGCCCGAGCCGATTCCCGGCCGAAAGAGCTCGCGCCCTGGTCTGTTTCAGCGTCGGGGCCGTCCTCATGGAACTTCCCGGACCCGACGAGTTCCTCGACCTCGAGACGTTCCCGGCCCGGCTGCGCTCCTACACCGAACGCCTCATGCTGCCGATACTCGAGCTCTACACCGAGCCGTTGCTGACGGACTCGACGCTGTTCGACGCCTGCCTCGCAGCGCAGGAGGCACCCCCCGACTCCTGACGGAGGAATCATGGACACCCCCATCATCGAAGTCCGCGACGTCGTCAAGACCTTCGGGACCACGAGAGCCCTCGACGGCTTCTCGATGACGGTCGAACGAGGCACCGTCGCAGGATTTCTCGGACCGAACGGAGCAGGGAAGTCGACGGCGATCCGGGTACTGCTCGGAATGCTCCGCGCCGACTCCGGCACCGCCCGGGTCCTCGGCCGGGACCCGTGGACCGACGCCGTCGAGATCCACCGGCACATCGCCTACGTCCCCGGCGACACCAGCCTGTGGCCGACCCTGACCGGCGGAGAGATCATCGACGTGCTCACCCGCATCCGCGGCGGCGAGGTCCGCACGCAGCGCCGCGCCGAACTGCTCGAACGTTTCGAACTCGACCCGACGAAGAAGGCCCGGACCTACTCGAAGGGCAACCGGCAGAAGGTGGCTCTGGTCACCGCGCTCGCTTCGGACGCCGAACTGTACCTGCTCGACGAACCGACCTCGGGCCTCGATCCGCTCATGGAGGCGGTGTTCACCGACGAGGTGCGCAGGCTCCGGGACGGCGGCGCCACCGTGCTGCTGTCCAGCCACATCCTCGCCGAGGTCGAGAAGCTCTGCGACACCGTCATGATCATCCGTGCCGGGCGGGACGTCGAGACCGGCACTCTCGCCCAGCTGCGGCACCTGACGCGCTCGTCGGTGCGGGCCACCACCACCGAGCCCGCCGCACGGCTGGCGGCACTGGGCGGCGTGCACGACCTCACCCACGACGACGGCCGGGTCGCCTTCGACGTCGACAACTCCGCACTCGCCCCGGTGCTGCAGGAACTCGCCGCGCTCGGCGTCGACAACCTCACCATCACACCCCCGTCGCTGGAGGAGCTGTTCATGCGGCACTACGGCGACACCTTCGACGCCGGCGACGGGGTCGCGAAGGAAGTGCCCGCGCGATGACCACCACCACACCGACCCCGGTTCCCGCACCGGCTCGGACCCCCACGACCTCCGCCGCACCGTTCACCGGCCTCGGTGCCCTGCTGCGGCTGTACCTGCGACTGGACCGCGTGCGCATCGCCGTCTGGACGCTCGCCCTGGCCCTCACGGTCTGGGCGACCGTCCTCAGCCTGGCCGCGGTCTACCCCGACGCGTCCGCCCGGCAGGCCCGGGCCGCCCTGCTCGAGAACCCGGCGGCCGTCCTCATGACGGGACCGGCCTACGGGACCGACGACTACACGCTCGGTGCGATGACCGCCAACGAACTGAGCCTGACCGTTTTCGTCGCGACCGCGATCATGAGCATCCTGCTCGTCGTAAGGCACACCCGGGCCCAGGAGGAGGCGGGCCGCCTCGAACTCCTGCGGGCGCTGCCCGTCGGGACCTATGCACCACCGGCGGCCGCCCTGCTGCTGGTGTCGGTCGCGAACCTCATGGTGGGAGCGGGCATCACCGTCGCCCTCGTCGCCGGGGAACTCGCCGTCGTCGGGTCGGTCGCCTTCGGAGTGGCCTCCGCCGTCACCGGGGTGCTCTTCGGTGCGGTCGCCGCGGTGACCGCCCAGTTCGGTGAACACTCCCGCTCCGCCACCGGCACCGCCCTCGCGGTGCTCGCCGCGGCCTTCTTCGTCCGGGGCGCCGGCGACACCATCGAGCCCACCGGCTCGTGGCTGTCGTGGTTCTCGCCGATCGCGTGGGCCCAGCAGACCCGGCTCTACGTCGACGAGCGATGGTGGCCGTTGCTGCTGTCCGTGGCGACGACGATCGTGCTGCTCACCGTCGCCGTGGTGCTCTCCCGCCGTCGCGATCTCGGAGCCGGGCTGCGGGCACCGAAACCCGGACCCGCCGAAGCGGATTCCGCCCTGCTCTCTCCGGTCGGCCTGATCCGCCGCCTGCTGCGCGGAGCGTTCGTCGGCTGGCTGGTGGGGCTGGTGCTGTTCGGTGTCGCGATGGGTGCCCTCGCCAGTTCCGTCGAGGACCTCATCGACGAGATGCCGCAGGTGCTCGACATGGTGGGGGTGGACCCCGACGCCCTCACCGCTTCCTTCGCCGGGATGATGCTGATGTTCCTCGCTCTCGGTGCCACCGCCTTCGGGGTGTCCGCGGTGGTGCGGATGCGCAGCGAGGAGGAGGGCGGACGATCCGGTCTCGTGATCGTCACCGGCACGAGGCGCAGCGCGTGGCTGTCCGCAGCCCTCGGCGTGATCGTCGTCCAGGTGGTCGTGGCACTGCTCGTCTCCGGGGCCGCGACCGGGCTGGGAGTCGCCCTCGCGGTGGGCGACGGGGGATGGGTGCCGCGGATGATCGCGGCGTCCCTGGCCTACGCCCCGGCGGCGATCCTTGTGGTCGCCGCGGCGTTCGCGCTGCTGGGCTGCGTGCCGCGCGCGACCGGGCTGGTGTGGGTGCTGGTGGTGTGGACGGTGTTCGTCGCGTGGCTCGGCGAGATGCTCGACCTGCCCGACGAACTCGTCGCCCTCTCACCGTTCTCGCACGTGCCGCTGGTACCCGCGGAACCCGTCACGGCACTGCCGCTCGTCGTCCAGGCGTCCGCGGCGGTGGTGCTCGTCGCAGCGGCGGTCGTCGGTTTCCGCCGCCGCGACGTGCCGGTGTGAGCGATCAGTTGCGGTACTCGGGATGCTCGGCGACGAACTTCTCCACGTACGAGCAGGACGCGCCGATCTTCAGTCCCTGCTTCTTCGTCTCGTCGAGGGCGTGCTTCACCACGACACCGGCGAGGCCCCGGCCACGGAACTGCGGGTCGGTGACGGTGTGGTCGAAATCCCGCAGGTCCCCGTGCTGCGTGTAGTCGGCGTAGGCCGCGAGGTCGTCGCCGAGGTACAGCGCGAACCGGGAGTTGTCGGCCTCGTGCTCGATCCGGGGTTCGGTGGCGTCGTTGTTCTGCGTCATGGATTCACCGTACTCGGGGCGTCCACGCCGGGAGGGGTGTCGACGACCAGCGCGTCGTCGTCGGTCAACGCCACATGGGCGATGCCGCGCTCGCGCAGGTACCGCAGGGTCCGCTGCACACCGTCGTCGGCGAGCAGGGAGTCACCGGTGTGCGGCACGATCGCGTGGTCGACCCAGCCGAGCCCGTCCCACACCACCGGGCCACCGCAGACGGTCGTGACCTCACCGGGATCGTCGGAGAACTCGAGGCCGCACAACGACGGGGTCGCCACGCACGCCCCGGCGCTGTACCCGCCGTAGACGATCCGGTTGCTGCGGACCAGATCGGTGAGCACCGCGTCGCCACCACTGCGGGCCAGCCGGGCCCGCAGGACGAAGGTGTTGCCGCCCCGCACCCACACCGCCGGGAACTCCGCCAGCCGTGCGCGGAGCGAACCCGGGTCACCGGGATGGTCGCGCAGGTCGACCTCCTCGGGGGCGAAGCCCAGCGAGCGCAGCGCCACCGTCTCGCTGGTGACCGCACCCGCCCGCGCCGCGGCCGGCCACGCGTCGGCGGCGTTGGCGATCACGGCGATGCGCCCCGGCGTCCCCGTCAGGTGGACGAAGACGCGCGGGTCGGTGCCGAACCGGTAGGAGGACAGGAACAGCCGCACAGGATCAGATGGTGAAGGCGAGGTTGTCCACGATGCGGCGCGCGACCTCGACGTCTCCACCGAGGGAGATCTCGTCGATCCGGTCCGCGGCGTGCACCCGCCCACCGGCGAGCCGCACGAACAGGCCCGAGTCCATCGCGAGCGTCGAGGTCGCCGGTCCCGACAGCTCCGGCACCACGGCGGCACGGCCCTGCACCTCGACGTGCAGGGTGCGGGCGAGGGGACCGGACAGCTCGATCGTGATGCGCGATCCCTCCGGGGCCTTGCCGCGCTTGCCCACGATGAACGGAACCGCGCCGAAGATTTCGGTGACCGCCAGTTCGGCGCGGGGTCCGCCCTCGGTGGCGGTGCGGCCGAGCGCGTCGGCGATGTCGAGTTCGTGGAACCAGCAGTCGAACACCCGGATCCGCATGAACCGGCCGTAGGGGGCCGGGCCGACCGGCGTGTTCGACTGCGCGTCGAAGTCCTCCTGGCCCATCGCGTCCAGCTCGTCGGTGCGGCGCGCCACGATCTCGCGGAACCGTGCGAGCACCTCCGGGCCGGGGACGGGCCGCAGCGACTCGACCCACAGCTCGTTGAACGCGGCGATGTCGTTGCGCACGTGGGGGAGTGCGCGCACGTCCCGCTCCACCCGGGGTGCGGCGATGCCCGCGAGCATCGACTCGGTGCCGACGAGATGCGCGACGACGTCCTTGACCGTCCAGCCCGGCAGCGCGGTCGGGGTCTCCCACTCGTCGTCGCGGACGCCGGCGAGCTGGTCGTCGAGGGCGGAGAACTGCTCGAGCAGGATGGGGCGGATGACGTCGACGGGGAACTCGACGGTGGCGCCGGTGGGCTGGGTCACGAATGCTCCTCTGCGGTCAGGCGGTCGAGCCCGTCGCGGATCAGTGCGGCGGTGCTCTCGGGGTCGTGCGACTGTCGACGGAGCAGACCCACTCCGAGCCGGAGCCGGTCCCCGCTCCAGCGGGGCACCACGTGCAGGTGGGCGTGGAAGACGGTCTGGAAGGCGGCGCGCCCGTCGTTGAGGACGAGATTGGTTCCGTCCGTCGACAGTTCCGAGCGGGCGAGGGCCCGCGCGATCCGCTGCCCGGCGCGGAACATCGCCGCACCGGCCGCGGGATCGAGATCCTCGAGGCGCGCCGCGTGGGTGCGGGGCACGACGAGGGTGTGCCCGCGTGCGACGGGCCGGATGTCCAGGAACGCCACGACGTCGTCGTCCTCGAGGACACGGACCGCCGGAGCGGTGCCGTCGACTATGGCGCAGAACACACAGGAACTCACGCCGTCACCCTAACGCTGTCACGGCGGACCGGCGTGGTGCGGCTATCCGCGGAGCGCCTCGACGAGTTGCGGCAGCCCGGTCGCGGCGGTGGTGCGCCACACCTCGTCCACCCGGTCGCTCAGATCGGTCTCGTCCGGGTTGATCTCCACGACCGGAACCCCGTGATCGCGCGCGAGGGACGGCAGCCCCGCCGCCGGGTACACGACCCCGGAGGTGCCGATCACGAGCAGCAGGTCGGCGTCGCGCAGCGCCTCGGTGGTCGCCTCCCAGGGTTCCCGGGGCAGCATCTCCCCGAACCACACCACCCCGGGGCGCCCGGCGCCGCCACAGGCGGGACAGACGGGCGGCTCCAGTCGTGCCACGGGTTCGGACGGCGGGTCGGGCAGCTCCACCGGCTGCGCGCAGCGGTCGCACCGCGGGGAGAACAGACTGCCGTGCAGATGGGCCAGCACTGCGCTGCCGGCGCGCTCGTGCAGATCGTCGACGTTCTGGGTGGAGATGCGCACCTCGGTGGAGCGCGCCCACTCGGCCAGCGCGCGATGGCCCGCGTTGGGCTCCACGCGGCGCACCAGCGCGACCCGCCACTGGTACCACGCCCACACGGTCGCCGGATCGGCCTGCCACGCCTCGGGTGTCGCGAGGGCGGCAGGGTCGAAGTTCTCCCACAGACCGGTCTGCGCGTCGCGGAAGGTGGGTACTCCGCTCTCCGCGGACATCCCGGCACCGGTGAGGACCGTGACCCGGCGGGCCGGGCGGGCGAGATCGAGGATCGGGGCAGGCACGTTCACGGTCCCACGCTAACCGGCGGAACCGGATGGCGGCTCCGCCGCGGAGCCGTCACCCGGTTCCACCGTCGTGCTCCCGCATCGCGGGCAGGGCTCGTCGGGGGACTCGCGGAACGCACCGCAGTCGGGGCACACGAGATGCAGCCAGCAGACGGGGTCCCCGCCGAGATCTCCGGTACCCGGATCGGGTCGATCGGTCACGTTCCGCTCACTTTCCTGAATCGATCTTCTGAATCGATTCACCTGTCCTGGTCACCGACTTCGGTGAATCGCTTTGTCTTCGGACCATTTTCGCTCTCCAGGGGGCCTGTGGAGCCGTTTCGGGGCGTACCTTGCCGGCTTCCCTCACAGGTGGAAAATCGAAACTGTGAGTGAGGTGCCTCACAACTTTCGCCGTTCTTTCAGTTCGGGAACGATTCAGATGATTCGGACGGGTTGCATGCACTCCCGGTGAGGCGGTAGGCCTGCATAAGCCTCAACAGCGAACTAGGGGCCGACACATGGCCCGCAATCACGCACTATTCCGCCGCCGACCGTGGCGCGACGCGCACTTTTCATCGACGCAGGAGTCAACAGATTGAGTACCGAAGGATCGAACACGGGGAGCGGAGCGCACCGCCGTCCGACCGTCGGCGTCGTTCGCGAGACGAACGACGGGGAACGGCGAGTCGCGCTCGTACCGAAGATCGTGCCCTCGCTGATCGGCAAGGGTCTCGACGTCGTCGTCGAGTCCGGCGCCGGCCAGGAGGCCCTCATCCCCGACGCCGCATACAAGGAGGCCGGAGCCACCATCGGTGACGCCTGGTCGGCGGACATCGTGGTCAAGGTGGCCCCGCCGAGCGACACCGAGGTCGCCCGGCTGCGCTCGGGCCAGCGGCTGATCGGCTTCCTCGCCCCGCGCAACGCGCAGAACCAGATCGGCGCGCTGACGCAGGCCGGTGTCGAGGCGTACGCCGTCGAGGCCATCCCGCGCATCTCCCGCGCCCAGGTCATGGACGCACTGTCCTCGCAGGCCAACGTGGCCGGCTACAAGTCCGTGCTGGTCGCGGCGAGCGAGGCCACCCGCTTCTTCCCGATGCTGACCACCGCCGCCGGCACCGTGAAGCCGGCGACCGTGCTGGTCCTCGGCGTGGGTGTCGCGGGTCTGCAGGCCCTGGCCACGGCGAAGCGCCTCGGCGCCCGCACCACCGGTTACGACGTGCGTCCCGAGGTCGCCGACCAGGTGCGCTCCGTCGGCGCGCAGTGGCTCGACCTGGGCATCGACGCCGCCGGTGAGGGTGGCTACGCCCGCGAGCTCACCGAGGCCGAGCGGGCGCAGCAGCAGCAGGCGCTCGAGGATGCCATCAAGAACTTCGACGTCGTCATCACCACCGCGCTCGTGCCGGGCCGCCCCGCGCCGCGCCTGGTGACCGCCGCCGCCGTCGAGGGAATGAAGCCGGGATCGGTCATCGTCGACCTCGCCGGCGAGACCGGTGGCAACTGCGAACTCACCGAGCCGGGGCAGACCGTCGTCAAGCACGACGTCACCATCTGCTCGCCGCTCAACCTGCCCGCGACGATGCCGGAGCACGCCTCCGAGCTCTACTCGAAGAACGTGTACGCGCTGATCGAGCTGCTTCTCGACGAGTCCGGTGCCCTCGCCCCGGACTTCTCGGACGAGATCCTCGCGGCTGCCTGCGTGACGCGCTCGAAGGAGAACTCCTAGATGTACAACGAACTGCTCGCGAACATCGCGATTCTGGTCCTGGCCGGATTCGTCGGGTTCGCCGTCATCTCCAAGGTCCCCAACACGCTGCACACGCCGCTGATGTCGGGTACCAACGCCATCCACGGCATCGTCGTCCTCGGTGCTCTCGTCGTGCTCGGCCACCTGCCCGCCGACGCCAGCTGGGGCATCAAGATCATCCTGTTCGTCGCCCTGGTGTTCGGCACCCTGAACGTCGTCGGCGGCTTCGTCGTCACCGACCGCATGCTCGGGATGTTCAAGCAGCGCAAGGACGCTCCGGCCGCGCAGAAGAAGGGGGCGGACGCCTGATGGGTTACCTCGTCTCGGTCCTGTACATCATCGCCTTCGCGATGTTCATCTACGGTCTGTCGGGCCTCACCGGCCCGAAGACCGCAGTCCGCGGCAACTACATCGCCGCCGTCGGCATGCTCATCGCGGTCGTCGCGGTGCTCATCGACATCCGTGACACGGAGAACTGGGGCCTGATCATCGGCGGCCTCGTCGTCGGCATCATCCTCGGCGTCCCCCCGGCGCTGAAGACCAAGATGACCGCCATGCCGCAGCTGGTCGCGCTGTTCAACGGTGTCGGTGGTGGCACCGTCGCCCTGATCGCATGGTCGGAGTACCTCGAGTCCACCAGCTTCACCCATCTGGACGAGCAGCCGACCGTCGTCATGATCGTCGGTTCGCTGTTCGCCGCGATCATCGGTTCGATCTCCTTCTGGGGCTCGCTCGTCGCCTTCGCGAAGCTGCAGGAGCTGCTGAACAAGAACCTCGAGAAGAAGCTGGTCGCGGCCGCGAAGCTGTTCCAGCTCGCCAACATCGTCCTGGTGATCGCCTCCATCGCGATCGCGGTGTACATCGGTATCAGCGCCGACGGTGAACCGCTGGCCTCCTGGTGGATCCTCGCGCTGCTCGTCGCGGCCGGTGTGATGGGCCTGTTCGTCGTGCTGCCGATCGGTGGCGCCGACATGCCCGTCGTGATCTCCCTGCTCAACGCCCTCACCGGTCTGTCGGCCGCCGCCGCGGGTCTGGCGCTGAACAACCAGGCGATGATCGTCGCCGGCATGATCGTCGGCGCGTCCGGCACCATCCTGACCAACCTCATGGCCAAGGCCATGAACCGCTCCATCCCGGCGATCGTGTTCGGCGCCTTCGGTGGCAGCGACGCCGCCGGCGGGGCCGCCTCGGCCTCCGGTGGCACCGTCAAGGCCACCTCGGCCTCGGATGCGGCCATCCAGATGGCCTACGCCAACCAGGTCATCGTCGTGCCCGGTTACGGTCTGGCCGTCGCGCAGGCCCAGCACGCCGTCAAGGAGATGGCCTCGCTGCTCGAAGCGCGCGGTGTCGAGGTCAAGTACGCGATCCACCCGGTCGCCGGCCGCATGCCCGGTCACATGAATGTGCTGCTGGCCGAGGCCGACGTCGAGTACGACGCGATGAAGGAGATGGACGACATCAACGGCGAGTTCAGCCGCACCGACGTCACCATCGTCATCGGCGCCAACGACGTCACCAACCCGGCTGCCCGCCTGGACTCGTCCAGCCCGATCTACGGCATGCCGATCCTCAACGTCGACCAGTCGAAGTCGGTCATCGTGCTCAAGCGTTCGATGTCGTCCGGTTACGCCGGTATCGACAACCCGCTGTTCACCGCCGACAACACGTCGATGCTGTTCGGTGACGCCAAGAAGATGGTCTCCGAGGTGACCGAGGAGCTGAAGGCTCTGTAGCCCTTCGTTCCAACGATCCACACGGCGCCCACGCGGACTACCGCGTGGGCGCCGTCGTGTTTCCCGGGACCTGTGCCGGCCCCGGGGTCAGCGCCGGGGCGAGCGCCGCCGCGAGGAGCACACACCCGAGCGGTACCACCAGCGCCGCCGTCAGGGAACTCGCCTCCGACAGCCATCCGATGCACGCCGGCCCGGCGAGGAAACCCAGATACCCCAGCCCGACCACCCGCGACACGTTCGTCCCCGGCGAACCCTCGTCGAGGTTGCCCGCCGCCGTGAACAGTTGCGGCACGGCACCCGACAGGCCCAGACCGAACAACGCCCACCCGGTGAGGGTGAGACCCAGCCACGGCGAGGCGATCACCGTCGCCATCCCGGCGGCGGCGAGGAGAGCGCCGTACCGGACCACGGCGACACCGCCGAACCGCGCGGTCACCCGGTCTGCGACGAACCGGCCGAGGGTCATCGTCGCGGAGAAGGCACCGAACGCGAGGGCCGCCACCGACTCGGGGCTGTCGAGCCGCTCGAGGACCTGCAGAGCGCTCCAGTCGTTGGCGACGCCCTCGCAGACCATCAACGCGAACGCCACACCACCGAGCAGGACCACCCGACGCGAATACCCGCCGTGGGGTGCGGGAGAGGCGGGCATCGGCGGGCGCTCCGGCCGGAGCAGGTACCGGCCCGTCCACGCCACGAGCACCGCGCCCAACGCACCGGACACCGCCAGGGTCACCGGTGGCCGCACGTCGAGGGCGAGCGTCGCCGCGCCGACGAGCGACCCGGCGATGCCGCCCGCCGAGAACACGCCGTGGAAGGCGGCCATGACGGGCCGCCGATAGCGCTGCTCGACCACCACGGCCTGAGAGTTCATCGACACGTCCAGCGCACCGTTGGCGAACCCGAACAACACCAGGGCGAGACCGAGCTGCCAGGGCGCCGCCACCAGACCGGGACCGACCGTCGCGACGGCCAGCGCGAGGGCGGCCACCACGGTCGTGCGGTGGCTGCCGAACCGGTCGGCGAACCGGCCCGTCGTGTGCATGCCGGCGAGCGCCCCCGCCGCGAGCAGCAGGAGCAACGACCCCAGCGCGGCGTGGTCGATGCCCACCCGCTCCCGGATCGCGGGGATGTGCACCACCCACAGAGCGAGCAGGAACCCGTTTATCCCGAAGATCGTGAAGACCGCGAGACGGGCGCGGACGAGCGGGGCCGCCGTACGTGCAGACGCCGGGTGGGCAGGATCGGTCACGCGGATCCACGCTACCGACGACGGCGGTATCTCATGTCCCGCTCAGCAGCGCCGGGACGGGATCGGTGAGGAACGCACCGATCGCCGCGAGTGCCCGACCGGCCTGTTCCCCGTCGACGAGCCGATGGTCGAAGGCCAGCGACAGCGTGACCACCTTCCGCACCGCCAGCTGCCCGCCGACCACCCACGGCCGGTCGGCCACGGCCCCGACGGCCAGGATCGCCGACTCGCCCGGATTGAGGATGGGGGTGCCCGCGTCGACGCCGAAGACACCGACGTTCGTCACCGACACGGTCGAACCGGTCAACTCGGCCGGGGTCGCCTCACCGGACCGGGCGCGTTCGGCCGCCGTGGCGATCGCCCCTGCCAGCTCCGGCAACCGCAGCCGCTGTGCTGCACGGACCACCGGCACCTTCAGACCCTCGGTCGTCGCGGTGGCGATCCCGAGGTGCACGTCGTGGTGGAGGACGATCTCACCCGCCTCGTCGTCCCACCGGGCGTTGAGCGACGGCTCCTCGGCGATCGCCGCCACAAGGGCGCGGGCCACCACGGTGAGCACCGTGGGATGCCGGCCCTCGAAGGCCGGGGAGGCCCGCAGGGTGGACACCAGCTCGACCGTCGCCGTCGCGTCGCAGGTGAGGAACAGCGTCGCGTGCGGGGCCGTGAACGCGCTGCGGGTCACCGCCTCGGCGGTGCGCTTGCGGACCCCGCGGACGGGCAGCCGCGTCACGCCGTCGGAGGTCTCGTCCGAGGACCCGACTCCGCTGCCGGTCGCCTGGTGGTCGGGGACCCCGGCCGCACGGCGCACGTCGTGGCGGGTGATCACCCCGCCCTGTCCGGTGCCGGTCACGGCGCGCAGATCCACCCCGAGCGCGCCCGCGAGCTTGCGGGCCCCCGGTTTGGCATCCGGGCGGGCCCGTGTCGGCTCGGCGCAGGCCCGTACCGGCTCGGTGTCGGGGGTCGCGGCGGGGGTGGCCGGCTCGGTGTGCATGGCCGCCGTGCGGTGGGCGCGGCGGCTCACCGGCACCTCACCGGGTCCGTAGCCGACCAGCACGGACGGTCGTGCCGGGGGAGCGTCGGTCTCCTCGGGGGTGTCGGTGGCGATACGCAGCAGCGGCGCACCGACGGGAACGGTCTGCCCCGGTTCGACGAGCAGTTCCGTCACCGCTCCGGCGTAGGGGGACGGCAGTTCGACCGTCGCCTTCGCTGTCTCCACCTCCCCGATGATCTGGTTGAGGTCGACGTGGTCGCCCACCGCCACCGACCAGTGCACCCACTCGGCCTCGGTGAGACCCTCCCCGAGATCGGGGAGACGGAACTCCTGCACGGTGGAAACCGGATCCGCCACAGTGCCTCCTCACGCCGCCAGCGCCCGGTCGACCGCGTCGAGGATGCGGTCGGGGTCGGGACGATGGTGGGACTCGAGTTTGGCCGGGGGATAAGGGATGTCGAATCCACCGACCCGCAGCACCGGGGACTCGAGCTGGTAGAAGCAGCGTTCCCCGATGCGGGCGGCGATCTCGGCGCCGATCCCGCAGAAGACCGGTGCCTCCTGCACGACGACGAGCCGGCCCGTGCGGCGCACGGACTCCTCGACGGTGTCGAAGTCGATCGGCGACAACGACCGCAGGTCGATCACCTCGAGCGAATGTCCTTCCCCCGCGGCGATCTCGGCGGCCTGCAGCGCCGTGGGCACCAGCGAACCGAAGGTCGCCAGGGTGGCGTCGGTGCCGGAGCGGACGATCCGCGCGGTGTGCAACCCGATCTCCGGGGCACGGTCGACGTCGACCTCGCCGCGCTCCCAGTAGCGGTGTTTGGGTTCGAGGAAGATCACCGGGTCGTCGAGTGAGATCGCCTGCTGGATCATCCAGTACGCGTCGGACGGGCTGCCGGGGGCCACCACGCGCAGCCCGGCGGTGTGCGCGAAGTACGCCTCCGGGGACTCCGAGTGGTGCTCGACCGCGCCGATGCCGCCGCCGTAGGGGATCCGCACGGTGAGCGGCGCCGTCACCGCCCCGGCGGTGCGGTAGTGGATCTTCGCGACCTGCGAGACGATCTGGTCGAAGGCCGGATACACGAAGCCGTCGAACTGGATCTCGCACACCGGCCGGTAGCCGCGCAGCGCCATCCCGAACGCGGTTCCGACGATGCCGGATTCGGCGAGCGGGGTGTCGAACACCCGGTTCTCCCCGAAGTCCTTCTGCAGGGTGTCGGTGATGCGGAAGACGCCGCCCAGGGCGCCGACGTCCTCACCCATGACGACGACCTTGGGGTCGTTCTCGAGTGCGCGGCGCAGACCCGCGTTGAGGGCACCGCCGAGAGTCATCGTGGTCATCGTCGCACCTCCTCCTTCTCGGCCGCGAAGCCTGCCAGATAGGCGGCGTACTCGGCGCGTTCCTGCTCGATCAACGGATGATCGGTGGCGTAGACGTGGTCGAACAGCGCCTCGGGCCCGGGATCGGGCATCTCCACGGTGCCGCGGCGCAGGCGCATCGCGGCGTCGTCCGCGGTGGCCGTCACCTGCTCGAAGAACGCGTCGTCGGCGAGCCCCTCGCGTTCGAGCAGCCGCCGGATCCGGTCGATCGGGTCGCGGGCCGCCCACTCCTCGAGGTCGGCGGGGGTGCGGTAGCGGGTGGGGTCGTCGGACGTGGTGTGCGGACCCATACGGTAGGTGAGCGCCTCGACGAAGAACGGCCCGGCGCCCTCGCGGGCGTGCCGGACGGCGCGGCGGGTGACCGCGAGGACGGCGAGCACGTCGTTGCCGTCGACCTGCACCGCCGGCATCCCGAATCCCGCCGCGCGCTGGGCCAGCGGCATCGGGCTCTGCACCCGGGTGGGGGCACTGATGGCCCAGTGGTTGTTCTGGCAGAAGAACACCACGCCGGCGCCCCAGCTCACCGCGAACACCATCGCCTCGGACAGGTCCCCCTGGCTGGTGGCGCCGTCGCCGAAGTAGACGACGGTGGCGATCTCGGCGCCGTCGAGTTTCGCGCCCATCGCGTAGCCCGTCGCGTGCAGGCCCTGCGAGCCGACGACGATCGCGGGATTGGTGATGTTCACCTTCGCCGGATCCCAGCCGGACAGCGCGCATCCGCGCCACAGTCGGGTCATCTCGGCGGGGTCGACGCCCCGGCACCACGCGACCGCGTGCTCGCGGTAGCTGGTGAAGACGTAGTCGTCGGCGGCGAGGGCGTGGGCGGAGCCGACCTGTGCGGCTTCCTGCCCCAGGAGTGGGGCCCACAGACCGAGTTCGCCCTGACGTTGCAGGGCGACGGCCTCGGTGTCGAGGCGCCGCGCGACCACCATGTCGCGGTACATCTCGCGGAGCTTCTCCGGGCCGACATCGGCCACGAGCGGGGCGTAGTGGGTGTCGAGGACGCGTCGTCCGTCGGGTTGGACCAGTTGGACCGGATATCCGTATGCGGTCGATGCAGCCATCGGATCACCTCGTCGGTGCGGACCCGGGGTGTCCTTGTGGGGCACCACCGGGTGATGTGTGCCGTACGTCACATTCTCCGTATTGTGGAGGGATGCGCAATCGATCCGAACCCGATTGCGCAGAAAGCACAATTCGGCGCTCCGTCGGGCTGGCAGACTGCGAAGAATGACCAGTCTGGACGCGACCGACGCCCGTCTGCTGCTCGAACTCGCCCGCACTCCGCGGGCCACCGGCGTCGAACTGTCGCAGCGGCTCGGGCTGTCCCGCAACACCGTTCAGGCGCGACTCGCGCGCTGGGAGGCCGAAGGACTGCTGGCGTCGTTCGAGCGCCGCGTGGACCCCGTCGTTCTCGGTTATCCGCTCGCCGCCTACGTGGCCACCCGGGTCGACCAGCACCGCCTCGACGAGGTCGTCGACGCGCTCGCGCGGATCCCCGAAGTCACCGAGGTGTACGGCCTGACCGGCCCGATCGACCTGTCGATCAAGGTGGTCGCGCGCGACGCCGACGACCTCTACCGGCTGGCCGGGCGCATCCTCGAGATCGAGGGTGTCGAACGCACCGACATGTCGCTCGTCATGCAGGAGCTCGTCCCGCAGCGCACCGTACCGCTCCTCGAGCGTGCCGCGAAGCGCCGTTGAGGGCGGTGCCGTCGAGAGCAGTGCCGTCGAGAGCAGTGCCGTCGAGGGTGGCGCGGTCGGGGTCTAGGTGGTCGACGGCGGGGACGTGACGAGCTGCGCGGCGGCCTTGCGGATCTGATCGGGGATCGGGACGGGCCGCCGGGTGGTCGGGTCGACGTAGACGTGGACGAACCGGCCGGTCGCGGCGGGGATCAGGGAATCGCCCGATTCCCGGAAGATCGCGAGCGAATAGGTGATCGACTGCGTGCCCAGGCGATCCACCGCCAGGCCCACCTGCAGCCGGTCGGGAAAGGACAACTCGGCGAGATAGCGGCAGGAGGTCTCGGCCACCACACCGATCGCCTCGAGTTCACGGATGTCGACGCCGGTGGTGGACATGAGCCAGCCGTTGACCGCCGAGTCGAAGTACGAGTAGTACGTGACGTTGTTGACGTGTCCGTAGTGGTCGTTGTCGGCCCAGCGCGTCTGCATCGGCCACAGCACCGGGAACTGCTCCGGCTGGGGCGGGGCGGCGGGGCTCGTCGGTTGGCGCTTGCTCACGCTTCGACGATAGTGCTCCTGGCACGCCAAATCCGATCAACAGCACCTTGAATGCCGAACCGACACCGAAACAGGACGAACCGGGCGCGAGGTATGAGAAGGAGGGGACCTTCGGCGGTGCCGAACCGCCGGGGCGCCGCACGAATGTGTGACGTACGCCGCATTCGTGCCAGGATCGGGGCATGGCCGAATCCGATGTCCTCCTCACGACCGTCGAACTCGCAGCCCTGATCGACCGGGGCCACCCACCGATCCTGCTCGACGTGCGCTGGGCACTCGGCGACCCCCACGGCCGCGACCGGTTCCACGAGGGTCACATCCCGGGCGCCGTCTACGTCGACCTCGACGAGGAACTGGCCGACCCGCCCTCGGCCGAACACGGTCGTCATCCGCTCCCCGAGATCGGCCGGCTGCAGGCCGCCGCCCGCCGGTGGGGCATCGACGACGGTGATCTCGTCGTCGCCTACGACGCGAGCGGCGACCTCGCGGCCGCCCGCGCCTGGTGGTTGCTGCGCTGGGCGGGACACCGGAACGTCCGGCTGCTCGACGGCGGCCTGCAGGCCTGGATCGCCGGTGGGCACCTCGTCGCCGCCGGCCCCGGTGCCGACCCCCGGCCGGGCACGGTCACCCTGAGCCCGGGCCACATGCCCACGATCGGACCGGACGACGCCGCCGACTTCACCGAGCACGGGGTGCTGCTCGACGCCCGCGCCTACGCCCGCTACCGCGGCGACGAGGAGCCCGTCGACCCCCGCGCCGGGCACATCCCCGGCGCGGTCAGCGCCCCCACCACCGAGAACCTGCGGGCGGACGGGTCCTTCCTGCCCTCCGACCAGCTCGCCCACCGTTTCTCGCGGCTGGGTGTCGGCCGCGGGGACGTCGCGGTGTACTGCGGGTCGGGAATCAACGCCGCCCACGAGATCGCCGCGCTGGAGATCGCGGGCATCGAGGCGGCGCTGTATCCGGGCTCGTGGTCGCAGTGGTCCGCCGACCCGACCCGTCGCGTGGCGACCGGCGGCTGAGCCGGATGCCGCTCGCCCGGCGATGGGACGAGTCCTGACAATTCGCTCGACAGTACGTAGATTGGTACAAATGAAACATTTCGGTCGGGGATTCGTCGGGGTTGCGGCGGGAGCCGCACTGCTGTCCACACTATTGGCCGCGCCCACCGTGGCCGCGGCGCCGGTACCGCCGGGACGGGCACCTTCGCAGTGCGTGTCCACCGTTCCGGTATCGGACATCGCCGCCCTCACGGATCCGCAGGGAATCGATACCTTCGACGACGCCCGGGCGCGCATCGCGGAACTGCGGCAGCTGCTCACCCGCAGCGACGACTACCGCGGCACCTTCGTGCTCGCCTTCGACGAGATCCTGGAGCTGACGGGCCCGACTCTCGACTCCGGCATCTACGACGACCCGGAGTGGGCCTCGGCGCTCGCGGTCGAGGTCGTGCGTCTCTACCTGTCCAGCTGGCACGAGTACGTCACCGGTGGCACACCGGCACCACACTGGGCGAACGCCCTCGCCCTGGCCGAGCAGTGCGACCGCAGCCCGGGCCGGATCCTGCTCGGCTCGATCGTCGCCCATCTGGTGATCGACTTCCCGGAAGCCCTCGTCACCATCGGCTCCACCCCGCAGCACACCCGCGACTTCTACACCTTCGGTGAAGCACTCGTCGATGCCGCACCGGCCATCGCGAGCGAGTTCGACGCGACCTACGGCGTCGACCTCGGCCCGTTCTTCACCGGCTGGTTCGCCGGCAACCTGTTCGGGAAGACGGAGACGACCACCTTCATGTTCCAGTCGGCCCGAACCGCCGCGTGGGTGAACAACTTCGGTCTGCAGAACCCCGCCACCGCCGGCGTCACTCGCATCGAGATGAACCTCGCGGTCGACGCCGCGTCCGTCGTCCTCGACGGGATGGAGCAGACCGGCATCATCTGATCGTTCAGGAGCGGGAGTACTCCGACGCGCGGCGGATCTGGTCGCGCGTCGGGGTCACCCCGGTGTAGAGCTCGAACTGCAGGGCCGCCTGCAGGGCGATCACCTCGTCCCCGGTGATCACCGGGACACCGCATTCGCGGGCGTATCGCACGAGCGGGGTGTCCGGGGGCATCGCCACCACGTCGAAGACGGTCGCGGCCGCCGCCACCGCCTCGCGGGGGACCGGTAGATCCTCCGACTCCGCTCCGCCCGCCATCCCGATCGGGGTGGCGTTGACGATCAGGCCCGGCGCGAGACCCTCCGCGTCGGATCGCCACGTGTAGCCGTACTTGCGGGCGAGGGCCCGTCCCGCCCCCTCGTTGCGGGCCAGCACCGTTCCTTCGTCGAAACCGTTGTGCCGCAACGCCGCCGTCACCGCCTTCGCCATCCCGCCGCTGCCCACCACCGTGACCGGCAGGGACGGGTCGACGCGGTGTTCGACGAGCAGGTCGCTCACCGCCTGGTAATCGGTGTTGTAGGCGTGCAGGACGCCGTCCTCGTTGACAATCGTGTTCACCGACTCGATGGCCCGCGCCGAATCGTGCAGGACGTCGACGAGGGGCAGTACCGCTTCCTTGAACGGCATCGACACCCCGGCGCCCCGGATACCGAGTCCGCGGATCCCGGCCACCGCGTCCTCGATGTTCGCGGGCGCGAAGGCCTTGTAGACGAAGTCGAGTCCGAGTTCCTCGTAGAGGAAGTTGTGGAACCGTGTGCCGATGTTGCTGGGGCGACCCGACATCGAGATGCACAGGCGGGTGTCCTTGGAGATGCGTTCGAGCATCCCTTCACGGTACCCAGGGAGTAGCCAGGGAGTAGTTCGAACATCTCCTCACGGGCACGATCCGGCCACCTCGCTCAGCACGCGGTGATCCGCGGCCGTGACCGGCAGCGCGTAGCGCACCGCCACGGTGAGATACCGCCCGGCGAACCAGCAGCGGTAACCGGCGGCCGGCGGCAACCACTGCGCGGGTGTGCGATCGCCCTTGTCGATATTGGCCTGCCCGTCCACCGCGACGAGGTTGTAGGTGATGTCGTTGGCGAACTGCCGCCGCCGGTCGGCGGGCCAGCGCGCCGCACCCAGATCCCACGCCGCCGCGAGCGGATAGATGTGGTCGATGTGCACCGCCTGCGCCTCGGCGCGCCGGAACTCCACGCGCGCACCGGTGTACGGGTCGTGCAGCACCCCGGAGAGCACCACGCAGTCGCCGCTGCCCGGTCGGAGGACGGGGGAGCGGAGGTCGCGGGCGAGCACCTCGTTGCGGGTGTCGCAGCCGTCGCGCCCACCGGCACCCGGATGATCGTCGGACCAGGCAGGACCGAACACGCACCCCTCACCCGGGCCGCAACCACGCTCGTAACCCGGCACCTCCGGGCGCTCGGCCACCACGTCCACCTGTGCGAGCAGGGCGTGGATCGCGGCCCGGTCCGGGCTGCCCGGCACCGCATCGGTGTCCGTACCCAGGTTGTCCCAGGACCAGGACACCACCACCGCGACCAGTACCGCCGTCACCCACCCCGCCGTGTTCCCCCCACGCACGCGGGCATCCTGACACGACCTCCCGACAGCGCCGGACCGGATACGGGACGGGTCTCAACGGATCGTCAGCACGACCTTGCCTCGGGCGTGCCCCGCCTCGACGATCGCGAGCGCTTCTCCCGCCTCGCGCAGTGGCCACGTCCGCTCGATGTGCGGGACGAGCAGACCGCGGACCACGAGCCCGGCCACCCGCTCGAACACCTCGCGGCTACGGCGCCGGGTGATCCCCGAACCGCCCAGGGCCGTCGCCCGTGCGGGATCCGCGATGCTCACGAGCCGCCCAGGATCGCGCGACAGTCCTGCCGTCCGGTCCAGCACCTCCCCGCCCACGAGATCGACGATCGCGGTCACCGCACCGCACCGTTCGGCCGCCTCGGCCACCCGACTCTCGAAGCCGTCCCCGGACTCGATCCACGTGCCGCCGTCGGCTCCGACGAGATCGCGCTTGCCCGCGCTCGCCACCCCGAGCACCGCCGCACCCGTGGCGTGCGCCAGCTGGGTGACTGCGGACCCGACACCGCCCCCGGCGCCGAGCACGAGCACGGTGTCCGCGTCGACGATCCCGAGGTGCTCGACGATGTCGAAGGCGGTCCCCGCCGCCACGGGGATGGTGGCCGCCACCTCGAAGGACACCTCCGCGGGCTTGTGGGCCGTCCCGGTCGCGTCGAGGAGTGTGTACTCGGTGTATCCGCCGAAGCCCGCGGCGGTGGCGCCGAAGACCACGTCGCCGACGGCGAAGCCCGACACGTCCTCACCGACGGCGGTGACCACCCCGGACACCTCCCGCCCGAACACCGCGGGGAAGCTCACCGGCACGGTGTTCCGCCGCAGGCCGGCCCGCACCTTCCAGTCGGCCGGGTTCACACCCGCCGCGTGCACGGCGACCAGCAGTTGTCCCGGTCCGGGCGCGGGAACGTCCACCTCGAGCAGGTCCTGGGTCTCCGGACCGCCGTGGTCCACGAAGCCGTACGCGAGTGCCATGGGACCCAGCCTGCCATCGCGGTCTCCCACGGCTGGCACGATGGTGGGCATGTTGCACGGGCTGTGGTCACCGGGATCCGGCCTGATGCTGTGGTGGGACCCGGTCGGCGATCCCGATCCCGAGGACCTGCCGTCGGCGGTCCGCCGGTGGATCGACCGGCCGTTCCGCCACTGCATCGAGCTGACCTTCCCCGGCGATGCCGAATCCCGCACGGTGCCCGCCGTCGCGGTCGCACCGCCCGAGGCCGCCGAACTCCTGCTCGACCTCCCACGCCGACCCAAGGGCGTGGGCGGCGACCTGCGCTATCTCGCCCACGTGGCGCGCGGCATCGAACGCTGGGCGCAGGCCGGACGCGTCGCCCCCGAACTCGTGCGCGCCGAGAAGCAGTGGTGGGCACGGTGGCGACTGCTCGGCGGGGAGAAGACCCGCGCGTGGTCGGCGGAACTCGCCGCCGCGATGCCCCCGGTGCAGCGGCAGCTCGGCCGCCCCGTCGACCTGCTCGACGACCTGTGCCGCGAGCTCACCGACCCCATCGTGCGGGGACTGCACGGCCCGTCGACCTCCCTGCACCCCCTGATCGCGGCGCTGGCGGAGGGCACCCCGCATCCGCGCGGCACCCAGCGCATGGCCGACGCGCTCGAGGAGTGGCGGGCCAGTCTCGCCGGCTACGAACCCGATCTGGTGCTGCGCCTCGTCGAACCGGACGACACCGACGACGACATCGGCGCCGACGCCCTGTGGCGGCTCGAGGTGTGCCTGCGCAGCGAGGGCCGGCCGCCGATGCCGCTGCCGGTGGAGAAGACCGACCCGCACCTGCTGCAGATCGGTCACCGCAAACTGCTGGTCGCGCTGAACGCCTATCCGCGCCTGCAGGACGTGCCCCGCGACCCGGCGAGCCTCGACCTGCTGCTGCCCACCCCGGTCGTCGTCGACCTCGTCGAGCACGGTGCCCGTTCGCTCGACGCCGCAGGCATCGCCGTGCTGCTGCCGCGCGCGTGGGCGACCCTCGATCCGTCCCTGCGCCTGCAGGTCGACTCGCCGGTCGCGCCCGTGAGCACCGACGACAGCGTCGTGGGCATGAACGCGATCGTGTCCTACGAATGGCAACTCGCAGTCGGCGACATGCTGCTCACCCCCTCGGAGATGGAGCAGCTGGTCGCGGCCAACAGCGACCTGGTGAAACTGCGCGGCAAGTGGGTGCGTGCCGACGCGGAGGCCCTCGCCCGCGCCGCCCGCTACGTGAATGCGCACTCCGTGCGCGAGGGCACGCTCGGCTCGCTGTTCGCCCAGTTCACCGGCGACGACCCGCCCCCGGCCGAGGTCACCGAGATCACCGCGTCGGGCTGGATCGAGACCCTGCTGGACGGGCGGGCTCATCCCGAACCCGTGCCGGTCCCGGCGGGGCTGAAGGCCGAACTGCGGCCCTACCAGCAGCGCGGCCTCGACTGGCTGGCCTTCATGAGCCGGCTCGGTCTCGGTGCGGTGCTGGCCGACGACATGGGCCTGGGCAAGACCATCCAGGTGCTGGCACTGCTCGCACACGAACGCGAGTCCGGCATCGAGGGGCCACCCACCCTGCTGGTGTGCCCGATGTCGGTGGTGGGCAACTGGCAGCGCGAGGCCGAACGGTTCGTGCCCGACCTGCGGGTGTACGTCCACCACGGTGCGCAGCGGCTGCGCGGACCGGCCCTGGCGGAGACGGCGGCCGGTCACGACCTGGTGGTCACCACCTATGCGATCGCGGCCCGCGACGTCGCCCAGCTGGCGGCCCTGTCCTGGCGGCGGGTGGTGCTCGACGAGGCCCAGCACGTGAAGAACACCGCGACCGCCCAGTCCCGCGCCACTCGCGCGATCCCCGCCGCGCACCGCGTCGCGCTCACCGGCACCCCGGTGGAGAACCGGCTCGAGGAGTTGCGGGCCGTGCTGGACTTCGTGAACCCCTCCCTGCTGGGCAGCGCGGCGTCGTTCCGGGCCCGCTTCGCCGTCCCCATCGAGCGCGACCACGACGCCGTCGCCGCGGCCCGGCTGCGCGCGCTGTCGGCGCCGTTCGTGATGCGCCGCGTCAAGACCGATCCCGACGTGATCTCGGACCTGCCGGAGAAGTTCGAGCAGACGGTCCGGGCCAACCTCACGGCGGAGCAGGCGGCGCTGTACCGGGCCGTCGTCGACGACATGATGCAGCGCATCCGTGACGAGGAGGGTATGGCCCGCAAGGGTGCCGTGCTCGCCGCCCTGACCCGTCTGAAACAGGTGTGCAACCATCCGGCGCAGTATCTCGGCGACGGGTCGCCGGTGCTGCGCCGCGGCCGGCACCGCTCGGGCAAGCTCGCGCTGGTCGAGGACATCGTCGAGTCGGTGCTCGCGGACGGCGAGAAGGTGCTGATGTTCACCCAGTTCCGGGAGTTCGGCGAACTCGTCGTCCCGTATCTCGAGGAACGGTTCGCGACGACGGTGCCGTTCCTGCACGGCGGGGTGTCCAAGACCCGCCGCGACGCGATGGTCGCCGAGTTCCAGGGCGAGGGCGGCCCACCGATCATGCTGCTCTCGCTCAAGGCGGGTGGTACCGGACTGAACCTGACCGCGGCCAATCACGTGGTGCACCTGGACCGCTGGTGGAATCCGGCGGTGGAGAACCAGGCCACCGACCGCGCGTTCCGTATCGGGCAGCGCCGCGACGTGCAGGTCCGCAAACTGGTGTGCGTGGGAACCGTGGAGGAACGGATCGACGAGATGCTCACGGGTAAACAGGAACTCGCCGACATCGTGGTCGGTGCGGGGGAGAACTGGATCACCGAGCTGTCCACCGAGCAACTGCAGTCCCTGCTCGCCCTCGGTGACGAGGCGGTGGGCGACTGATGGCCCGCACCGGACGTTTCGGCAGCGCCCACCGGCTCGACGGCGGCATCGACACCCGGGGCCGCCGCGGCGCGCTCGGACGCAACTGGTGGTCGAAGGAGCTGCTGTCGGCGATGGAGCAGACCGCCGACAAGGGCCGGCTCACCCGGGGCCGGCAGTATGCGCGCGCGGGGCAGGTGCTGACCCTGCGGATCGAACCGGGTGTCGCGCTCGGGGAGGTGCAAGGTAGTCAGCTGACCCCGTTCTCGGCCTCGGTGCAGGTGCGCAGGCTCGACGAGGACGCCGTCGCCGAACTCGTGGACCGGGTCCGCTCGTCCCCGGGCATGCTCGCGCGGCTCGCCGCCGGGATCCTGCCGGAGGAACTGGGGCCGCTGCTGCTGCCGCGCCGCGCCGGTGAACTCGACTTCGACTGCACCTGTCCCGACGACGGGTGGCCCTGCAAGCACGCCGCCGCCGTCGCGTTCCTGCTGGCCGAACAGGTCGACGAGGATCCGCTCGCGGTGCTGACCCTGCGGGGGGTGGACCTGACGACCCTGATCGGCGGCACCGAGGAGACCGCCGACGAGCCTGGGGACGACGAGGATTTCTACGGTGACGACACCGAGTTGCCGGAGCTGCCCGTGGAGCGGTTCCGGCCGGCGACCGAGGACCTCGACCCGATGCTGCTGCGCCGGGCGTTGCGTGCCGGTGGCACCGACGAGGCCGTGGTGATCCGCGCGCTCACCGATCTCGAGGACCTGTACCGCCGAATGCGGTGACCCGCTGGTGCTGCGCAATCGTGCGGCTGCCGCTGCCGCTGCCGGAAGCGGTTGTGTGTCCCGCCCGAGGGGTATGCCTGCGCGGGTGGAGGCGACGACGGTCGTGCCACGGAGAGCCGAACCCCCGAGTGGAGGATCCATGGGTACACCCGTACGAGAGATGACCGACGCGGTCCGCGACGAGGCCGAGACCTACCGGAACGGGGAGGACCGCCCGCTCGGCGGTTACGCGGTGCTCATGTCCGTGTACCTGACGATCGTGTCGGTGCTCGGCGGTGTCGCGGCCCGACGCGGACGTGCGATGCCGCGGCCGGACACCGGGGATCTCGTCGTCACCGCGCTCGCGAGCCACAAGATCTCCCGCATCGTCAGCAAGGCGGCGGTGACCAGCCCGGTGCGGGCCCCGTTCACGCGATACGAGGAACCGGGTGGGCCGGCCGAGGTGATGGAGCAGCCGCGAACCTCGTCGCGGGTCCGGCACGCTGTGGGGGAGCTGCTGGCGTGCCCGTTCTGTCTGGACCTGTGGGTGGTGACGGCCCTGGTCTTCGGCCGGGTCCACGCGCCGAACCTCACTCGGCTGGTGGCGGGCTCCTTCGCCGCCCTGACCGGCGCCGACTTCCTGCACCTGGCCTACGCGAAGGCGCAGCAGATCGCCGAGGGCTGACCGGTTCGTGGCCCCGACCGGACGGATCGGCGGAGTGTGACGGTAGACATACGTGGACTTCCAACTATAGGATGAGCGAAGACTTCGGGCCGTCGCGCCCGTACGCCCATCTGTACACAGACCGCACTCCAGCAAAGGACGGGTTCGGACATGAGCGTTCGAGAACTCACCCACTTCGTCGGCGGACAGCACGTCGCCGGCACCTCCGGCCGCTTCGCCGACGTCTTCGACCCCAACACCGGCGAGGTCCAGGCGCGCGTCCCGCTCGCCACCCGCGCCGAGGTCGAGGCCGCCATCGCCAATGCTGAAGAGGCGCAGAAGGAATGGGCCTCGTGGAACCCGCAGAAGCGCGTCCGCGTGCTGATGCGTTTCCTGCAGCTCGCGCAGGACAACATGGACGAGCTCGCCCGCCTGCTGTCGAGCGAGCACGGCAAGACCATCCCCGACGCCAAGGGTGACATCCAGCGCGGCCTCGAGGTCGTCGAGGTCGCCCTCGGCGCCCCGCACCTGCTCAAGGGCGAGTACACCGAGTCCGCCGGCACCGGCATCGACGTCTACTCGATGCGGCAGCCGCTCGGCGTCGTCGCCGGCATCACCCCGTTCAACTTCCCGGCGATGATCCCGTTGTGGAAAGCCGCCCCGGCCCTCGCCTGCGGTAACGCCTTCGTGCTCAAGCCTTCCGAGCGCGACCCCTCCGTCCCGCTGCGCCTGGCCGAGCTGTTCCTCGAGGCCGGCCTGCCCGCCGGTGTGTTCAACGTCGTCAACGGCGACAAGGAGTCCGTCGACGTCCTGCTCGACGACCGGCGCATCAAGGCGATCGGCTTCGTCGGCTCCACCCCGATCGCGCAGTACATCTACGAGACGGCCGCGAAGAACGGCAAGCGCGCGCAGTGCTTCGGCGGCGCGAAGAACCACGCGATCATCATGCCCGACGCCGACCTCGACCAGGTCGCCGACGCTCTCGTCGGTGCGGCCTACGGCTCGGCAGGCGAGCGCTGCATGGCGCTGTCCGTCGCCGTGCCCGTCGGTGAGGAGACCGCCGACCGCCTCGTCGCCAAGCTCGTCGAGCGCATCGCCGACCTGCGCATCGGCACCAGCTTCGACGAGAAGGCCGACTTCGGCCCGCTCGTGACCGCCGCCGCCCGCGACCGCGTCCACGACTACATCGCCAAGGGCATCGAGGAGGGCGCCGAACTCGTCGTCGACGGACGCGATTTCGTGCTCGAGGGCCACGAGAACGGCTTCTTCTCCGGCGCGACCCTGTTCGACAAGGTCACCACCGACATGTCGATCTACACCGACGAGATCTTCGGTCCCGTCCTGTCGGTCGTGCGCGCCCGCGACTACGAGCACGCCCTGCGCCTGCCCACCGAGCACGAGTACGGCAACGGCGTGGCGATCTTCACCCGCGACGGCGACACCGCCCGCGACTTCGTCTCCCGCGTCCAGGTCGGCATGGTCGGCGTCAACGTCCCGATCCCGGTGCCGATCGCCTACTACACCTTCGGTGGCTGGAAGGCCTCCGGCTTCGGCGACCTCAACCAGCACGGCCCCGACGCCTTCCGCTTCTACACCAAGACCAAGACGGTCACGCAGCGCTGGCCCTCCGGTGTCAAGGAAGGCGACCTCGAGGGTGCCCACGTCGCCGACACCGACCACTTCGTCATCCCGACGATGGACTAGGCGGTCGTCGATGTTCATCCTCTCCGACGACGACCGGGCGATCCGCGACACCGCCCGGGACTTCGCCAACGAGTACCTGGTCCCCAACGCGGTGGAGTGGGACCAGAACAAGCACTTCCCGGTGGACGTGCTGCGCAAGGCCGCCGAACTCGGCATGGGCGGGATCTACGTCAGCGAGGACGTGGGCGGATCGGGACTGCGCCGTCTCGACTCCGTCCGCATCTTCGAGGAACTCGCCAAGGGTTGCCCGTCCGTGGCCGCCTACATCTCCATCCACAACATGGTCACGTGGATGATCGACAAGTTCGGCAACGACGACCAGCGCAAGCAGTGGGTGCCGAAGCTGTGTTCGATGGAGCACCTGGCCAGCTACTGCCTCACCGAGCCGGGCGCCGGCTCCGACGCGGCGGCCCTGAGCACCAAGGCCGTCCGCGACGGTGACGAGTACGTCCTCACCGGTGTCAAGCAGTTCATCTCCGGTGCCGGCAGCTCCGACGTGTACGTGATCATGGCCCGCACCGGCGACACCGGTGCGCGGGGCATCTCCGCGTTCATCGTCCCGAAGGACACCCCCGGGCTGTCCTTCGGCGCCAACGAGAAGAAGATGGGCTGGAACGCCCAGCCCACCCGGCAGGTGATCCTCGAAGGGGCACGTGTGCCGGCGGCGAACCTCCTCGGCACCGAGGGCGGCGGCTTCCGCATCGCGATGCACGGCCTCAACGGCGGGCGCATCAACATCGCCGCCTGCTCGGTCGGCGGCGGCCAGACCGCCCTCGACCGCACGGTCGCCTATCTTGCCGAGCGCAAGGCCTTCGGCGAACGCCTGCTCGACTCGCAGGCCCTGCAGTTCCGCCTCGCCGACATGCGCATCGACCTCGAGGCGGCCCGCACCCTGCTGTGGCGCGCGGCCGACGCCCTCGACCGCGGCACCGACGACGTCGTGGAGCTGTGCGCCATGGCGAAGCGGTTCGCCACCGACGCGGGCTTCCGCGTCGCGAACGAGGCGCTGCAGCTGCACGGTGGCTACGGTTACCTTGCCGAGTACGGGATCGAGAAGATCGTGCGCGACCTGCGCGTGCATCAGATTCTGGAAGGAACCAACGAGATCATGCGGGTGGTCGTCGCGCGGAGCGTGGTGGCCGCAGCGCAGAACGGAGCGGCATGACCGGGCAGGAACCCGAGATCCTCATCGACGTCAAGGACGGCCTCGGCCGCATCACGCTCAACCGGCCCAAGGCCATCAACGCACTCAACCACGCGATGGTCCTCGAGATGTCCAAGGCCCTGAGCGCGTGGGAGAACGACGACTCGGTGCGCGCCGTCCTCGTCCGCGGCGCCGGTGAACGCGGCCTGTGCGCCGGCGGCGACATCGTCTCGATCTACCACGACGCCAAGGACGGCGGCACGGGCTCGCAGGACTTCTGGCGCGACGAGTACATCCTCAACGCCGCCATCGGTCGCTACCCGAAGCCCTACATCGCGATCATGGACGGCATCGTCATGGGCGGCGGCGTGGGCATCTCGGCGCACGGCAACGTCCGCATCGTCACCGAGCGGTCGAGCATCGCCATGCCCGAGACCGGCATCGGGTTCATCCCCGACGTGGGCGGCACCTACCTGCTCTCCCGCACCCCCGGTGAGCTCGGCACCCACATCGCCCTGACCACCGGGCGGATGAAGGCGGGCGACGCGATCGCCCTCGGCTTCGCCGACCACTACGTGCCGTCCGAGTCGCTCGACAAGTTCGTCGCCGCACTCGAATCCGGTTCCGTCGAGGACGCCCTCGCGGAGTACACCCGGCCGGCACCGGAGTCGACGCTGCTCGCCCAGCGCGAGTGGATCGACGCGGCCTACTCGGCCGACACCGTCGAGGAGATCGTCGAGCGCCTGCAGTCCTCCGACGTCCCCGAGGCACGGGAGACCGCCGAGCAGGTGCTCTCCAAGTCGCCGGTCGCGCTCAAGGTGACCCTGCGGTCGCTGCGCGCCGCCCGCGAACTCGGCAGCCTCGAGGAGGTGCTGAACGAGGAGTTCCGCGTCTCCACCGCCTCGCTGAAGTCGCACGACCTCGTCGAGGGCATCCGCGCGCAGGTCGTCGACAAGGACCGCAACCCGAAGTGGTCGCCCGCGACCCTCGCCGACGTCACCACCGCCGACGTCGACGCCTACTTCCAGCCGCTCGGCGATCTCGAACTCGGGCTCGCCGCTCCCAAGGAGAACGACCGATGAGTGCACTTCCCACCGTCGCCTTCCTCGGCCTCGGCCACATGGGTGGGCCCATGGCCGCGAACCTGGTCCGCGCCGGCTACACCGTCCACGGCTACGATCCCGTGCCCGCGGCGCAGGAGGAGGCCACGAAGAACGGCATCACCGTCGAGACCGCGGCCGTCGACGCGGTCCGTGACGCCGACGTCGTGATCACCATGCTGCCCAACGGCAAGCTCGTCCTCGACCTCTACGACGAGATCCTGCCCGCCGCGAAGCCGGACACCCTGTTCGTCGACAGCTCGACCATCGACGTCGCCGACGCCCGCACCGCGGCCGAGAAGGCACACGCGGCCGGTCACCGCGCGGTCGACGCCCCGGTCTCCGGTGGTGTCGCCGGTGCCGCCGCCGGCACCCTCGCCTTCATGGTCGGGGGCAGCGAGGAGGACTTCGCGACCGCGAAGCCGCTGCTCGAGGCCATGGGCCGCAAGATCGTGCACTGCGGCGGGTCGGGCAACGGCCAGGCCGCGAAGATCTGCAACAACATGATCCTGGGCATCTCGATGATCGCGATCAGCGAGGCGTTCGTGCTCGGCGAGAAACTGGGTCTCGACAACCAGGCGCTGTTCGACGTCGCCTCCAACGCATCGGGCCAGTGCTGGGCGCTCACGAGCAACTGCCCGGTGCCGGGTCCGGTGCCCACCACGCCCGCGAACAACGACTACCAGCCGGGCTTCGCGACGGCGCTGATGGACAAGGATCTCGGACTTGCCGCCAACGCGGTGCGGTCGAACGGTGTCGAGGCCGAACTCGGACTGCGTGCGGCCGAGATCTACCATCGGTTCAACACCGAGGGTGGTGGGGGACTCGACTTCTCCGCCATCATCACCGACATCCGTGACCGTTCGACCGCGAAGGACAGCAAGTGACCGATTTCGAGACCATCCTGCTCGACCGCAAGGACCGCGTCGGCATCGTCACCCTCAACCGGCCCAAGGCGCTCAACGCGCTCAACAGCCAGCTGATGCGTGAGGTCGTCGCCGCCGTCGAGGAACTCGACGCGGACGACTCGATCGGCGCGATCGTCATCACGGGTTCCGAGAAGGCCTTCGCCGCCGGCGCCGACATCAAGGAGATGGCGCCCAAGTCCTTCGCCGAGGTGTACGCGGAAGACCTGTTCTCGCAGTGGGATCGGCTCTCGTCCGTCCGCACGCCGATCATCGCCGCGGTGTCCGGCTACGCGCTCGGTGGCGGTTGCGAACTCGCGATGCTCTGCGACTTCATCATCGCGTCCGACACCGCCAAGTTCGGTCAGCCCGAGATCAAGCTCGGTGTCATCCCCGGCATCGGCGGCTCCCAGCGCCTCACCCGCGCCGTGGGCAAGTCCAAGGCCATGGACATGGTCCTGACCGGCCGCAACATGGACGCCGAGGAAGCCGAACGCGCCGGGCTCGTCTCGCGGATCGTTCCCGCCGCGGAACTGCTCGACGTGGCCCTCGAGACCGCCGCGACCATCGCGTCGATGTCGCTGCCGGTCGCGATCATGGCCAAGGAGGCAGTCAACCGCTCCTTCGAGACCACCCTCGCCGAGGGCGTGAAGTTCGAACGGCGCGTGTTCCATTCGACGTTCGCCACCGCCGACCAGAAGGAAGGCATGGCGGCGTTCGTGGAGAAGCGCGCTCCGCAGTTCAAGCACGCCTGATCCTCCGAACGACACGCGGGCCGCCCCGAATCGGGGTGGCCCGCCGTCGTTTTCGCACGTGCTCGTGCCTCACCACTTGGAAGGGGCGCCCCCGGTGTCGAAGTCGCCGGCGTCGTGCCGCATCGTCGCGAGGATGCGCAGCAGGGTGTCGATGTGCTCACCGGGGATACCGGGACGCGCGAAGACCTCGGCGTTGAGCTTCTCGGTGGCCTGGATCGCCAGAGCCCGTCCCGCGTCGGTGAGTTCGACGAGCGTGGCCCGCCGGTCGCTCGGATGCGGGGTGCGCCGCACCAGCCCGGCCTTCTCGAGCCGGTCCACCGCGTTGGTCACACTGGTGGGATGCACCTGCAGTCGCGCACTGGCCTTCGCCATCGGCAGCGCACCCGATCTCGTGAAGTGCAGCAGCATGAGCAGTTCGTAGCGGGCGAAGGTCAGACCGAACGGCTTGAGCACCTCCTCGACCCGCGCCATCATGATCTGCTGGGCCCGCATCACCGAGGTCACCGCGGCCATGCCGTCGGCGACTTCGCCCCAGCCGTGTGCGGTCCACTGGCGGTGGGCTTCGGCGATGGGATCGAGGGGAAGTGGCGCGGGCATGCCTCCATCATCCCATGCGGGAACCCGCAGGTAGGCAGGGCACACCGGTCCGTCGTGTCTTTGTCCCGAGGAAGTGCCCGTTCCGTGGTGTCGGTGGTTCTCCGCGGAGTCAGCGGTGCGCGTAGGACGGGAACCTCTCGTCGACCTCCTGCTCGGTCAAGCCGAACTCCTCCAGCGTGTACCGGTGGGCCGGGCGACGCGGCCCGTTGCGGCTCTCGTCGTGCAGGGCCGTCATCGCCCGCTCGGCGTCGGCGGTGAAGGGCAGCCCGAACCGGTCGTAGAGGGCACCGACCGTCCCGATCGGATCGGCGACGAAGTCGCGGTAGTCCACATCGGCGAACCGTGTGGGATCGTGCCGGCGGCGGGCCTCGGTGAAGTGCTCGAAACCCCGTGCCCACAGGTCCAGCTGACTGCGGCCGATGGTCTCGCCGACGAACTTCTCGGACCATCCCTCGGTGGCCTGCGCGGCGAGACTGCACACCGAGCCGATCACGGTGCGCGGATCGCGGTGCGTCACGATCACGATCGCGTCCGGGTACACCGTGAGCAGCTCGTCCAGCGCGAACAGGTGGCTGGGATTCTTCAGCACCCACCGCTTGTCGGCGTCGGGCAACCCGATGAGCTGCAAATTCCTCCGGTGCCGGGCGTACGCCGCGGTCCAGTCCTGCCCGGCGAGCCACTGCGAGTAGGTGGGCAGGTGCGCCAGGCACTCGTAGGAGATCGACCGGAAGGACTGACGCAACAGCTGCCAGCACTCCTCGACCTCACCCGCCGACATGTAGTGCACGCCCATGAATTCCGGGTGCTCGACGTGGTGCTGCGCGAAACCGGCCTCGATACCCGCGAACACCGGGTTCTCCGACCAGGTCTCGCGTGGCGGGCGTGGCTGCGGCATCTCCGTCAGCCACATCTCCAGGCCCTGGTGGGCGGGATCGGCGGCGAGCAGGCGGTGCAGGGCCGTGGTACCGGTACGGGGGAGACCGGTGACGAAGATCGGCCTGCTGATCGGGACGTCTGCATGCTCGGGGTGAGCGGCCCACGCGGATTCGGACAGCAGACGCGCCACCAGGGCACCACGAAGGAAGACCCGCGACATCTTGCTGCCCAGCGGGGTGAGTTCCTCGTCCCGCGCGTAGGAGTCGAGCAGAACTCCGAGGGCCTCGCGGTAGTCGTCGTCGCCGAAATCGGTCAGGCCCGTCATCCGGATCGCGGAGTCGTGCAGATCCTCGACGGTGCCGACGGTGGTGCGTTCGTTCATGTACTCGTCCCGTTCAGTGGTGGTATTCGCCGCAGTTGACGTCGAGGCACTGGCCCGTGATCGCCGAAGCCATCGGGGAGGCCAGGAAGATCACCGCATCCGCGATCTCCTCGGTGGTCGGGAGCCGCTTCAGATCCGAAGCGGCGGCAGTGTGTTCGTAGATCTGCTCGACGGTGGTGCCGTACTTGCCGGCCTGGTGCTCGAAGTAGCTCCGCAGGATCGGTCCCCAGATATATCCGGGCGCAACGGAGTTGACACGGATTCCCTGCGGCCCCAGCTCGGTGGCCAGGGACCGTGACAACGACAGCAGTGCCGACTTGGCGAGTTTGTAACTGCCGTAACGCTCCTGGGAGTGCCGCAGCACCATCGAGTTGATGTTGACCACCGCGCCCTTCGTGTCGGCAAGGGCGGGGGTGAACAGCTGGGTCAGTCGTAGGGCGCCGAGGACGGTCAGCTCGACACTGTCCCGGATCTGCTGGAAGTCGGTGCGCGCCAACGGTTTCATCGACGGAACCGAGAAGGCGTTGTTGACGAGCACGTCGACACGGCCGAACTCGGCCGTGGCGCGATCGGCGAGAGCGGCCGCGGACTCGTCGTCGGTGATGTCGGTCGGCACCGCCAGCGCCCGTCGGCCCGTGGCCTCGACCTCCGCGGCGACCTTCTCGAGTCGCTCCCGGGTGCGGGCGGCGAGCACCAGGTCGGCGCCGTGCTCCGCACACCGCAGTGCGAGGGTGTGGCCCAGGCCGGGACCGACGCCGGAGATCACCACCACCCGGTCGTGGAGCAGGCCCGCCGGCGCGCTCATGCCAACATCCGATCGGCGACGCCCCGTTGACGGTCCGCGATGCGCTGCGCCCAGGCCTCGGGGCTGATGCGGTTCGACTCGTGGAAGGGCAGGACCTCGGGGAGGCGGTCGAACGGGACCACCTCGGCGGTGGGGCCGTCGGCGGCGGTGAGTTCGCGGTCGAGCCGTTGCCAGCGGAACTGCAGGATCCCACGGCTGTGGCCGAGCGTCTCGACCCAGTTGGTCAGCCCCGGATCGCAGGACGAGACGACGATCCGCACCATCCCGTCCGGATCCACCTGGGCCTGGGCGTTGTTCAGCGAGGTCTGGTGGTGGACGTAGTCCAGGGAGATGTACCAGAGGCTGCCGATCTGGAAGCCCTGATAGGGAGCGTCGCTCGCCGGCACGGTCAGCACCATCGCCTCGTCGTCGCCGAGTTCGAAGTGTCCGACCGACGAGTACTGGGTGTCGAGTCCGCCCGGGGTGCGCCGCGGTTCGGTGAGGGTGTTCACCGGAAGCTTCAGATAGAACCACTCGGGGAACTGCAGCCAGGTCTTCACCCGCGAGACCAGCGCGCGTCCGGCCCGTTCGTAGCGGGTGACGACGTCGTCGTGGGTGGGTTCGGGTGCGGGGGTGCCGAGGGTGTCGAGCCGGTGGATGCTCAGGGTGCCACGACGCTGGGTCCAGTCGCTGTAGACCTCGCGAACCACCAGCTGTGACGAACCGGGGGCGAGGGTGAAGTAGTTGCGCTCCGGATCGGCCGGGCCGGGACCGAAGCGGATCTCGAAGGTGCCGTCGTCGGCGATGCGCAGTGCGCGGTCGTCGAAGGCGGTGACGTTGCCGGGGACCTCGGCGTCGGTGTAGTTGCCGGCCAGCACCTGGAAACTCAGGTCGCAGGTCGTGCCGCGGCGCCCGGTGACGAGATACTCGGCGTCGTCGCGGAGTACCGCACCCCAGTACAGGGTGTCGGGATTGTCGAGGCCCATCTTGGTGTACGGACCGGTGCCGGTGACGAAGACCGGATGGGTCCTGCTGTAGGCGAAGGTGGAGTGGACGCACGCGGAGATCCCACCCGCGAGATATCCGTATCCCTCGACGAGGTCCTGCTCGGTGCGGATGTGCGGGGCGGTGGCGACGAGTTTCTCGGCCTCGGCTATCGCCGCGGTGAGCGGATCGGTGAGCACTGCGATCTCCTCTGGTCCATATGTGTACCGCTGCGGTAGTCTTCTGTCGGGCCGAGAGTAGAACGTGTTCCAGGGAGGGTCAATGGGTCGTCGCGGGACCGGGACGACCGAGACGGGCTCCGGCACCGCCCGACGGTCGCCACCCACCGAACGCGTCGTTCAGGTGCTCGACCACCTCGTGGCGCGCCCCGGCGTCCGTTTCGGGCTGTCGGAACTGGCGCGGGAACTCGACCTGAGCAAACCCACCTGCCTGGGCATCCTCACGGCGCTCACCGACGCGGGTTATCTGATCCGCGACCCCGTCGACAAGACCTACGGCCTCGGCCCGGCCCTGATCGTCGCGGGACGCGCCGCGCAGCGCGGTTTCGCCTCCGGGCCGGTCGCCCACCGGCACCTGGCCTCGCTCGCCGACGAGTTCGGTGCCGTGTGTTCGGCCTCCGCCGTGGTCGGCGACCGGATCGCCGTACTCGACGTGGTCGGTGGACGTGGCGCCGCCTCGGCGGCGCGGGTGGGGGAGGTGTATCCTTTCGCGCCGCCGGTGGGTCTGATGTACGTGCTGTGGGACACCGACGAGCGGGTCGAGCAGTGGCTGCGGCGGGAGCCGACCCTGCCGGTGGCCGTCGATCGGGACGACCTGTGGCGGATCGTCACCGAATGCCGCCGCGCCGGTTACCTCGCCGAGGCCCTCACTCCCGGTGGGCGCCGGCTCTACGCGCTCATGGCCGGGGTGGTCGCGCACGACCTCGCGCCCGAGATGCGGGAAATGCTCGCGGAACTGGTTGCCAGTCCCGGCGAGCGCGTACTGCTGCCCGGGGCCTTCGCTGCGGGGGAGAGGCGGGCGGTCAACCTGGTGGCCGCCCCCGCCTACGATCCCGACGGGCACCAGTCGCTCGTGCTCACGCTGCACCTCGAACGGGAGGTCGACGCGGTGGAGGTCGAGCGGTGCGGTACGGCGCTCGTGGCCGTCGCGGACGCCATCACCACCGATCTCGGTGGACGCCGGCCGCTGGGGCGATCGGGGGTCGCCGGGTCCGGCTGTTGACCCGGAATTGAAACTCGTTCTACTGTTGCGGAGTACACTTCGACCGCGTCGGTACACATGTGTACCGCGCTGGCTGAGAGGGGCACGATGACCACGGTGCCGCCGCAACGACCACCGACCTACGCACTCCCGCTGCTCGGTGCACTCGAGGCCGAGTCCGTCCACATCTTCCGGGAGGTCGCCGCGACCTTCTCCCGGCCCGTCCTGCTGTTCTCCGGCGGCAAGGACTCCGCAGTGATGCTCCACCTCGCCGCCAAGGCGTTCTGGCCGGCGCCGCTGCCGTTCCCCGTGCTGCACATCGACACCGGGCACAACTTCGACGAGGTGATCGGCTTCCGCGACCGCACCGTCGACCGCCTCGGGCTGCGGCTGATCGTCGCCTCCGTGCAGGAGGACATCGACGCCGGCCGCGCCGTCGAGGAGACCGGGCCGCACGCCACCCGCAACCGGCTGCAGACCGGAACCCTCCTGCGCGCGTTACGGGAAGGCGGATTCGACGCGGTCTTCGGCGGAGCCCGCCGCGACGAGGAGAAGGCCCGCGCGAAGGAGCGCATCTTCAGCCTCCGCGACGAATTCGGGCAGTGGGATCCGAAGGCGCAACGCCCCGAGGTGTGGCGGCTCTACAACGGTCGGCATCGCCGTGGTGAACACATGCGGGTCTTCCCGCTGTCCGACTGGACCGAACTCGACATCTGGCGCTACATCCGCGACGAGCACGTCGACCTGCCGTCGCTGTACTACGCGCACCGGCGTCCCGTCGTCGAACGCGACGGAATGTTGCTCGCCCACACCCGTTTCCTCACCCTGCTGCCGGGGGAGACACCCCGCGAGAGTCTCGTCCGGTTCCGCACCGTCGGCGACGCGACCTGCACCGGCTGTGTCGAATCCGCCGCCGCCACCGTGGAAGAGGTGGTCGCCGAGGTCGCCGCCAGCCGGGTCACCGAACGGGGCGCGACCCGCGCCGACGACCGCATCTCCGACACCGGGATGGAAGACCGCAAGAGGGAAGGGTATTTCTGATGTCCCGCCTACTGCGCATCGCCACCGCCGGCAGTGTCGACGACGGCAAGTCCACGCTCATCGGCCGCCTGCTGTTCGACTCGAAGGCGGTCTTCGAGGACCAGCTCGAGGCGGTGACCCGCACGAGCCTCGACCGCGGTGCCGACCGTGCCGACCTCGCCCTGCTCGCCGACGGTCTGCGCGCCGAACGCGAACAGGGCATCACCATCGACGTCGCCTACCGCTATTTCGCCACTCCGCAACGCTCGTTCGTCATCGCCGACACCCCCGGGCACGAGCAGTACACCCGCAACATGGTCACCGGGGCATCCACCGCCGACCTCGCACTCGTCCTCGTCGACGCCCGCAAGGGCATCGTCCGTCAGACCCGGCGGCACGCCTTCCTCGCGTCCCTCCTGGGGGTACGGCACGTCGTGTTGTGCATCAACAAGATGGACCTCGTCGACTGGTCGCAGAGCCGATTCGACGAGATCTGCGACGAGTTCCGCAATTTCGCGGCGAAACTCGACATCCCGGACCTCGCCTTCGTCCCGGTCTCGGCGCTGCACGGCGACAACGTCGTCTCCCGCACCGCGAACATGCCCTGGTACGAGGGCACTTCGCTGCTGCACCATCTCGAACAGGTCCACATCGCCTCCGACACCAATCTCGTCGACGCGCGCCTGCCGGTGCAGTACGTTATCCGGCCCGGCGCCGGTGAACACCGCGACTTCCGCGGCTACGCCGGCACCGTCGCCGCGGGCGGATTCGCCCCCGGGGACGACGTGGTCGTCCTCCCTTCGGGTTTCGGCACGAAAGTGCGGAAGGTGTGGGGGCCGGGCGGCGCACCGCTCGATCACGCCTACGCCGGAGCAGCGGTGTGCGTCGAGCTCGACGACGACCTCGACGTCGGCCGCGGCGACATGCTGTGCCGCCCCAACAACCGCCCGCTCGTCGGCACCGGCATCGACGCGATGGTGTGCTGGTTCGACGAGAACTCCGCACTCGAACCCGACGCCCGCTACGTGCTGCTGCACACCACACGCTCGACCTCCGCCCGCGTGGTCCGGCTGGACTACCGCCTCGACGTCGACACGCTGCACCGTGACGAATCCGCCGGCTCCCTCCGGTTCAACGAGATCGGCCGCGTGCAGCTGCGCACGCAGCAGCCGCTGCTGTTCGACCCCTACCGGCGCAACCGCACCACCGGAAGCTTCGTCCTGGTCGACGAGCGCACCGGCAACACCGTCGCCGCCGGGACGATCACCGGTCCCACGCTGGCGGACAGCCGGGTGGTCTGGCACGCGGCCGCGGTGTCGCGGGCCGAACGGGGGACGACGGGGGCGACGGTGTGGCTCACCGGGCTGTCGGCCTCCGGCAAGTCCACGCTCGCCGTCGAACTCGAACGGCAACTGATCGCCGCCGGCATCCCTGCCTACCGCCTCGACGGCGACAACCTCCGGCACGGCCTCAACGCCGACCTCGGGTTCGGCCCCGAGGACCGCGCGGAGAACATCCGTCGGGTCGGCGCGGTCGCCCAGCTGATGGCCGACGCCGGGCTCGTCGCCGTCTGCGCGCTGATCAGCCCCTACCGGCAGGACCGCGACCGCATCCGGCGGCAGCACGAGGAGGCCGGGATCCCGTTCCTCGAGGTCTTCGTCGACACACCCCTCACCGAGTGCGAGGCCCGCGACCCGAAGGGCATGTACGCGCGGGCCCGGGCGGGGGAGATCACCGGCTTCACCGGCATCGACGACCCCTACGAGCCGCCCCTGCAGCCCGATCTCGTGCTGCATCCCCACGACGGCACGCCTGCCGTGCAGGCGGCCCGCATCGTGGAATTGTTGAGGGCATGACGCACGACGACCGCCTCGACGATGCCCGACTCGCCGCCGAGACCGCCTCCGGCGCAGGTGAACTGCTGCTCACCGTCCGCGCGATCGAAGGCGACGCCCTCACCGGGCGGGAACTGGGCCGCCGCGGCGACCACGCCGCCAACACCTACATCCTCGAACGGCTGGCCGCCGCACGCCCCGGCGACGCGGTGCTCTCCGAGGAATCCGCCGACGATCCCGCCCGGCTCGACGCCGAGCGGGTGTGGATCATCGACCCTCTCGACGGGTCGAAGGAGTACGGCATGCCCGAACACGTCGACTGGGCGGTCCACGTCGCGCTATGGGAGGCCGGACGCGGCCTCACCGCCGCCGCCGTCGCCCAGCCCGCCCTCGGCCTCGTCCACAGCACCGCCGATCCCGCACCCCCCTCGCGGGCGGCCCGCGGCCGTCCTCGCATCGTCGTCAGCGGCAGCCGGCCCCCGGAGTTCGTCTTCGGCCTCGCCCGCGACCTCGGGGCCGACCTGATCCGCATGGGCTCGGCGGGAGCCAAGGCGATGGCGGTGGTCCGTGGGGAGGCCGACGCCTACATCCATGCCGGCGGGCAGTGGGAATGGGACTCCGCGGCCCCGGTCGCTGTCGCGCAGGCCGCCGGACTCCACTGCGCCCGGATCGACGGCAGCGAACTGGAGTACAACCGCCCGCACCCCTATCTGCCCGATCTGGTGATCTGCCGCGCCGACTGGGCACCGGAGGTGATGTCGGCGCTGGCCGTGCACGCCACCGGGCCGACCGACAGCCCCCGGGTGGCGATGGCCCGCGCCTACATCCGCTCCCTGGTGAGCCACGACGCGTCCCACGTGCGGCTCGCGGCCGACGCCTGGCGGGTCGAGAACGGGGAACGGACCGGCGACAGCGGCTCCGAGATCCGCGACCGCCTCGAGAACGGCCCGGAGTACCGGCCGATCCGCCGGATCCGCGACCTGCGGTTCCGCGAGTGGCACCACAGCGTCGTCGCGCGGTTCGTCCTCGACATCGCAGCGGGGCCGAGCACCGAGACGTCGGTGGCGGTCACCGAGCACTTCGACATCCCGGCGGGGGAGATCCGCTCCATCGTCGCGATCATCGAACCGGATCCGGACAACAGTTGAACTTTTGTGTAGCTTCGATCGGAAGCACACATCCATTGGGAGGCATCACATATGACCGAAGCACGTGACATCGGGGACGGGATCCACCTCGTCCCCGTCCCGGTCGCCGACCTGCCCGTCGGCGACACCCAGGTCTACGTGATGGAGTCCCCGGGCGGTGTCGTGCTCGTGGACGTCGGCTGGAACGACGACACCTCCTGGGCCGCACTGCAGGACGGCCTCGCCGTCGCCGGCCTGTCCGTGACCGACGTCGAAGGCGTCGTCGTCACCCACTTCCACCCCGACCACGTCGGCCTCACCGGCCGCATCCGCGAGGCGTCCGGCTGCTGGGTGGCGATGAACGAGGCCGACTTCGCGTACCTCGAGGTCATGATCTCCGACGAGGACCGCAGCCGGGAGGAGGCCGAGCTGCTGCGCCGCGCCGGTGCACCCGAGACGGAGATCGACGCCTTCCTCGCCACCGTCGGCACCGCACCCGGCCGGCCCGACGCGCTGCCGGACCGCAAACTCGGCCCCGACGAGATGATCCCGCTGACCGGACGGTCGCTGCGCACCGTCCTGACCCCCGGCCACACCGCCGGGCACGCGTGCTTCCTGCTCGAGGAGCACGGCGTGCTGTTCAGCGGCGACCACGTCCTGGCCACCACCACACCGCACGTCGGCGAGTTCGACTTCCCGCTGCCGCAACGCGACGCGCTGGGGGAATACCTCGACTCGCTGCGCGCGGTCGCGGCGCTGCCCGTGCGGCGTGCACTGCCGGCACACCGGCAGCAGATCGAGAACCTGCCGGGCCGGGTCGACGAACTCCTCGCCCACCACGAGCAGCGCCTCGACGACCTCTACGACGCCTTCGGCGACGAGGACCTCACCCTGTGGGAGGCCACCGCCCGTATGCGCTGGTACCGGCCCTGGGACGAGACGCCTCTGCACGGCAAGCGGATGGCGCTGGCCGAAGGGTCCGCCCACATCCGGCAGCTCATCGAACGCGGACGCGTCCGCCGCATCCCGGGCACCGAACCGGCCCGCTTCGCGCGGGTGGCGGCCCGATGAGCGCCGCGGAACACAGCGGCCCCGACGAGCTGGTCACCGAGTTCTGTCGGGCCTGGGCCGATCCCGACCCCGCCACGATCGCCGGGTTCTTCACCGAGGACGCGGTCTTCCACAACATCCCGATGGAACCGATCCGCGGCCGCGCCGCGATCGAGGAGTACGTCGCCGGCTTCACCGCCTCGTTCGGCGGCATCGAGTACCGCATCCACCACCAGGCCGTCTCCGGCGACATCGTGCTCAACGAACGCACCGACGTGTTCACCATGAACGGCCGCACCGTCGAACTGCCCGTCACCGGGGTGTTCGAGATCCGGGACGGCAGGATCGCCGCCCTGCGCGACTACTTCGACCCCACGCCCCTCACCGCCGGGAGCTGAACGGGGAGGGCATCCGACCCCGGGAACGCCGAAGGCCCCGCTTCGTGTGAAGCGGGGCCTTCGTGGTGCCCTCGGCAGGATTCGAACCTGCGACTTCTTGCTCCGGAGGCAAGCGCTCTATCCCCTGAGCTACGAGGGCATCCGGACCACCGGATGACCAGCGGTGCGGGAGTTAGCCTAGCGCATAGATCGCTCAAGTCCACATCGGCAGGTCAGAGACGGTTTTTCGGCCACTCTCCCGGGCTGCTTCAGTTCATCGGCAGCGGTTCGGCGCCGCGTTCGGCGAGCAACCCGGTCATCAGCTCCGTCTCGGACTGCTGCGTCGCCACCATCGTCCCGGCGAGATCGCGCACCGCGGTGGTGCTCGCGTACTGCTGCCCGTACTCCATCATCGGCAGCCCGCCCTGATGGTGGCGCAGCATCAGCTGCAGGAATAGCACGTCGAACTCGGGGCCGCGCGCGGCCCGCAGGTCCGCCATGTCCTCGGCGGACGCCATGCCGGGCATGAGGTGCGAGCCGCTCGCACCCTCGGCCCCCATCGTCGCGTCGTGCCCGCCGTGACCGTGATCCTCGGACTCCGTCATCCACACCATGTGCTCACCGGTGGGCAGCAGCGCCCGGTCCCACAGCGACAGCCAGCCCTGCATCTGCCCGATCTGGTTCTGCTGGGTGGTGAGGATGTCGTAGGCGATGTTGCGGATCCGGTCGTCGTCGGAGTTGGTGATCGCGATCGTCGCCATCTCGACGGCCTGATCGTGGTGCACGATCATGTCCTGCGCGAAGCCGACATCCACGGAATCCGGGGCGGGAGTGGACGGAGCCGAGTCCTCGAACGGGAGCCGCGCCACGAAACCGGCGAGGAAGCCCACCGCCACCGCGGCGACGGCGAGCAGCACCAGCAGGGACCGCGACCTGTCCGAGGAGTTCTCGCCGGAGTTCTCGCTCATCGTCAGCTCCCGGCCGGAGCCTGCTGCATCTCACCGACGGACTCCGCCTCCATCGGTACCGCGTCGGGGCCGGGATCGGAGGCGTCGAAGGCCGGCGGGTTCGCCGGGTCGAACGAACCGGGGATCGTCGAGCAGCTCGCACCGACCTCCGGGTAGGTGTACCGGTTCAGACGCAGTGCGGCGATGAACTGGTCGATGCGCTCGTCGTCGGCGCTGTCGACCTTGAGCTGGTGGCCCCACGACTGCAGCGAGATCGGGGCGTCCAGGCCCGGATAGGGCGACATCATCGTGTAGGTACGGCCGTCGACCTTCGCGGCGAGGGTGTCGACCCCGGCGTCGTCGACCAGATCCGGGTTGTAGGCGATCCACACGGCGCCGTGCTCGAGGGAGTGGACCATGTTCTCGGTGCGGACCGGCTGCGCGTAGACCGTACCGGTGCAGGTGGCCCAGACGGAGTCGTGCGGGCCGCCGAAGGGCGGGCTCTGGTCGTAGGCGACACGCTGCCCGGGAGCGATGTGCACACCGGCGGGATAGTCGATCTTCAGCACACCCTCGATCTCGCCCGAGGGGTCCTGGTTGGACTCCGACGGGGTCCAGGCCTCCAGCGCCTGCTTGTCCTGCGCCTTCGGGATGATGCTCACGGCGATCACCGCGACCAGGATCACGACGACAGCCACGCCGCCGATCGTCAACCACGGGATCTGACGCTGCGGCGGGACGCCGCGAGCGCCCCCGCTCTTCTTCTTCGCGGCCTGGATGGCCTTCGACGACTTGGCTCCGGACTTGCTGTTACCGGAACCGCCACTAACCGAACCGCTGGGCATCGCTGGGTGCTCTTTCGACGGGTTGACATACGGGCGCAGCCCCGGTGGGGCGCACACTCGCTGCCAACTCTACGGCCGTACCCGCGGGATGTGGCCGAGCGTCCGCAGGGGGAGTGTCCGCGTCGCGATCGACCAGCCAATAGGATGGACACCTGTGACTCCCTCCGACCTTGCTCAGCTGCTCCGTGGAACCGCTGCCGGTGTCCTCACCGACCGTGGTCTCGATGCCTCCGTTCTTCCCGAGACCCTCACCGTCGAGCGCCCGCGCAATCCGGAGCACGGCGACTACGCGACCAACGTCGCCATGCAGGTCGCGAAGAAGGTCGGCGTGAACCCGCGCGAGCTCGCCACCTGGATCGCCGAGGCCCTCGCCGCGGCCGACGGCATCGACTCCGCCGAGGTCGCCGGACCCGGCTTCCTCAACATCCGCCTCGCCGCCGACGCCCAGGGCGCCATCGTGGCCAAGGTGCTCGACGAAGGCGACGCCTACGGCAGCGGCGACGATCTCGGCGGCGCCCGGATCAACCTGGAGTTCGTCTCCGCCAACCCCACCGGCCCGATCCACCTCGGCGGCACCCGCTGGGCCGCGGTCGGCGACGCGCTCGGCCGCATCCTCACCGCCCGCGGCGGGCAGGTCACCCGCGAGTACTACTTCAACGACCACGGCGCCCAGATCGACCGCTTCACCCGGTCGCTGATCGCCTCCGCCCAGGGGCAGCCCGCGCCCGAGGACGGTTACGCCGGTGCCTACATCGTCGACATCGCCGCCGCCGTGCTGAAGCAGCGCCCCGACGCCCTGGACCTGCCCGAGGCCGAACGCCACGAGGTGTTCCGCTCGATCGGCGTCGAGTTGATGTTCGCGCACATCAAGCGCACCCTCCACGAGTTCGGCGTCGACTTCGACGTGTACTTCCACGAGAACTCGCTGTTCGAGTCCGGCGCCGTCGACAAGGCCGTCGAGACCCTCAAGGCATCGGGCAACCTCTACTTCGAGGACGGCGCCTGGTGGCTCAAGAGCACCGACTACGGCGACGACAAGGACCGCGTCGTCATCAAGTCCGACGGCAACGCCGCCTACATCGCCGGCGACATCGCCTACTTCCAGGACAAGCGCTCGCGCGGCTTCGACCTGTGCATCTACATGCTCGGCGCCGACCACCACGGCTACATCGCCCGCCTGAAGGCCGCGGCGGCCGCCTTCGGTGACGACCCCGACACCGTCGAGGTCATGATCGGCCAGATGGTCAACCTCGTCCGCGGCGGCGAAGCCGTGAAGATGAGCAAGCGCGCCGGCACCGTCATCACCCTCGACGACCTCGTCGAGGCCATCGGCGTCGACGCCGCCCGCTACGCGCTCGTGCGCTCGTCGGTCGACCAGAGCATCGACATCGACCTCGAGCTGTGGGCGAGCACCACCAACGAGAACCCGGTGTACTACGTCCAGTACGCCCACGCCCGCCTGTCGTCGATCGCGCGCAACGCCGCCGATCTCGGCCTCACCGCCGAGGGCGCCCACCTCTCGCTGCTCACCCACGACCGCGAGGGCGACCTCATCCGCACTCTCGGCGAGTACCCGCGCGTCCTCGCGAAGGCCGCCGAACTGCGCGAGCCGCACCGCGTCGCGCGCTATCTCGAGGAGCTGGCGGGCACCTACCACCGCTTCTACGACGCCTGCCGCATCCTGCCGCAGGGCGACGAGGAGGCCGGCCCGCTGCACACCGCACGTCTGGCCCTGTGCGCCGCCGCGCGCCAGGTCCTCGCCAACGGCCTCGGTCTGCTCGGCGTCAGCGCTCCGGAGCGGATGTGAGCGCGCATCCGGCGGGCCCGCGTCACGCGGAGATCCCGCACGCCCCGAACCTGCCCGTGCGTCCCGCCGACGCCGCGGCCCTCAACGAACTCGTCCCGCACGTGTGGCCGCGCAACGCCGCCCGCGGTGAGGACGGGGTGCTGCGGATCGCGGGTGTCGCGGTCACCGACCTCGCCGAGAAGTACGGCACGCCGCTGTTCGTCGTGGACGAGGACGACTTCCGGTCCCGCTGCCGGGAGATCGCCGAGGCGTTCGGTCCGTCCGCGAAGGTGCACTACGCCTCCAAGGCGTTCCTGTGCACGGAGGTCGCCCGCTGGGTGCACCAGGAGGGGCTGTCCCTCGACGTCGCCTCCGGCGGCGAACTCGCCGTGGCCCTGCACGCCGGTTTCCCGGCCGAGAAGATCGCCATGCACGGCAACAACAAGTCCGTGCGGGAGCTGAAGACGGCGGTCGAGGCCGGTGTCGGGCACATCGTCATCGACTCGCTGTCCGAGATCGACCGCCTCGACGAGGTCGCCCGCGAGGCCGGTGTCGTGCAGGACGTGCTCATCCGCGTCACCGTCGGTGTCGAGGCGCACACGCACGAGTTCATCTCCACCGCGCACGAGGACCAGAAGTTCGGCCTGTCGCTGGCCGGCGGCAAGGCGATGGAGGCCGTGCGCCGGGTGTTCGCCGCCGACCACCTCCGGCTCGTCGGTCTGCACAGCCACATCGGCTCGCAGATCTTCGACGTCGACGGCTTCGAGCTGGCCGCCCACCGCGTGATCGGGCTGCTGCGCGACATCGTCGCCGAGTTCGGGGTGGAGAAGACCTCGCAGATGCACATCGTCGACCTCGGCGGTGGCCTCGGCATCTCCTACGTGCCGAGCGACGACCCGCCGCCGGTCGCGGATCTCGCCGCGAAGCTGGGCGACATCGTCCGCAACGAGTCGGCCCTCGCCGGGCTGCCCGAGCCGACCCTGGCGGTCGAGCCGGGCCGCGCCATCGCCGGACCGGGAACGATCACCCTCTACGAGGTCGGCACCATCAAGGACGTCGAGGTCGGCTCCGGCAACACGCGCCGCTACATCAGCGTCGACGGCGGCATGAGCGACAACATCCGCACCTCCCTGTACCAGGCCGAGTACGAATCGCGCCTCGTCTCCCGCGTGAGCGACGCCGAGCCGGTGGTCTCCCGCGTGGTGGGCAAGCACTGCGAGAGCGGTGACATCGTCATCCGCGACGCCTGGATGCCCGCCGACCTGGCACCCGGTGATTTACTGGCGGTCGCGGCCACGGGTGCATACTGCTATTCGATGTCCAGCAGGTACAACCTGCTGCCTCGCCCTGCCGTCGTGGCGGTCAAGGACGGCGTCCCGCGCGTCCTGCTGCGCCGCGAGACCGTCGAAGATCTGCTCAGCTTGGAGGTTTCGGAGTGACCAATGCAACGGTGACCGATGCATCGGGCCCCCGCCCGGTCGGTGTGGCCGTCCTCGGGCACGGCACCGTCGGTGCCGAGGTCGTGCGGATCATCCGCGACGACGCCGCCGACCTCGAAGCCCGCATCGGGGCGCCGCTGGTGCTGCGCGGTGTCGCCGTCCGCGACGCCTCGCGCGACCGCGGTCTGCCGGCCGAGCTGGTCACGACGGACGCCGAGGCGCTCATCAAGCGCGACGACGTCGACATCGTCGTCGAGCTGATCGGCGGCATCGACCTGCCGCGGACCCTGGTGCGCACCGCCCTCGACTCGGGCAAGTCCGTGGTCACGGCCAACAAGGCCCTGCTCGCCGCGTACACCGGCGAACTCGCCGAGACCGCCGAGGCCCGCAACGTCGACCTCTACTTCGAGGCGGCCGTGGCCGGCGCGATCCCGGTGATCCGCCCGCTGACCCAGTCGCTCGCCGGCGACCGCGTCGACCGGGTGGTCGGCATCGTCAACGGCACCACCAACTACATCCTGTCCGCGATGGACGAGACCGGCGCGGACTACGCCGAGACCCTCGCCGAGGCGAGCCGCCTCGGTTACGCGGAGGCCGACCCGACCGCCGACGTGGAGGGCCACGACGCCGCCGCCAAGGCCGCGATCCTCGCGTCGATCGCCTTCCACACCCGGGTGACCGCCGCCGACGTGTACTGCGAGGGCATCTCGTCGATCACCGCTGCGGACCTGACGTCCGCGCGGGCGCTCAACTGCACGATCAAGCTGCTCGCCCTGTGCGAGCGTGTGCCCGGCCCGGACGGCCGCGACCGCGTCTCCGCCCGGGTCTACCCGGCCCTGGTGCCCCGCGAGCACCCACTCGCCGCCGTCAACGGCGCGTTCAACGCCGTCGTCGTCGAGGCCCAGGCGGCCGGTCGCCTCATGTTCTACGGCCAGGGCGCCGGTGGCGCGCCCACCGCGTCCGCCGTCATGGGCGATCTGGTGATGGCCGCACGCAACCGCGTGCAGGGGGGACGAGGACCGCGTGAGTCGAAGTACGCGCAGCTCGAGGTTGCGCCGATGAGCGACATCCTCACGCGCTACTACGTGAACCTGAAGGTCGCCGACCGGGCCGGTGTGCTCTCCGCGGTGGCCTCCGAGTTCGCCACGCGCGGCGTGAGCATCGCCGCCGTGCGCCAGGAGGGGGCCGGCGAGGCCGCCCGCCTGGTGGTTCTGACACACCGGGCAACCGATCGTGCGCTGGCGGACACCGTCGCAGCGCTCGACAAGCTCGAATCCGTGATCGCTGTGACCAGCGTCCTGAGACTGGAGGGATCCGCCGAATGAGCGCGGCCGAGAAGAACACCACCCCCGTGCACAAGCCGTGGCCGGGCCTGATCGAGGCGTACCGTTCGCGCCTGCCGATCGGTGACGACTGGAAGACGGTCACGCTGCGCGAGGGCGGCACGCCGCTGCTCCCGGCTCCGCGCCTGTCGGAGATCACCGGCTGCGAGGTCCACATCAAGGTCGAGGGTCTCAACCCCACCGGTTCCTTCAAGGACCGCGGCATGACCATGGCGGTCACCGAGGCGCTCGCCACCGGCAAGCAGGCCGTGCTGTGCGCCTCCACCGGCAACACCTCGGCCTCGGCCGCCGCCTACGCCGCCCGCGCCGGCATCGGCTGCGCCGTGCTGGTGCCGCAGGGCAAGATCGCGATGGGCAAGCTGGCCCAGGCCGTGATGCACGGCGCGAAGATCGTGCAGGTCGAGGGCAACTTCGACGACTGCCTCGAGCTCGCCCGCAAGACCACCGCGGAGTTCTCCACCATCGGCCTGGTGAACTCGGTCAACCCGGTTCGCATCGAGGGCCAGAAGACCGCCGCCTTCGAGATCGTCGACGCCCTCGGCGACGCGCCCGACGTGCACATCCTCCCGGTCGGCAACGCCGGCAACATCACGGCCTACTGGAAGGGCTACAGCGAGTACGCCGCCGACGGCCTGAGCACGCGCCGCCCGCGCATGCTCGGTGTCCAGGCCGCCGGTGCCGCCCCGCTCGTCCTCGGTCATCCGGTCAAGGAGCCCGAGACCATCGCCACCGCCATTCGCATCGGCGCGCCCGCCTCGTGGAACGGTGCCGTCGCGGCCAAGGAGGAATCGAACGGCGCCTTCCGTGCCGCGACCGACGAGGAGATCCTCGAGGCCTACCGGCTGCTCGCGAAGACCGAGTCGATCTTCGTCGAGCCGGCCTCGGCCGCCTCGATCGCGGGTCTGCTCGCCGCGAGCAAGGAGGGCTGGCTCGAGCGCGGCCTGAAGGTCGTGTGCACCGTGACCGGCAACGGTCTGAAGGATCCCGATACGGCACTGCGCGACGTGCCCGTGGTCGAACCGATCCCGGTCGATCCCGTTGCGGTCGCCTCGGCACTCGAGTTGGCCTGAGTTGACCGGCACGCCTTCCTCCGTTGGGAAACAGGACATGACGCAGACGTTGCCCGTCGGGCTCTCGGTGACGGCGCGGGTTCCCGCCTCGAGCGCGAACCTCGGCCCCGGTTTCGACTGCCTGGGCCTCGCTGTCGGGCTGTACGACGAGATCACCGTCACCACAACCGCTTCGGGTCTCGACGTGCGTGTCGAGGGGGAAGGCGCCCAGGAGGTGCCGTGGGGGCCCTCACACCTGGTCGTCCGGGCCGTCGAGCGCGGTCTCGAGGCGGCCGGTGTCTGGGCGGACGGCCTGGACGTGGTGTGCCACAACGTGATTCCGCACTCCCGTGGACTCGGGTCGTCGGCTTCGGCGGCGGTGGGCGGTCTCGCCGCCGCCAACGGTCTCGTCCGTAAGGTCGCGCCTGAGCGGGTCCTCGACGACGCGCAGCTCGTGCAGCTCGCCTCCGAGTTCGAGGGACATCCCGACAACGCCGCGGCGAGCGTGCTCGGGGGAGCGGTCGTGTCGTGGACCGAGTCGGAGGTCGACTCCGAGCAGCGGACCTACCGTGCGGTGTCGCTGCCGGTGCACTCCGACATCAAGGTCTACGCCCTGGTCCCGTCCGTGCGGTCGTCCACGGCCCACACCCGGGGTCTGCTGCCCGAACTCGTCCCGCACCGCGACGCCGCGTTCAACGTCAGCCGGGCGGCGCTCGCCGTCGTGGCGCTCACCGAGCGTCCCGAGCTGCTGATGCCGGCCACCCAGGACCTGCTGCACCAGTCGCAGCGGGCCTCCGCGCTGCCGCTCACCACCAAGTGGGTGGCGACCCTGCGCCAGGCGGGTATCGCCGCCGTGGTGTCCGGGGCCGGCCCGACCGTGCTGGCCCTGACGACCTCCACGCTGCCCGACAATCTGCGGGCCGCCGCCGAGGCCGACGGCCTCCGGGTGCACGACCTCGAGGTCGCCGAGGGCGTCCAGGTCGACTGAGTCCGGCTCGGCCCTCGAATGCAGTGGTGACGCGCGATACGGTGGTGGACGACACACCACCGTATCGGCGCGCACGTTCTTGCTCTACGTACCGATCGTCGCTATTCTGTGGGGTGTCCGCACGTCGTGCGTATCAGTCGCCGGATTCTCCAGGGCACTCACTCCAGCTCCATTGGGGCGTCGATCCTGGATCGATCCTCACCTGCTCCCGGATCCGGGAGAGGGACTAGACCGCACCTACCGGATATCGGTGTGGTGGCGGACGTGCCGACCGTTCGTTTTCCCTGAACTCGTACGGCAAATCCCAGCTCAGTGCACGAACTGATCTGCGGGACGAACCCTCGACTGCGCATGGAGCGAGCGAGGGAAGGAAGGATCTCCGTGACAGATACGGACCTGATCGCTACACCTGCTCTCGACATTCCCGAGGCTGCCGGTACCCGGACCACCCGTGGCCGGCGCGGCACCGGCCTGTCGGGCATGGTGCTGGCCGAGTTGCGTGCCCTCGCCGCCGAACTCGGCATCAAGGGCACCTCCGGGATGCGCAAGGGCGATCTCATCGCTGCGATCAAGGAACGGCAGGGAGGCGGCTCCGATGCCGCGCCTGCCGCGCAGCCCGCAGCCGCCGAGACGGCTGCACCCACGAAGAACGACGAGGAGCCGGCCGCGCGTCCCGCTCGTGGTCGCCGTGCCCGGAACGCCGAGGCCGCCGCCCCCGAGGCCGCTTCCGCCGAGGCGAATCCCGCCGTCGTCGAGAACGGTTCGTCGGATGCGCCCGCCGAGCAGCCCTCCGGTGAGAACGAGTCCGAGGGTGGCCGCCGCGGCCGCGGCCGCCGCGGTCGTCGGAACGCCGACCAGGGCGAGCAAGGCCAGCAGGCCGAGACCACCGAGTCCGCGGGTGAGGCCCGTCAGGACCGCGACAAGGGCCAGGAGCGCAACGCGGGTGAGGGCGGCCAGTCCCGCCGCGACCGCAATCAGGGCGACCGCAACCAGGGTGACCGCAACCAGAACGAGCGCGGCCAGGACGGTGGCGAGCGTGACGGCGGCCAGGGCCCCCGGGGCGGCCAGGACAACCGTGGCGGAGACGACGAGGAAGGCGGCCGCGGTCGCCGGGGCCGTCGCTTCCGCGAGCGTCGCCGCGGACGCGACCGCGGCGAGAGCGGTTCGGACTCGCGCGAACCCGAGATCCGCGAGGACGACGTCCTGCAGCCGGTCGCCGGCATCCTCGACGTGCTCGACAACTACGCGTTCGTCCGCACCTCCGGCTACCTCGCCGGCCCGAACGACGTGTACGTGTCGATGAACATGGTGCGCAAGAACGGTCTGCGCCGCGGCGACGCCATCACCGGCGCCGTGCGGGTGCCCCGCGAGGGCGAGCAGGGCAACCAGCGCCAGAAGTTCAACCCGCTGGTGCGCCTCGACACCGTCAACGGCCGCGACGTCGAGTCGGCCAAGCGCCGGCCCGAGTTCAACAAGCTCACCCCGCTGTACCCGAACCAGCGCCTGCGCCTCGAGACGCAGCCGAACATCCTCACCACGCGTGTGATCGACCTGGTCATGCCGATCGGCAAGGGCCAGCGCGCGCTGATCGTGTCGCCGCCGAAGGCCGGTAAGACCACCGTCCTGCAGGACATCGCCAACGCGATCGCCGTCAACAACCCCGAGTGCTACCTGATGGTCGTGCTCGTCGACGAGCGCCCCGAAGAGGTCACCGACATGCAGCGTTCGGTGAAGGGCGAGGTCATCGCCTCCACCTTCGACCGGCCGCCGTCGGACCACACCTCGGTCGCCGAGCTCGCCATCGAGCGGGCGAAGCGTCTCGTCGAGATGGGCCAGGACGTCGTCGTGCTGCTCGACTCGATCACCCGTCTCGGCCGCGCGTACAACAACTCGTCGCCGGCCTCCGGCCGCATCCTGTCCGGTGGTGTCGACTCGACCGCGCTGTACCCGCCCAAGCGGTTCCTCGGCGCCGCCCGCAACATCGAGAACGGCGGCTCGCTCACGATCATCGCCACCGCGATGGTCGAGACGGGTTCGACCGGCGACACCGTCATCTTCGAGGAGTTCAAGGGCACCGGTAACGCCGAGCTCAAGCTCGACCGGAAGATCGCCGAGCGCCGGGTGTTCCCGGCGGTCGACGTGAACCCGTCCGGTACCCGCAAGGACGAGCTGCTCATGAGCCCCGACGAGTTCGCGGTGGTGCACAAGCTCCGCCGGGTGCTGTCCGGTCTCGACTCGCAGCAGGCGATCGATCTGCTCATCGATCGGCTCAAGAAGAGCAAGACGAACATCGAGTTCCTCATGCAGGTCGCCAAGACCGCACCGGGGGCACTCGAGGACTGACGTCGGTGCCCCGGGGAATTTCTTCCCGGGGCCCTTCGTTTGGCATAATCGACAGGCTCAGTCCGGCTCCGGTTCACGTCATCGATCCGCGAAGGCGACCCGGCGGCCATGAAAGGGACACCATGAAGTCAGGAATCCACCCCAACTACGTGCCGACGACCGTCGTCTGCGGTTGCGGCAACACGTTCGAGACGCGTAGCACGAAGGAGTCGGGACGGATCACCGTCGAAGTCTGCTCCAACTGCCACCCGTTCTACACCGGCAAGCAGAAGATCCTCGACACCGGTGGACGTGTCGCACGCTTCGAGGCTCGCTACGGCAAGCGCACGCCGAAGAAGGCCGCTGCCGACAGCTAGCTGCCACGCCGACGCCCGGTTCTGCCCTCGTGCAGGCCGGGCGTCGGCATTTTCGCGTGCAGGGGTGTCCCCGCGGGTACCCGAGGCGCACGCATCCCGGCACCCACAGGAACCAACGAGAGCGGAGCACACCCATGGCGGGGCAGACCAAGCCGTCGGCCATCGACGACATCCTGGCCGAGTACGCGGGTCTGGAACAGCAACTGTCCGATCCGTCGCTGCACGACGATCCGGCCGCGGCACGCAGGGTCGGCAAACGCTTCGCCGAGCTCGCTCCCGTCATGTCGACCTACAACGCGCTGAAGCAGGCCCGGGAGGACCTCGAGGCCGCGCGCGAACTCGCCGCCGACGACTCGTCGTTCGCCTCCGAGGTCACCGATCTCGAGGAGAAGGTCGCCGAGCTCGACCTCACGCTCACCGATCTGCTCGCCCCCCGCGACCCGCACGACAGCGAGGACGTCGTGCTCGAGGTCAAGTCGGGGGAGGGCGGCGAGGAATCCGCGCTGTTCGCCGCGGATCTCGCCCGCATGTACACCCGCTACGCCGAGCGTGCCGGCTGGCGCGTCGAGGTGCTCGACGCCAACTACTCCGATCTGGGCGGCTACAAGGACGTCACCCTCTCGATCAAGGCGAAGACCGATGTGCGCGACGGCGTGTGGTCGCGGCTGAAGTTCGAGGGCGGTGTCCACCGCGTACAGCGCGTGCCCGTCACCGAATCGCAGGGCCGCATCCACACCTCCGCCGCCGGTGTCTACGTCTACCCCGAACCCGACGAGGTCGAGGAAGTGCAGATCGACGAGGGAGACCTGCGCATCGACGTGTACCGGTCGTCGGGCAAGGGTGGTCAGGGCGTCAACACCACCGACTCCGCCGTCCGCATCACCCACCTGCCCACCGGCATCGTGGTGACCTGCCAGAACGAGCGGTCGCAGCTGCAGAACAAGGCCCGCGCCATGCAGGTCCTCGCTGCGCGCCTGCAGGCCGCCGCCGAGGAGGCCGCGGATGCCGAGGCCTCGGCCGAGCGGGCCAGCCAGGTGCGCACTGTCGACCGCTCCGAGCGCATCCGCACCTACAACTTCCCGGAGAACCGCATCACCGATCACCGCATCGGGTTCAAGGCCCACAACCTCGACGCGGTGCTCGACGGTGAACTCGACGCTCTGCTCGACGCGCTCGGTGCCGCCGACCGCGAGGCCCGGCTCGCCGCGGAGTAACCGGCCACGAGCCGGACCGTGTGACGGTTCCGACTAGGTCACGGTCGGCGCGGGAGCGATCGCGACCCCCGGTACCTGGGTGATATCCACGCCCGGCAGCAGGAAGCAGGTCTCGCCGTCGCTGTTGCGGTGATCGCCCCATACGACGCTCACCACGAGACCTTCGCCGGTCCGGAGCACCACGGCGGGCTCCTCGAGGTCGTCCGCCTCCGGGTCCGTGTCGGGCAGCACAGCGGCACCCGAGGTCATCGTCTGCAGGTTGAGCCAGTTCACCTGCCCCAGTCCGGCGCCCTCGTCCTCGATCTCGAACTCGATCTCCCCCACCTCCAGATCGTTCTCCTGGGTGAGTGTCTCGGTGTCCGCGGACCCGATCCCGGCGGGACAGCCGATGGGGGTGGGCTGGATGTCGATGGGTTCGGCGCTCGCGAGGGCGGGCGCCGCGAACGCGGTGGCGCCCGCGGCCGCGAGGACGGTGATACTGCGAACGGTTCGTGTCTTCATGAGCAATCCCTTTCTGTCGACGAAACCGACCGTGGGGTATCGGTCTTCCCGGATTGCCCTCGCAGGAGCGGTTCAATCGCGCTTCACACGGAACGTCCGGTACGTGCAGATCACGCGGATGGTCCGTTCCGGGTGCTTTGTGGGGGATCGACCTCGGCTCGGGGGGCCTTCGACGCCGTGGCAGGCTGTACGCGTGAGCCGTCAACCTCTGCGCCTGGCCATTCTCGAAGCGGCATCCGTACTCGAAGAAGCGGGTGTGGCGAGCCCGCGAGTCGACGCCGAGCTGCTCGCCGCCCACCTCCTCGGAGTCGACCGGGGCAGGCTCGGCCTCGTCCCGCTCGTCGATCCCGCGACGATCGACGCCTACCGTGCGATGGTCGCGCAGCGTGCCGAGCGGATCCCGCTGCAGTACATCACCGGCACCTCGCCGATGGGGGAGATCGACCTCGCCGTCGGGCCCGGTGTGTTCGTGCCCCGCCCCGAGACCGAACTGATCCTGGCGTGGGCGCTGGCCTTCCTCGAGCGGCACGGCCGCCCCAACCCGGTGGTCCTGGACCTGTGCACGGGGTCCGGTGCGCTGGCCCTCGCGATCGCGCACGCCCGTCCCGACGCCGTCGTCCACGCCGTCGAACTCGAAGCGAAGGCACTCGCCTGGGCGCGCCGCAACGCCGAGGCCCGGGCCGCCGAGGGGGACACCCCGATCCACCTGCACCAGGGCGATGTGACCGACCGGACCCTGCTCACCAAGCTCGAGGGCACCGTCGACGTGATCGTCGCGAACCCGCCCTACATCCCCGAGGGCGCCGAACTCGAACCCGAGGTCATCGAGCACGACCCGCACTCGGCACTGTTCGGCGGACCCGACGGGCTCTCCGTCATCCGGCCGATGGTCACCAACATCGCACGCTGGCTGCGTATCGGGGGAGCGGTCGCCGTCGAGCACGACGACACCAACGGCATGCTCGTGGCGGAACTGTTCGAACAGCGCCGCGTGTTCGGCGACGTCGTGCAGCACCCCGACCTGGCCGGCAAGTTGCGTTTCGTCACCGCCCACCGCGTTCCCACCGAGGTGGAGGCGAACCGCCGCAAGTAGGTACGGTCTGCGATCGGTACTCGTGACCCGGCGGACACCGATTCCGTCGAGACGGGGGCCGTCGTCGATCACACCGGCCGGAGTGGAAGGATGAGTGCGTGAGCACCGTGTACGACTGCAACCAGCAAGCTTCGCGCGCCGCCGGCCTGAACGCGGCGCGCGGCGCGCTCAAGGCCGGACGGCTCGTCGTCGTCCCCACCGACACGGTGTACGGCATCGCCGCCGATGCATTCGACTCGTCGGCCGTGGACGCGCTGCTGAAGGCGAAGGGCCGCGGCCGCGACATGCCGGTCCCGGTGCTCGTGGGCTCCTGGACCACCATCGACGGCCTCGTCACCTCCGTGCGCCCCGAGGCGCGGGAACTGATCCGCGCCTTCTGGCCGGGCGGCCTGAGCGTGGTGGTGCACCAGGCGCCGTCGCTGGCCTGGGACCTGGGGGACACCCGCGGCACGGTCATGCTGCGCATGCCGCTGCATCCGGTCATCCTCGAACTGCTCCGCGAGGTCGGGCCGCTCGCCGTGTCGAGCGCCAACGTCTCCGGGCAGCCACCCGCCACGAACGTCACCGAGGCCCGCGACCAGCTCGGCGCATCGGTGAGCGTCTACCTGGACGGCGGGCCTGCCGACCACGGTGTCGCCTCGACGATCGTCGACCTCACCGGTGACCGGCCGCGCATCCTCCGCGAAGGTGCCGTCTCGGCGGAGGAGATCGCAGAGGTCCTCGGCGACGACCCCGAACGCCTGCGTTCCGGCGTGGAGTAGCGGCGGAGGAACGGAGCACGTGACTGCAGCCGACACCACCGCCGTACTGCTGGCCCAATCCGGACGCGGCGCCGGTGTGCCGATCAGGGAACTGCTTCTCGTTCTGCTGACCTCCGCGGTCGTGACCTTCCTGGCGACGGGAGTGGTGCGGATCGTCGCGGTGAAGTTCGGTGCCGTCGCCGTGCCACGCGACCGCGACGTGCACGTGAAGCCGACACCCAGGATGGGTGGCGTCGGCATGTACATCGGCCTCGTCGCGGGCATCCTCTTCGCGCAACAACTACCCGCTCTGACCAGGGGATTCGAATACACACCCGACATGGGGGCCGCGCTCGTCGCGGCGTCGGTCATCGTGGTCGTGGGCATCGTCGACGACCGCTGGGGACTCGACGCGCTCACCAAGTTCGTCGGCCAGGTCACCGCGGCGGGCGTGCTCGTCGTCATGGGCGTGAGCTGGATCGTCGTGTACGACCCGTTCAGCGCCTCCACCCTCGTGCTCGACCAGCTGCAGGGCGGTCTGATCACCGTCGGTGTCGCCGCGGTGATGATCAACGCGATGAACTTCGTCGACGGTCTCGACGGTCTCGCCGCCGGTCTCGGCCTGATCGCCGCCCTCGCGATCTGCGCGTTCTCCGTCGGCCTGCTGCTCGACCAGGGTGGCGACGTCTCCGCCTATCCGCCGGCGCTCATGGCTGCCGCCCTCGCGGGAGCCTGCCTCGGTTTCCTGCCGCACAACTTCCAGCCGGCGAAGATCTTCATGGGCGACTCCGGCTCGATGCTCATCGGCCTGATGCTCGCCGCGATCTCGACCAGCGCCTCGGGGCTCATCCCGTTGAGCGCTTACGGTTCCCGCGACCTGCTGGGTCTGCTCTCGCCGCTGATCCTGGTCGGCGCCGTGATGTTCATCCCGATCCTCGACCTGCTGCTGGCGATCGTCCGCCGGACCCGCGCCGGCGTGAGCCCCTTCAGCCCCGACAAGATGCACCTGCACCACCGGTTGCTGCAGATCGGGCACTCGCACCGTCGCGTCGTGCTGCTGCTGTACCTGTGGGTCGGCATCCTCGCCTTCGGCGCCGTCGGATCGTCCCTGCTCGACCGCCGTGCCGTCGTGCTCATCCTCGCCGGTGGCCTGGTGTTCGCCCTCGTGGTGACGGCCGTGCCGTCGCTGCGCCATCAGGACGACGAGCGGGAGAGCGAGGAGCCGAGGTCGCGGAAGCGTTTCCGGTGGGTCCGTTAGGCTCGGATACCGTGACGAACCCGGACCGCCCCGAGCACGACCAGCCGCTGCCCGCGATGCCCGATCCGACGGCGCCGATGCGCACAGCCGTCCGATACGGGGTGTTCGGCCTGATCGCCCTGGCCGTGGTGTCGTCGGTGATCTCCGTGATCGTCGCCGGGACCCCCGGACTGTGGGGAGCGCTGATCGGTGCTGCGGTCGGCGGCGGATTCATCCTCTTCACCGCGCTCGGTGTGCTGCTCACGTCGAAGATGCCCGCGATGACCGCCGGCGCGGTTCTGCTCGGTACGTGGCTGCTGAAACTGATCCTGGCCATCGTCGTCATGGGCTCGCTCGACTCGATGGACTTCTACAGCCGCAACGCCCTCGTCCTCACCATCGTTTTCGCCCTGGTCATCGTGCTGGGAGCGGAGACCTACGGGGTGCTGTCGACACGCGCCCTGTACATCGACGCGCAGTCCTCGGACGGCGCCGAGAACGACGAACGGTAGTAGCCCCGAAAGTCGATAACCCCCCACGTAGGAACCCACCTACGCGCTGTCGTAGAGCAGTTGGTAGGGTGAGTCCTGCGAGAGTAACGCTGCAGGCACAAGGTCCCGACCCCGCACGCAGTTGTGACTTCGTAGGCGGTCGTGGTCAAATGACCGCCGAGTCGACGAGAGTCGCCGACACCGGCAGGAAGCGGAACCGTATCCACGGTTCGGACCACTGGCGAATACGCGAGCCGACCTGGTCGACTTCTGGATCGTCAATGTCCGATCGAACCGCAGACGGCATGCCTGCGGCCGACTACGGGAGAGAGCGCTGAGCGTCACCACCTTGGCAGCCGGAGAATTCCACGCGCCGTCACTAGCTGATTTTTTCCCACCGGCAGTTCTGTTCGAAGGCACCCCCTTCGAGCTGGACCGGCTGATGATCATCCGCGTCGCCGTCGCCCTGATCGTCGCGCTGTTCTTCTTCTTCGCGCTGCGGAGTCCGAAGCTCATCCCGCGAGGCGTGCAGAACGTCGCGGAGATCATGATCGACTTCGTTCGCATCCAGATCGCCGAGGACATCCTCGGTAAGGAACAGGGCCGCCGGTTCCTCCCGGTGATCGCCACCATCTTCTTCCTGGTGGCCGGTCTGAACCTGACGTCGGTCATTCCGTTCCTCAACATCTCCTCGAACGCACGTATCGGTATGCCGATCGTGCTCGCGGCCCTCGCCTACATCGTCTTCAACTACGTGGGCATCAAGAAGTACGGCTTCTTCCGCTACGTCAAGAGCAGCATCGTCATTCCGAACCTGCCGCCGGCTCTCCACATCCTGGTGATCCCGATCGAGTTCGTCTCGACCTTCATCCTGCGGCCGTTCACGCTGACCATCCGTCTCATGGCCAACATGCTGGCCGGTCACATCATGCTCGTGCTGTTCTTCAGCGCCACCCAGTTCTTCTTCTTCGATTCCGACGGCTTCATGAAGGTGTTCGGCATCGGATCTCTCATCGGCGGGATCGCGTTCACCTTCTTCGAGCTTCTGGTGATCGTCCTGCAGGCCTACATCTTCGCGCTGCTGACCGCGGTGTACATCGACCTGGCCCTGCACGCCGAAGAGCACTAGCTCGCCCGAACGGCACGACCTACATCTACACAAGGACTGACTCGGTTGCCGACTCCCGGGGCCGAGCCACAAGAAAGGGAATGGAACACCAATGAGCGTTGCGCTTCAGGCAGCAGACGTCCTCGCCCAGGAGACCACGATCTCGGGCGCCGGCGCCATCGGCTACGGCCTCGCCGCCATCGGCCCCGGCATCGGCATCGGCATCGTCGTCGGTAAGGCGATCGAGGGCATGGCTCGTCAGCCCGAGATGGCCGGCCAGCTGCGCACCACGATGTTCCTCGGTATCGCATTCACCGAGGCCCTCGCGCTGATCGGCATCGTCGCCGGCTTCATCTTCTGATTCGACGACCACCATGGCTGACAGCATCCTGATTCTCGCGTCGGAGGCGGAGGACCAGAATCCTCTCCTCCCCGCGACATACGACATCGTCTGGTCGCTGGTCGCCCTGATCCTCGTCGGATTCGTCTTCTGGAAGTTCGTGCTTCCGATGTTCCAGAAGGTGCTCGACGAGCGTTCGGAGCTGATCGAAGGCGGCATCAAGAAGGCAGAGGAAGCTCAGGCGGAGGCTGCGGCCGCGCTCGAGCAGTACCGGGCGCAGCTCGCCGAAGCCCGCACCGAGGCGGCGCAGATCCGCGAAGAGGCCCGTGCACAGGGCCAGCAGATCATCGCCGACATGAAGGCGCAGGCCCAGGAGGAGAGCGACCGGATCGTTGCTGCCGGCCACTCCCAGCTGCAGGCCCAGCGCCAGCAGATCGTGGCCGAGCTCCGTAGCGATCTCGGACGTAGCGCTGTCGACCTCGCCGAGAAGATCCTCGGTGAGTCGCTGGCGGACGACGTGAAGCGTGCCGGCTCGATCGATCGGTTCCTCGACGAACTCGACTCCCTCAGCGCTGACTCTGCATCCGGAAAGTGAGCACCATGTACGCAGCAAGCCGTGAGGCACTCGTCCATACGCGTTCCGCGTTGCAGTCCGCCCTGGGCTCGGGTGCCGCGACTGCCGCTGCGGCTCAGGCAGGCTCCGAACTGTTCTCGGTGGTCGAGGCGCTCGACTCTCAGCGCACCCTTCGGACCGCGCTGGCCGACGCCTCGGCCCCGGCCGCTGTTCGGGAGACCCTCGCCGAGCAGGTCTTCGGCGGCAAGGTTTCGCCTCAGACCCTCGCGACCGTGAAGGCAGCGGTGAGCCAGGACTGGTCGGCGCAGGCCGACCTGACCGACTCGCTCGTCCAGCTCGGACGCGAGGCGCTGCTGAAGGCGGCAGCGGACCAGGATCAGCTCGACACCGTCGAGGACGAACTGTTCCGTCTCGGCCGTATCGTGGCCGGAAACCCCGAGCTCGAGCAGGCGCTCTCGGATCGCGGCACCGCGGCTTCGGCCAAGCGTGATCTGCTGACCCGTCTGCTGTACGGCAAGGTGACCGCAGTCACCGAGGCGCTGGCGGTCCACGCGGTCGGTCGGTTGAAGCAGGCTCCGGCCGAGACGTTCGACGAACTGTCGGCGCTCGCCGCCACCCAGCGGGATCGTGCCGTCGCGCACGTCCGCAGTGCGGCGCCTCTGAATGCGCAGCAGGAGGAGCGGCTCACCGCGACCCTGTCGCGCGTCTACGGGAAGCCTGTGACGGTGCACGTCGAGGTCGATCCCGAGCTTCTCAGTGGATTGGTCGTCCGGGTGGGCGACGAGGTCATCGACGGTAGTGCCGCGGGTCGCCTCGCTGCAGTGCGCAAGAGCCTCACGTAGTCCACTACCGAACACACACATAGATCTTTTCGAAGACCAGATACCGAGAGCAGGAAGAACATGGCGGAGCTGACGATCTCCTCCGACGAGATCCGTAGCGCGATTGACAACTACACCGCGAGCTACTCCCCGGAGGCCTCCCGCGAGGAGGTCGGCGTGGTCGTCGACACCAGTGACGGCATTGCGCACATCAGCGGTCTGCCGTCGGCGATGGCCAACGAGCTGCTGGAGTTCCCGGGCGGCGTTCTCGGCGTGGCCCTCAACCTCGAGGCCACCGAGATCGGCGCCGTTATCCTGGGCGACTTCCAGACCATCCAGGAGGGCCAGGAGGTCAAGCGGACCGGCGACGTTCTGTCGGTGCCGGTGAGCGACAACTTCCTCGGCCGCGTCGTGAACCCCCTCGGCCAGCCGATCGACGGCCTCGGCGACATCGAAGCCGACGAGACCCGCGCCCTCGAGCTGCAGGCCGCCACCGTGCTGCAGCGCCAGCCGGTCGAGGAGCCCCTCCAGACGGGCATCAAGGCCATCGACGCGATGACCCCGATCGGCCGCGGTCAGCGCCAGCTCGTGATCGGCGACCGCAAGACGGGTAAGACCGCGGTCTGCATCGACGCGATCCTGAACCAGAAGGCCAACTGGGAGACCGGCGACCCGAAGCAGCAGGTCCGCTGCATCTACGTCGCGATCGGTCAGAAGGGCTCGACCATCGCGGGCGTCAAGAAGGCCCTCGAGGACCACGGCGCGATGGAGTACACCACCATCGTCGCGGCTCCGGCCTCCGACTCCGCCGGCTTCAAGTGGCTCGCCCCCTACACCGGCTCGGCCCTCGGCCAGCACTGGATGTACCAGGGCAAGCACGTCCTGATCGTGTTCGACGACCTGACCAAGCAGGCCGAGGCCTACCGCGCCATCTCGCTGCTGCTGCGTCGTCCGCCGGGCCGCGAGGCATACCCCGGCGACGTGTTCTACCTGCACTCGCGTCTGCTGGAGCGCTCCGCCAAGCTCTCCGACGAGCTCGGTGGCGGCTCGCTGACCGCTCTGCCGATCATCGAGACCAAGGCGAACGACGTGTCGGCCTACATCCCGACCAACGTCATCTCCATCACCGACGGCCAGGTCTTCCTCGAGTCCGACCTGTTCAACAAGGGCGTCCGCCCCGCCATCAACGTCGGTATCTCGGTCTCCCGAGTCGGTGGTGCCGCCCAGACCAAGGGCATGAAGAAGGTCTCCGGTTCGCTGCGTCTGGAGCTCGCGCAGTTCCGTGAGCTCGAGGGCTTCGCCGCCTTCGCGTCCGACCTCGACGCCGCCTCGAAGGCCCAGCTCGAGCGCGGCCAGCGTCTCGTCGAGCTGCTGAAGCAGGACCAGTACTCGCCGATTGCGGTCGAGGACCAGATCGTGTCGATCTTCCTCGCCGGTGAAGGTGTCTTCGACTCCGTTCCCGTCGAGGACGTGCGCCGCTTCGAGGCCGAGCTGCTCGAGGATCTGCACCGCAACGCCGCAGGCGTCTACGAGCAGATCGCCGGCGGCAAGGCGCTGTCCGACGAGTCGATCGAGGCTCTGCACGCTGCGACCGCCAAGTTCAAGGAGGGCTTCATCGCCTCCGACGGCAGCCGCGTCGTGAACGAGGCCGAGGCGGCTCCGCTCGACGCCGACGAGGTCGCGCAGGAGCAGGTCTCCGTCAAGCGCACCACCGTTCGCAAGTGAGCGGGGAATCCATGACCCAGCGTCCAGTGAAGGGAGTGTGATCGACGAATGGCGAGTTTGCGCGAGCTGCGCTCACGGATCAAGTCGGTCAACTCGACCAAGAAGATCACCAAGGCGCAGGAACTGATCGCGACGTCGCGGATCACGAAGGCCCAGGCCCGAGTGGCAGCGTCCAAGCCGTACGCCGAGGAGATCACCAAGGTGCTCTCCGAGCTGGCGAGCGCGTCGGCCTCGTTGGATCACCCCCTGCTCAACGAGCGTGAGAACCCCAAGCGTGCCGCCATCCTGGTCGTGACCAGCGACCGCGGTATGGCCGGCGGGTACAACTCCAACGTCCTCAAGGAAGCCGAGGAGCTGCGACAGCTCCTCGTCAGCGAGGGCAAGGAGCCCGTGCTCTACGTGATGGGCGGCAAGGGCCTCGGCTACTACACCTTCCGTGAGCGGAAGGTGGCCGGTGCCTGGACGGGATTCTCCCAGGATCCCCGGTACACGGACGCCGCGAAGGCGAGCCGTCACCTGGTCGAGCTGTTCATGGCGGGTTCGGGCGCCGAGGTGCCCGCCCCCAACGGTGAAGGCACCGTGGAGGGCGTCGACGAGTTGCACATCGTCTACACCCGCTTCGTGTCGATGCTGACGCAGACCCCCGAGGTCCGCCGGATGGCTCCGCTCGAGGTGAACATCACCGAGGAGGAGATCGACCTCGGTGAGGACATGCTCACCGACGGGCACCGGGCCACGGGCAACGAGGGGCCGCAGCCGGTGTACAACTTCGAGCCGGAGGCCGGAACTCTGCTCGAGGCTCTCCTGCCGAAGTACATCAGCACCCGTATCTACGCGGCGCTGCTGGAAGCGGCGGCCTCCGAGTCGGCAGCGCGTCGTACCGCCATGAAGGCCGCGACGGACAATGCCACGGAACTGGTGAACACCCTCAGCCGTCAGGCGAACCAGGCCCGCCAGGCCCAGATCACCCAGGAAATCAGCGAGATCGTCGGCGGTGCCGGTGCGCTCGCCTCGAGTGCAGGAAGTGACTGAACCACAATGACCGCAGCAGTAACCGACAACAACGCCGGTGCGGCGTCGGCCCTTGCCGGGCGCGTCGTCCGCGTCATCGGCGCCGTCGTCGACGTGGAGTTCCCGCGTGGCGCCGTGCCCGAGCTGTTCAACGCCCTGCACGCAGAGGTCACTCTGCCGTCCGTGGCGAAGACCCTGACCCTCGAGGTCGCGCAGCACCTTGGTGACAACCTGGTCCGCACGATCTCGATGCAGCCGACCGACGGCCTGGTCCGCGGCGCCGCTGTCGTCGACACCGGTCGCCCGATCTCGGTTCCCGTCGGTGACGTCGTCAAGGGCCACGTGTTCAACGCCCTCGGCGACTGCCTCGACGCTCCGGGCACCGGTCGCGACGGCGAGCAGTGGGGCATCCACCGCAAGCCGCCGGCCTTCGACCAGCTCGAGGGCAAGACCGAGATCCTCGAGACCGGCATCAAGGTCATCGACCTGCTGACCCCGTACGTCAAGGGCGGCAAGATCGGTCTGTTCGGTGGCGCCGGTGTCGGCAAGACCGTTCTGATCCAGGAGATGATCACCCGTATCGCGCGTGAGTTCTCCGGTACGTCGGTGTTCGCCGGCGTCGGTGAGCGCACCCGTGAGGGCACCGACCTGAAGCTGGAGATGGAGGAGATGGGCGTCCTCCAGGACACCGCCCTCGTCTTCGGCCAGATGGACGAGCCGCCGGGCACCCGTATGCGCGTCGCCCTGTCCGCTCTGACGATGGCGGAGTACTTCCGCGACGTCCAGGGCCAGGACGTGCTCCTGTTCATCGACAACATCTTCCGCTTCACGCAGGCCGGTTCCGAGGTCTCGACCCTTCTCGGTCGTATGCCTTCGGCCGTGGGTTACCAGCCCACCCTGGCGGACGAGATGGGTGAGCTCCAGGAGCGCATCACCTCGACGCGCGGTAAGTCGATCACCTCGCTGCAGGCGATCTACGTCCCCGCCGACGACTACACCGACCCGGCGCCGGCGACCACCTTCGCCCACCTCGATGCGACCACCGAGCTCTCGCGTCCGATCTCCCAGATGGGTATCTACCCCGCTGTGGACCCGCTGACGTCGACCTCGCGAATCCTCGAGCCGGGCATCGTCGGTGCGGATCACTTCCGCGTCGCGAACGAGGTCAAGCGGATCCTGCAGAAGTACAAGGAGCTGCAGGACATCATCGCCATCCTCGGTATGGACGAGCTCTCGGAAGAGGACAAGGTCACGGTCGCCCGTGCCCGTCGTCTCCAGAAGTTCCTCGGCCAGAACTTCATCGTCGCCGAGAAGTTCACGGGTCAGCCGGGCTCGGTCGTGCCGCTGCGCGACACCATCGAGGCCTTCGACCGCGTGTGCAAGGGCGAGTTCGACCACCTGCCCGAGCAGGCGTTCAACAGCTGCGGTGGACTCGACGACGTCGAGGCCGCAGCCAAGAAGATCGCCGGAAAGTAGGCCATCGTGGCTGAGATGAGCGTGGACATCGTTGCCGTCGAGGAACGCGTGTGGTCCGGAACGGCGACTCTCGTCACCGCCCAGACCACCGAGGGCGAGATCGGCATCATGCCCGGTCACGAGCCCGTGCTCGGCCAGCTCGTCGAGGGCGGCGTCGTGTCCGTGAAGACCACCGACGGTGAGCGGATCGTCATGGCAGTCCATGGCGGTTTCCTCTCGGTGACCTCGTCGACCGTCAGGGTGCTCGCCGAGGCCGCCGACCGCGTGGAGGACATCGACGTCGAGGCAGCCAAGTCGACTCTCGCCGAGGGAAGCGCGGACGAGTCGGAGATCGCAGCGGCCCGTGGCCGCCTGCGGGCTGTCGAACGAGCCTGATCGTCGAACAACGAGAAGCCGCGACGGAGCCGACGAGCAGTGTCACCTGGATTCCTGATTCTGAACATCCTCGTGATACTGCTCGCGGTTGCCGTCGCGGCTTTGTTGTATCGCGTCTTCACCCTGCGCGGCGGGGGTACCGCCGCGATCCTGCGAGTGATGCCACAGAACGACGGTGCCGGCTGGCGGCACGGGATCGTTCGATACGGCGACAACACGCTCGCGTTCTACAAGCTGTCGAGCCTTCGGCCCGGACCCGACGTGCGACTGTCCCGCCAGGGCATCGACGTGCGTTCGCGGCGCAAGCCGGAAGGCAGTGAATTCGACATCATGACCGAGGACATCGTGATCCTCGATGTCGTCGACCGCGACGACTCCTACGAGATCGCGTTCGACAGCGGCGCTTTGATGGCCTTCCTGTCCTGGGTCGAGTCCAGGCCGTCCGGCCGATCGCAGCGCCGCCGCCCCATCTAGAGGGCTATCTCACGCGCCCGCTCCGGGCTTCCACAACACGTCACCCTCCGGATTGGTGATCCGGCTGAGGATGAACAGCAGGTCCGAGAGCCGGTTCAGGTACTTGGCCGGCAACACGTTCGTGTCGTCCGGATACGCGGCCACCGCCGCCCATGCCGACCGCTCCGCCCGCCGGGCGACCGTGCGGGCCGTGTGCAGCAGCGCCGCCGCCGGGGTTCCGCCCGGGAGGATGAACGACTTCAGAGGTTCGAGTTCCTCGTTGAACTCGTCGCACCAGCCCTCGAGCCGGTCGATGTACTGCTGCGTGATCCGCAACGGGGGATACTTCGGGTTCTCGACCACCGGGGTGGACAGGTCGGCCCCGGCGTCGAAGAGATCGTTCTGGATCTGCCGCAGGACCGGGACGATCCGTTCCGGGATCGACCCCAGCGCGAGAGCGACACCGATCGCCGCGTTGGTCTCGTCGCAGTCGGCGTAGGCGATCAGGCGAGGGTCGTTCTTCGACACCCGGGAGAAGTCGCTGAGCCCGGTGGTTCCGTCGTCTCCGGTGCGCGTGTAGATCCGTGTGAGGTGGACTGCCATGGCCGTCACGGTACCGGCTCTGCTGTTCCCACGGTCACGCCGTTACGCTGTGACGTTGTGAGTGAACGCTTTCTTGTCACAGGTGGGAACCGGCTTGCCGGCGACGTCGTCGTCGGCGGTGCCAAGAACAGCGTGCTCAAGCTGATGGCGGCCGCATTGCTGGCCGAGGGGACCACGACGATCTCCAACTGCCCCGACATCCTCGACGTGCCGCTCATGGCGGACGTCCTGCGTGGTCTCGGCTGCGAGGTTGAGCTCGAGGGCGACGTCGTCCGCATCACCACGCCCGCACGCCCCGATCACCGCGCCGATTTCGCCGCGGTCCGGCAGTTCCGGGCGTCGGTGTGTGTGCTCGGACCTCTCGTTGCGCGATGCCGCAAGGCCGTGGTCGCCCTGCCCGGGGGAGACGCGATCGGCTCGCGACCCCTCGACATGCACCAGGCCGGCCTCCGGTTGCTCGGTGCGCAGTCGTCGATCGAGCACGGATGCGTCGTCGCCGAGGCCGACGATCTGCACGGCGCCCCCATCCGGCTGGCGTTCCCGTCGGTGGGTGCCACCGAGAACATCCTCATGGCGGCGGTCCTCGCGAAGGGGGACACCACCATCGACAACGCCGCCCGCGAACCCGAGATCGTCGATCTGTGCAACATGCTCGTACGCATGGGCGCCAAGATCTCCGGCGCGGGGTCCACGACCCTGCGCATCTCCGGCGTTCCGGAACTCCACCCGACCGAGCATCGGTGCATCGGCGACCGTATCGTCGCCGCGACGTGGGGTATCGCCGCGGTCATGACACGAGGGGAGATGTCGGTGCGCGGGGTGAACCCGAAGCATCTGACCCTCGTCCTCGACAAGCTGCGCAGCGCCGGTGCCGAGGTGACGCCGCTGCCCGACGGATTCCACGTGGAGCAGAAGGACCGGCCCCGGGCCGTCAACTTCGCGACGCTGCCGTATCCGGGTTTCCCGACCGACCTGCAGCCGATGGCGATCGGTCTCGCGGCTATCGCCGACGGCACGTCGATGATCACCGAGAACGTCTTCGAGGCGCGGTTCCGCTTCGTGGAGGAGATGGTGCGGCTCGGCGCGGATGCCCGGACCGACGGTCACCACGCAGTCATCCGTGGTGTGGAGCAGTTGTCGAGTGCACCCGTGTGGGCATCCGACATCCGCGCCGGTGCCGGCCTCGTGCTCGCCGGCCTCTGCGCCGACGGGGTCACGGAAGTGCACGACGTCTACCACATCGATCGCGGTTACCCGCGGTTCGTCGAGATCCTCCAGGAGCTCGGGGGACGGATCGAACGCGTGGAGGTCGACGAGGACCGGCTCCTGCCACGCTGACGGTCCTGTCGGCAGCCGATTCCAGTATGTGTCGGGGCTCACGAAAGGTGGGTTTGCTGCGGATGCCAAGTCCGACCACCTCCGACCTGCGGATATGTCCCGGCACAACCGCGTTGACCTGCCGATTTGTCGAGTCGTTGATCCTCGCGTAACTTATTCCAGGTCAGAGCGACACGGACACCGACCCGCTGAGACAGCGGGACAACGAGGTTGGACGAAGGCGCCTGCAAGTGTTTACGAGTCACCGATTCTTCTGGTAAGGTCGGTGGCCGCCCCGGAAAGCGTGAAGCTTCCGGATGAACAGTCACCCCGGAGTGAACGGGCCGAAAGGTTCGGGATCGATGGTGTGTGCGTGTTCTTTGAGAACTCAACAGTGTGCCGATGAATGTCAGTGCCAAATTTTTTTGGTGCAGCCAATCCGTTTGGATGGTTGTTGCTGGACATCGCATTCTTCCGTCTGTGATGGTCCAGTGTTGAAGCTAGTTTGAGTTTTTACGCTAGTGATTTGGCTCTACGCTTATGGCTGATTACCCCTTCGGGGGGATCGAGAGTCTTTAACGGAGAGTTTGATCCTGGCTCAGGACGAACGCTGGCGGCGTGCTTAACACATGCAAGTCGAACGATGAAGCCCAGCTTGCTGGGTGGATTAGTGGCGAACGGGTGAGTAACACGTGGGTGATCTGCCCTGCACTCTGGGATAAGCCTGGGAAACTGGGTCTAATACCGGATACGACCTTCTGCTGCATGGCAGGGGGTGGAAAGTTTTTTCGGTGCAGGATGAGCCCGCGGCCTATCAGCTTGTTGGTGGGGTAATGGCCTACCAAGGCGACGACGGGTAGCCGGTCGAGAGGGCGACCGGCCACACTGGGACTGAGACACGGCCCAGACTCCTACGGGAGGCAGCAGTGGGGAATATTGCACAATGGGCGAAAGCCTGATGCAGCGACGCCGCGTGAGGGATGACGGCCTTCGGGTTGTAAACCTCTTTCAGCAGGGACGAAGCGCAAGTGACGGTACCTGCAGAAGAAGCACCGGCCAACTACGTGCCAGCAGCCGCGGTAATACGTAGGGTGCGAGCGTTGTCCGGAATTACTGGGCGTAAAGAGCTCGTAGGCGGTTTGTCGCGTCGTCTGTGAAAACCCGCAGCTCAACTGCGGGCTTGCAGGCGATACGGGCAGACTTGAGTACTGCAGGGGAGACTGGAATTCCTGGTGTAGCGGTGAAATGCGCAGATATCAGGAGGAACACCGGTGGCGAAGGCGGGTCTCTGGGCAGTAACTGACGCTGAGGAGCGAAAGCGTGGGTAGCGAACAGGATTAGATACCCTGGTAGTCCACGCCGTAAACGGTGGGCGCTAGGTGTGGGTTTCCTTCCACGGGATCCGTGCCGTAGCTAACGCATTAAGCGCCCCGCCTGGGGAGTACGGCCGCAAGGCTAAAACTCAAAGGAATTGACGGGGACCGCACAAGCGGCGGAGCATGTGGATTAATTCGATGCAACGCGAAGAACCTTACCTGGGTTTGACATATACCGGATCGCCTCAGAGATGGGGTTTCCCTTGTGGTCGGTATACAGGTGGTGCATGGCTGTCGTCAGCTCGTGTCGTGAGATGTTGGGTTAAGTCCCGCAACGAGCGCAACCCTTGTCCTGTGTTGCCAGCACGTAATGGTGGGGACTCGCAGGAGACTGCCGGGGTCAACTCGGAGGAAGGTGGGGACGACGTCAAGTCATCATGCCCCTTATGTCCAGGGCTTCACACATGCTACAATGGTCGGTACAGAGGGCTGCGATACCGTGAGGTGGAGCGAATCCCTTAAAGCCGGTCTCAGTTCGGATCGGGGTCTGCAACTCGACCCCGTGAAGTCGGAGTCGCTAGTAATCGCAGATCAGCAACGCTGCGGTGAATACGTTCCCGGTTCTTGTACACACCGCCCGTCACGTCATGAAAGTCGGTAACACCCGAAGCCGGTGGCCTAACCCCTTGTGGGAGGGAGCCGTCGAAGGTGGGATCGGCGATTGGGACGAAGTCGTAACAAGGTAGCCGTACCGGAAGGTGCGGCTGGATCACCTCCTTTCTAAGGAGCACTTCTCCCGGTGAGGGTCCACACAGGTGGATTCGTCCCGGGCAGAGACTGTTTCGTTCCCGTAGGTGGAACGGCAGGAGCTCATGGGTGGAACGCTGACAACCATCACCGTGTATGCATCATCCAATAGTGGTGGTGTGCGGTGGTTATATCGGTGCACTGTTGGGTCCTGAGGGAACACGCGAGTGTTTTTTCAGCGACGATGTCGGAGAAAGGTCCATTTCGGTGGAGTGAGTATTCGGTGTTGTGTGTTGTTTGAGAACTGCACAGTGGACGCGAGCATCTTTGTTGTAAGTGTTTATGAGCGTACGGTGGATGCCTTGGCACCAGGAGCCGATGAAGGACGTGGGAGGCTGCGATATGCCTCGGGGAGCTGTCAACCGAGCTGTGATCCGAGGATTTCCGAATGGGGAAACCCAGCACGAGTGATGTCGTGTTACCCGCACCTGAATATATAGGGTGTGTGGAGGGAACGTGGGGAAGTGAAACATCTCAGTACCCACAGGAAGAGAAAACAACAGTGATTCCGTGAGTAGTGGCGAGCGAAAGCGGATGAGGCTAAACCGGGCACATGTGATACCTGGCAGGGGTTGTGTGTTCGGGGTTGTGGGGTTCGATATGTCGACGCTGCCGAGTCGTCGACAGTCAGAAATCGTTGTGTTAGTCGAAGTGGTCTGGAACGGCCTGTCGTAGAGGGTGAGAGCCCCGTAGACGAAAACATGGCGACTGTCGAATCGGATACCCGAGTAGCACCGGGCCCGTGAAATCCGGTGTGAATCTGTCGGGACCACCCGATAAGCCTGAATACTCCCTGGTGACCGATAGCGGACTAGTACCGTGAGGGAAAGGTGAAAAGTACCCCGGGAGGGGAGTGAAATAGTACCTGAAACCGTGCGCTTACAATCCGTCAGAGCTGGTGCATGATTTGGTTCATGGCTGGTGATGGCGTGCCTTTTGAAGAATGAGCCTGCGAGTTAGTGGCATGTCGCGAGGTTAACCCGTGTGGGGTAGTCGTAGCGAAAGCGAGTCCGAACAGGGCGGTTGAGTGGCATGTTCTAGACCCGAAGCGGAGTGATCTACCCATGGCCAGGGTGAAGCGATGGTAAGACGTCGTGGAGGCCCGAACCCACTTAGGTTGAAAACTGAGGGGATGAGTTGTGGGTAGGGGTGAAAGGCCAATCAAACTCCGTGATAGCTGGTTCTCCCCGAAATGCATTTAGGTGCAGCGTCACGTGTTTCTCACCGGAGGTAGAGCTACTGGATGGTCTAGGGGGCCCACAAGCTTACCGAAATCAGCCAAACTCCGAATGCCGGTGAGTGAGAGCGTGGCAGTGAGACTGCGGGGGATAAGCTTCGTAGTCGAGAGGGAAACAGCCCAGATCGCCGGCTAAGGCCCCTAAGCGTGTACTAAGTGGAAAAGGATGTGGGATCGCTGAGACAACCAGGAGGTTGGCTTAGAAGCAGCCACCCTTGAAAGAGTGCGTAATAGCTCACTGGTCAAGTGGTTCTGCGCCGACAATGTAGCGGGGCTCAAGTACACCGCCGAAGCCGCGGCATTCACACAACACCTCGGAGGGATTACGGTTTCTCCGGCAGTGGTGTGGATGGGTAGGGGAGCGTCGTGCAGCCGTGGAAGCAGCGGGGTGACCCAGTTGTGGAGGCTGCGCGAGTGAGAATGCAGGCATGAGTAGCGAAAGACGAGTGAGAAACTCGTCCGCCGGATGACCAAGGGTTCCTGGGCCAGGTTAATCCGCCCAGGGTGAGTCGGGACCTAAGGCGAGGTCGACAGGCGTAGTCGATGGACAACGGGTTGATATTCCCGTACCCGTGTATCCGCGCCCAATGGCGAGGCAGTTGTGCTAACCGTCCAAAAGTTCTCTTTGTCCCTTCGGGGGCTCTGGGGATGGCTGCACGGGACCCTGGCTGTAGTAGTCAAGCGATGGGGTGACGCAGGAAGGTAGCTGGGCCAGGTGGTGGAATACCTGGTGTAAGCCGGTAGGGCGAATGGTAGGCAAATCCGCCATTCATGGAGCCTGAGAGGTGATGCGTACCCGTTGAGGGGAATTCAGTGATCCTATGCTGCCGAGAAAAGCCTCTAGTGAGTTGGTACACGACCGTACCCCAAACCGACACAGGTGGTCAGGTAGAGAATACCGAGGCGATCGAGAGAACTGTGGTTAAGGAACTCGGCAAAATGCCCCCGTAACTTCGGGAGAAGGGGGACCAGCCCTGGTGATGAGTCTTGCACTCTGAGCTGGGGGTGGTCGCAGAGACCAGAGAGAAGCGACTGTTTACTAAAAACACAGGTCCGTGCGAAGTCGTAAGACGATGTATACGGACTGACGCCTGCCCGGTGCTGGAAGGTTAAGAGGACCGGTTAGCGGGGTTTACTCCGCGAAGCTGAGAATTTAAGCCCCAGTAAACGGCGGTGGTAACTATAACCATCCTAAGGTAGCGAAATTCCTTGTCGGGTAAGTTCCGACCTGCACGAATGGCGTAACGACTTCTCTGCTGTCTCGACCACAGACTCGGCGAAATTGCATTACGAGTAAAGATGCTCGTTACGCGCGGCAGGACGAAAAGACCCCGGGACCTTCACTATAGCTTGGTATTGGTGTTCGGTTCGGTTTGTGTAGGATAGGTGGGAGACTGTGAAGCGGTGACGCCAGTTGTCGTGGAGTCGTTGTTGAAATACCACTCTGATCGTATTGGACATCTAACCTCGGACCATGATCTGGTTCAGGGACAGTGCCTGGTGGGTAGTTTAACTGGGGCGGTTGCCTCCCAAAATGTAACGGAGGCGCCCAAAGGTTCCCTCAGCCTGGTTGGCAATCAGGTGTCGAGTGCAAGTGCACAAGGGAGCTTGACTGTGAGACTGACAGGTCGAGCAGGGACGAAAGTCGGGACTAGTGATCCGGCACCGGCATGTGGAAGCGGTGTCGCTCAACGGATAAAAGGTACCCCGGGGATAACAGGCTGATCTTCCCCAAGAGTCCATATCGACGGGATGGTTTGGCACCTCGATGTCGGCTCGTCGCATCCTGGGGCTGGAGTAGGTCCCAAGGGTTGGGCTGTTCGCCCATTAAAGCGGCACGCGAGCTGGGTTTAGAACGTCGTGAGACAGTTCGGTCTCTATCCGCCGCGCGCGTTAGAAACTTGAGGAAGGCTGTCCCTAGTACGAGAGGACCGGGACGGACGAACCTCTGGTGTGCCAGTTGTCCCGCCAGGGGCATGGCTGGTTGGCTACGTTCGGAAGGGATAACCGCTGAAAGCATCTAAGCGGGAAGCCTGTTCCAAGATGAGGTTTCTCACCCCCTCGAGGGGTAAGGTTCCCGGCAGACCACCGGGTTGATAGGCCGGAACTGGAAGCGCAGTAATGTGTGGAGGTGACCGGTACTAATAGGCCGAGGACTTACCATGAAGGTGTTACGCGTCCACTGTGCGGTATCTGAAACAGCACACACATCAGATGTCGGGCCCGGCGGTGTTCGGGTGGTCGATTCTGGTGCGTGAAGTTTCATAGAGTTACGGCGGCCATAGCGACAGGGAAACGCCCGGTCCCATTCCGAACCCGGAAGCTAAGCCTGTCTGCGCCGATGGTACTGCACTCGACAGGGTGTGGGAGAGTAGGACACCGCCGAACACCCGTTACCGGAGACCCCCGACATCAGTCGGGGGTCTCCGTGTTTTCCGGGGTGGTGCGGGCCGGATAACGGGCTCTTCGCAGTTAGCAGTGGTACTGGTGCCGGCTGGGTGCGACCCGACGTGACCGTCGAGTGCAGGCCCAGCGTACCCGGCGGCGTTGGTTCTCCGGGGTACGGAATCCGAACGCGATGCGGCCGACGTGCTTGACGATCCGGTTGTAGCCTTCACTGCGCGCATTCGACAGGCCGGTGGTGATCGCCAGGATCATCGGTTCCTGCCACGCCGAGATGGTCGTCGCCAGCTTGCCGATCTCCGGGACCCGGCATGCCGCGCAGAACGTGTAGAACCGGTACAGTCTGTCCCGGATTTCATGGCGAAGGCCACCACGGTCGGTGCAGCGCAACACATCGCGCAGTAGTTCTTTGACGATCCATGCGGCGGCGATGTCCCCGTGCGGGTCGGCGGAGGTCAGCTTCTCGAACAGGGCCGATCGTTGTTCGTTGGTCAGGCGTTCGGAGGCCCTCAACAACCGTCGTCGATTGATCCATTCGACATTGACTGGGCCCCATTCTGAAGTCCACCGGCTATGCGAGCTGTAGTTGTTGTCTACCCTCGGTCTCCAACCAGTGTGCCCGGAACGCCTCGGGTGAACGGAACCCGAGCGATCCGTGCGGCCGATAACTGTTGTACTCGATCCGCCAATCGTCAGCAAGGACCTGCACCTCGGTCAAGGAATGGAACACCTCGCAGGCGAGGAACTCGTCCCGAAAACGCCCGTTGAACGACTCACAGATCCCGTTCTGCCACGGCGAACCCGGATCGATGAACGAGGCATCCACACCGGTGAACCGGCACCAGTCCCGCATCGCGTACGCGGTCATCTCCGTACCGTTGTCCATCCGGATATGCGCCGGTACGCGGCCGGTCTCGGCGATGATCCGCTCGAGCACCCCGATCAACTGATCCGAGGTGCAGGACCGAAACGCCTGCGTCGCAAGGGCCTCTCGGGTGAACTCATCGACGACATTGAGGAACCGCACCTGACGGCCGTCGACCGTGGCATCGACCTGGAAGTCCAACGCCCACATCTGGTCCGGGTACGTGGCCCGCAACCGTTGATTGCGACCCTCGCCGATCCGGCGCTTCTTGCGGACTTTGACCGGACGCCTCAAGCCTTCCTCACGCCACAATCGCTGTGTGCGTTTATGATTGACGGCCATGCCTTCTGCCCGACAGAGGGCGTGGGCTTTGCGCCAGCCCCATCGGGGATGACGGCGAGAGATCTCCCGTAATCGCTCCCGCAGGGTTCGCTCGGTCTCGGCGATGGTCGGCCGGCGGCGCTGCACCGAGCGGGATTGTCCAGCAACCTTGCAGGCACGCCGTTCGGAAACCCCGAACCGCTCCCGCAGTACCTCCACGGCCCTGCGGCGGCGGTCCGGACTCACCAGTTTCCCCGGTTCAACTCCTTGAGCATGTCGATGTCGAGAGCCTGGTCGGCGACCATCTTCTTCAGCCGCGCATTCTCCTTCTCGAGTTCCTTGAGTCGTTTGACGTCGTCGGATTTCATGCCGCCGTACTGGGACTGCCAGCGATGCCAGGTCGCCTCGGAGACTTCGAGGTGCTTGCAGACATCTTCGATCGAGAACTTCTCGCCTAGAAGTTTCTCGCCTTCGCGGAGCTTGCGGATGATCTGCTCCGGAGTATGCCGTCGTCGTGCCATGTCGTGTACTCGCCCTCCTGCACTCATTTTGGTGCATTCGAACTCGCACAACCACTGGACCTGCTCAGTGGGATCCAGTCAACATCGCTCTTGCGGCCGCGCCGACCCCGCTCGGCCTGGGTGACCCTGCGCCGGACGGTATCGACCATCTCGTTGGCCTTCTTGACCAGGTGGAACCGGTCCACCACCAGTTGTGCGTGCGGCAGTGCCTCGCGCACCGCCTTTGCGTACACCGTCGACATGTCGATCGCGACATGGGTGATCTGTGCCTTCCACGTCTCGTCGCGGGCGTCGAACCAGTCGATCACCACGGCGGAGGTGCGTCCGTTGACCTGCGCCAGCAACCCTTGATCGCCGGTCAGGTCGACCAGTCCGGTGTCCCACCGGTCCACCCATCTCCGTTCCCCGGTCTCGGGGCAAGTTTCCCATTTCGCCTTCCCGCGTCGGGTCTCATCGATCCCGAGGACGACCACCGGTTCGGGTTCGTCGCCAAGGGCGGCGTCGGCGACCACGACGAGGTGGCCGTGGACGGTGTGCCAGGCGCACCCGTAGTCGCCCGCGACCGCGGCGACCGACCGGTCCCCGTCGAGGACCGCCTCGACCAGCAGCGCCTTCGCTCGTGGCGTGACCCGTGCCCGGGACGGCACCCCCGGCGTCGACTCGGTGAACACCTTACGGTCACAGGAGGTATTGGTGCACAACCATTTCCGTTTCCGCCACACCAGCAGTGGACGGTCGGGTCCGACCTGCACGTCCCGCGGTCTGGTGGTGACCCAGCCCTTCGAACGCGTGGACTTCTGCCCGCACTGCGGGCACACCCCGACCCACTGTGGGGCCGTCGCGATCTGCACGATCCGGCTGCCCTCGACCGTGCGCTGCACCGATTCGACGATGACGCCGTCGAGATCGAGCAGCAATGAACTACCGTGGTGCATGCCCGCGTTCCTTGCTGTCCTGGATGCCTGAAGAACACCCAGCTCACAAGGGCGCGGGCCCTTTTTCAATCACCGACACGGCAACGGCGTCGATCGACACCCGCCCCTACCAAGTGCGAAGAGCCGGATAACGTACGCCGGCCCACCGCATTCGAGATCGTCACGGTGTCACCGCCACGGGCAGGATCCCGGCGGAGAGAGCGGCAGGGCATCGCAGAAGACGACCCTCCGCGACGAGGAACTCCTCGCCGGTCGACGCGCCGGAGACGGCCCTGCCTGCGAGGGGATCAGGAAGAGTGAGGAAGAGCCAGTCGCGTCGCTTCCGTCCGGCCCCGCAGCACGACCTCGTCACCGAACTCCCAGCGGGCCCGTTCCTCCTCGGAAGCGAGCTGCACCGCGGTCGAGGACGCGACGACGTCTCCCGGCACGGTCTTCGCGAGGTCCGACAGACGTGCCGCCTCGTTGACCGGGTCGCCGATCACCGTGTATTCGAACCGCTCCTGGGCACCGATGTTCCCGGCCACCGCACGTCCCGCGGTGACACCGATGCCGGCCCGGCACTCCGGGACCTCCTCCGCGAGACGCTGCGCCATACGCCGGGCTGCCCGCAGCGCACAGCCCGGCGCGTCGTCCAGTGCCACAGGGGCACCGAAGATGGCGAGCGCGGCGTCTCCCTCGAACTTGTTCACGAACCCGCCGGCATCGTGCACCTCGTCGACGACGACCGCGAAGAACCGGTTGAGCATCGCGACGACCTCGGTGGGTGGCCTGGTGGCCGCCAGCGTCGTGGAGCCGACGATGTCGACGAAGACGACCGCGACGTCGCGTTCCTGACCTCCCAGGGTTCCGGGATCTGCCAGCGCCGCGGCCGCGACCTCCCGGCCGACGTGCTTGCCGAAGACGTCACGCAGCCGTTCGCGTTCGCGCAGTCCCTCGGCCATCCGGTTGAACCCTGTCTGGAGCTGGCCGAGTTCGGTGCCGTCGTACACGATCACGGCGGTGTCGAGGTCACCGGATTCGATGCGCTGCATCCCGGCCCGCACCGACTCGATGGGAGCCAGGCTCGAGCGGATCGTCAGGAACATCAACAGCGAGCCCGTCACCAGTGCCAGGCCGCCGATCGCGAGGATCGTGATCGCCAGGCGTGTGGGGGTGACGGGCCGGACGAAGCTGAACACCGCGATGAGGAGCAGTCCGATCACGGGGATCGCGCTGCCGAGCGCCCACGCGAGCATCACCCTGCCGGTGGTGCCCGCCAGCCGCGGTCGGCGCGGCATCCCCGCCTCGAGAGCCCGCGCAGCGATCGGCCGCAGCGCGAATTCGGTGAACATGTACGCGAATCCGCAGACCGTCACCCCGGCGAGCGTGATCGTCAGGGACACCTTCGGGATCGTCTGCGGATCGATGATCCCGAAACTCGTGGTGAACAACACGAGCCCGATGAACCACAGGGCACCCTGCTGAAGTGTGGTGCGCCAGGGCATCCGCAGTGCGATCCTCTGTTCCTTCGGGGTGGGCGGACGGTCCTCGAGTGCCCATCGCAACCGTTGCAGGGCCTTGCGGGTCCCCACGACGGATCCCACCACGATGGCGGTGACGACGTAGACCGGCGCGAGAATCGCGGTGACCACGAGGAACTCGGACCTCAGCACCGACGGTCCGGGGATGACGACGTTGATGAGCGCTGCGACGATCAGCGCACCGACGAGGTGGGTGCCGATCAGAGAGAAGGTCAGCAGCGTCTGGATACGGATGCGTTGCCGCCGGAGGGGCTCGGCCGGCTCTCCCAGGATCGCCGAACCGAGCGGGGCGGTGCGGTAACTGCGTGCGGGCATGGTCGTTCGAGACTAGACGAGCCGATCCTCTAGGGTGACTGTGTGCGTCTCGTGATTGCCCGTTGCCGTGTGGACTACATCGGACGCCTGACGGCACATCTGCCGACGGCTCGTCGTCTGCTGCTCGTCAAGGCGGACGGTTCGGTGAGTATCCACGCGGACGACCGTGCCTACAAACCCCTGAACTGGATGAGCCCTCCCTGCTGGATGGAGGAGGAGTCCGTCGAGGACGCCGAAGCACTGTGGGTGGTCACCAACAAGGCCGGTGAACAGCTGCGCATCACGCTCGAGGAGATCGACCACGACTCCACCCACGAGCTGGGCGTCGACCCGGGTCTGATCAAGGACGGTGTCGAGGCGCACCTGCAGGAACTGCTCGCCGAGCACGTCGAGACCCTCGGGGAGGGGTACACCCTCATCCGGCGCGAGTACCCGACGGCGATCGGCCCGGTCGACCTGCTGTGCCGCGACGCGGACGGCGGAACCGTCGCCGTCGAGGTCAAGCGGCGCGGTGAGATCGACGGTGTCGAGCAGCTCACCCGCTATCTCGAACTGCTCAACCGGGATCCGCTGCTGGCTCCGGTGAGCGGGGTGTTCGCCGCGCAGCAGATCAAGCCGCAGGCGCGCACCCTCGCCACCGATCGCGGTATCCGCTGCCTCGTGCTGGACTACGAGGCCCTGCGCGGTATCGAGAGCACCGAGTTCAGATTGTTCTGATCGTGCCGCGTCGTAACCGATCCCGCACCGGACGCGCCAAGGGGGCGCGCGAGCAGGAGCCGCGCACCTTCTGGGGCGCGACCGTGCGTACCGAGAACGGACCCGCGGGCGCCGAGGACGAACGGTTCACGGTGCGGACCGTGCCGGGTTCCCGCGCGACGAAGCCGTACCGGTGCCCGGGCTGCGACCACGAGATCGCACCCGGCACACCTCATGTCGTGGCGTGGCCGACGGACGTGCTCGGCGGGGCCGAGGACCGTCGGCACTGGCACAACGGGTGCTGGTCGAGCCGCGGGACCCGCCGCCCGACCCGACGATGGTCCTGACCTAGCTGCGGACCTTGTTGGCGACGGCGGGGGAGCGGCCCTGCACGGTGTTGCCGGTCGCGAGGGGCCGGGTCGCGGTCGAGCCGGACGTCTGCCCGTTCGTGGCCGACGAATCCTCCGCCGACTCGGAATCGCCGTCGACCTGCGGCATGACGGCGGTGTCGGCCGTGCTCGCGTCGTCGTCGGCCGACGCATCGTCTGCCGGCTTCTCGTCGCTCTTCGCGTCCTTGGTGGTGCCGAGCACTGTCGTGCGCGGCTCGTCGAGGGAGATCTCGCGGTCGAGCAGTTCACCCTCGCGGGTGATCGCCGCGAGCATCGTCGGCACGTCGTCGAGCTGTTCGCGGACCGCGTCGAGCTGACCGAGGATGCGGCCGCGCAGGACACGCAGTTCCTCGGTGAGATCGCGGGCGTTGGCGACCTTGCGCTCGGACTGTTCGGTAGCGCGGGCCAGCCGTCGCTCGGCCTCGCGGGTGGCCTCCTCGACGCGGCGGTCGGCCTCGGCCTTGCTGGTGCGCTCGAGCTCGTCGAGGGCACCGAGGAGCTTGGTGCGACGCTCGGCCATCGTGATCTCGAAGTCCTGCTGGACCTGCTCGCGCTTGGCCTGGGCCTCGGCGGCGAGCCGGTCGGCCTCGGCGCGGGCCGCGGCGATGATCCGCTCGGCCTCGGCGCGGGCGGCGGTCATGGTCCGCTCGTGCTCCTCGGCGAAGGCGACGCGGGTCTCCTCGAGCTCGGCGATCTTCTTCTCGTAGTCGCCCCGCAGGCGGATGCCCTCCTGCTCGGCGAGGGAGATCATTTCGGCAGCCTCGGCCTCGGCGCGGGCACGCAACTCGGAGGCCTCGTCGGAGGCGAGACGCAGCATCCGGGAGATGCGATCGCTCATCCCCTCGGCGGTGGTGGGCGGTACCGACAGGCGGTCGACGTCCTTGCGGAGATCGTCGATCTCGTTGCGGGCGTTCTCGAGCTGCCGGGCCAGATCCCGGGCCTGCGCGGCGGCCGCGTCGCGATCGGTGGCGGTCACGCGGAGTTCCGCCTCGAACCGCGCGATGTAATTGGTCACCTCGTCGCGGTCGAATCCCTTCCGCACGATGGAGAACGGCAGGTGGCTGGGTGCGCGATCACGATCGAAGACCATGAAGACAATCTACCCGGTCCGCGTTGGCGCGACCGGGTCGCGTGCCCGCCCGACGAGCGGGCGGGCACGCAGAACGGTGGGCCGGCTCGGTGAGCCGAAATCGCCTTCCGCTCAGTGAGCCGAATCGGCCGCCGGCTCGACCAACTCGACGAGAACGCCGCCGGCGTCCTTCGGGTGCAGGAAGTTGATGCGGGAGTCGGCGGTGCCGCGACGCGGGGCGTCGTACAGCAGGCGCACGCCGCGCTCGCGCAGCGCCGTGGAGACGGCGTCGATGTCGGAGACGCGGTAGGCGAGCTGCTGCAGGCCCGGGCCGCTGCGCTCGATGAACTTCGCGATCGTCGACTGCTCGTTGAGCGGGGCGAGCAGCTGGATCATCGTGGCACCGGCGGGGCTGCCCGGCACGGCGAGCATCGCCTCGCGCACGCCCTGCTCCTCGTTGACTTCCTCGTGCGTGGACACGAGGCCGAGGTTCTCGGCGTACCAGGTGAGAGCGGTATCGAGATCGGGCACCGCGATGCCGACGTGGTCGATGGCGGTGACGAGCCCCGAGGAGAGGACTTCCGCCGCCGCAGAGGATGTGGGTGAGGTCTCGGTCATGCCCTAGACGGTAGCGGTACCGTTGAGGGTACTCCTAGCGGGATTCGGCAAGATTCCCGAGTAGGTCGATCCCCCAGTACCCCGATTTCCCGGAGGAAGTTCCGTGAGCAGTTCTGTCATCGTCGCCGGAGCCCGTACGCCCATGGGGCGCCTGCAGGGTTCGCTCAAGGATTTCTCCGGATCCGATCTCGGCGGCATCGCGATCAAAGGCGCCCTCGAACGCGCCGGGGTCGCCCCTGAGCAGGTCGACTACGTGATCATGGGGCAGGTGCTCACCGCCGGCGCCGGCCAGATCCCGGCCCGCCAGGCCGCCGTGGCCGCGGGGATCCCGATGGACGTGCCGGCCCTGACCATCAACAAGGTGTGCCTGTCGGGCATCAACGCCATCGCCATGGCCGACCAGCTGATCCGCGCCGGCGAGTTCGACATCGTCGTCGCCGGTGGCCAGGAATCGATGAGCCAGGCGCCGCACCTGCTCGCCAAGTCCCGGGCCGGCTTCAAGTACGGCGATGTGACCCTGCACGATCACATGGCCTTCGACGGTCTGCACGACATCTTCACCGACCAGGCGATGGGCAATCTGACCGAGTCCGCGAACGCGGGCGAGAAGTTCGTCTCGCGCGAAGAGCAGGACGCCTTCGCCGCGGCCTCGCATCAGAAGGCCGCCGCGGCGTGGAAGAACGGCCTGTTCGACAACGAGGTCGTGCCGGTGTCGATCCCGCAGCGCAAGGGCGATCCGATCGTCTTCGCCGCCGACGAGGGTGTGCGCCCGGACACCACCGTCGAGTCCCTCGGCGCACTGCGCCCGGCGTTCTCCAAGGACGGCACCGTCACCGCCGGTTCGGCCTCGCAGATCTCCGACGGCGCCGCCGCGGTGGTGGTGATGAGCAAGGCCAAGGCCGAGGAGCTGGGTCTGTCGTGGATCGCCGAGATCGGCCGCCACGGTGTCGTCGCCGGCCCGGACTCGACGCTGCAGTCGCAGCCGGCGCGGGCCATCGCCAAGGCCTGCGAGCGGGAGGGCCTCGACCCGAAGGATCTGGATCTGGTGGAGATCAACGAGGCGTTCGCCGCGGTCGGTATCGTCTCGGCCCGCGAGCTGGGCATCGACCCGGCCAAGGTCAACGTCAACGGTGGCGCGATCGCGATGGGGCACCCCCTCGGCATGTCGGGTGCGCGCATCGTGCTGCACCTGGCCCTCGAGTTGCAGCGCCGCGGTGGCGGTGTCGGTGCGGCCGCGCTGTGCGGTGGCGGTGGTCAGGGCGACGCACTGATCGTCCGCGTGCCCAAGGCCTGAGCTCCGGGGCGGTAGCCCCGCGGGCGTGATCGCTGCGGTGGCTTCCCCGATCCCGAGAGCACATCACGGCCCGGCGTGTATGCGCCGGGGCCGTGATGTCTCTCACTGCACTACGGGTTGTCGTAGAACCTTCTGCACAATGGGGGCATGACGAGCATCCTCGACCTGTCCACACCCGCCAAGCGTTTCCGGCTCGTTGCCGTATGGGAGGCCGTGACCTGGCTCGCCCTCCTGATCGCCATGTTCTTCAAGTGGGTGCTCGGCCACGAGGAAGCGATCGCGATCCCCGGAATGGTGCACGGCGTCGCCGGCTTCATCCCCTTCGTCGTCATCTCCCTGATCACCGCGTTCCAGCTGAAGTGGAACCTGTGGACCACCTTCCTCGCCCTCGTGTCGAGCGTCCCGCCCTTCGGCACCCTCGTCTTCGAGTGGTGGGCCGTCCGCACCGGCCGCTTGGCGGAACTGTCCGCCGCCCACACCCGTGAGGCCGCCACCGTCGCCGTCTGACCGGTGCCGCCGCGCCGGGGGTTCGAGTGGTCGACACCGCCCGGCGGGGTCGTGCCAAACTGGAGAACGTGACTCGACCCGGTTCCCGTCCAGCACCTTCCGCCGCAGTCGCCGCGGCGATGTCCGGCGCGGTTGATCTCTCGCCGCTCAAGGAGAGGGCCACGGCGCCGCCTCCGCCGCAGGCCGGCACCGACGGTGCCGCACCCGGCGCCCTCGCGCCGATCGTGGACGTCACCGAGGCCACCTTCGAAGCCGAGGTGCTGCAGCGTTCGATGCAGGTTCCCGTCATCGTCGACCTGTGGGCCACCTGGTGCGGTCCGTGCAAGCAGCTCTCGCCAGTGCTCGAGAAGCTCGCGAACGAGGCCGGTGGCGCGTGGGTCCTCGCCAAGGTCGACGTCGATCAGAATCCGCGCATCGCCCAGGCCTTCGGTGTCCAGTCGGTGCCCACGGTCGTCGCGATCGCCGCGGGTCAGCCGCTCGCCGACTTCCAGGGCGTCCAGCCCGAGCCTGCCTTGCGGCAGTGGCTCGATGCCATCCAGAACGCGGTGGCCGGCAAGCTGTCGGGCCCGCCCGGCGCCGAGCCGCAGGAAAAGCCCGCCGATCCGCGTTTCGAGGCCGCCGAGCAGGCCCTCGAGAACGACGACTTCGAAGGCGCTGAGGCCGCCTACCAGCTGATCCTCAACTCCGAGCCGAACAACACCGAGGCGCAGGCGGCCCTGCGTCAGGTGCGTTTCCTCGCCCGCGCGAGCAAGGCCCCGCAGGACGCGGTCGCCCGCGCCGACGCCGCCCCGGCCGACCTCGAGGCGCAGCTCGTGGCCGCGGACGCGGAACTGCTCGCCCAGAACCCCGAGGCCGCTTTCGGCCGGCTCATCGAGTTCGTCCGGCGCAGCGCCGGGGACGAGCGCACCGCCGCCCGCACCCGCCTGCTCGAGCTGTTCGAGCTGTTCGACGCGGCCGACCCGGTGGTGGTCGCGTCCCGTCGCAAGCTCGCGATGGCGCTCTACTGAGCCCTGTCGGACTCGTCGGCCGTCTGTCCCCGGACAGGCGGCCGACGGCGTCGCATCAGCGGTAGCGACCGCTGCAGGCGGCCTCCCCGCCCAGGACTCCGGTGCGGAACGCGTCGACCCGGGAGAACCCGCTCGGCACGGTGTTGCCGTTGACGTCGCTGGCCGCCAGGCCGTCGGTGAGCAGACCGGACACCGCCTCGTCGAGGTCGCCGGGGGACAGCCACACCCGGACCTTCTCCGGATCGACGGTCGACGACGCCGAACCGGTCGGGCTCAGCGCCGCGCTGATCGCCCCGGACAGGCACGCCGCGCGCAGGGCGGTACGCGGCTCGGTCAGGGTCTGACCGGCCTCCTTCTGGACCGCGAGGGTGTACCGGGAGGCGACGAGCACGTAGGCGCTGTAGTCGCCGCGCACCCCGGCGTCGAACTCGTCGATGCCGGTGGAGGCGGCGGTGCCGCGCTCGGCGAGTTCCGCGACGTCCACGCCGACCGTGTTGGTCGCCGGACAGTACGAGACGGGGGAGGTGGCCCGGGCATCCGGGCAGTCCGAGTCGGTGCCCGACAGATCGAGGACCGGCGGCGCGTCCAGGTCGAAGACCTGGTGGAACGACTCGAAGATCGCCTCGATCGACTCCTCGGTGACCGGCAGTTCGCCGTCGTCGCCCTCGATGTACTGCGGCAGGTCGGCGCGGCGCGACTCGATCTCGGCCGCATCGATCTGCGCGCACGCCGCGACACCGTCGGTGAAGCCGATCTGCATCGCGGTGACCCGCTCGAACGCCGAACCGTGGACGGAATCCGGATCGGTGGGATCGCTGTCGCGGAACAGCACCATGGACGCGAGGACGTTGTTGAGCCCGTCCGAGGTGTCGAGCTGGAAGTGCTCGGCCCCGCCCTCGGCGACGTGCCGCATGAACGCCCCGGCGAAGCAGTCGGCCTGCTGCTCGAAGACGATGCCGGGATCGTCGTCGGCGACGAGCCCCGCGTTGTACTGGACGGCGTGCCCGTACTCGTGGGCGAGCACCATCACCGCGGACATCGGCCCGAAGTCGTCGATCAGCTGCGGCATGAGGAAGGCGCGGTCCCAGCCGATCTCGTCGCGTCCGCTGCAGTAGGCGGCGTTGATGAAGTCGTAGGTCGGCTCCCCGCAGAAACGCGGTCCGCGCCGCTCCGAGGGATCCCACGACACGATCGTCTGTACGGGCCGGAAGGTGCCGCGGGCGATCGACCCGAACTCCTCGCGCCAGAAGGCCTCGATGTCGGCGACGGCGTTCCCGGCGAGGGTGTCGACCGGGCCGCCGTCGGTGTTCTCGATGACCACCTCGGCGTCGGGGACGCCGCTGCGCGGTCCGGACGGACCCGATGTGACGGGGAGCCCGGCCACCGCGAACGGATTGTCGTAGATGGACACCGCCGTGCCCGCGATGCTCTGCGCGCATCCTGCCAACAGGACCGAGGCCAGTGCGGGCACCACCAGTCGCCCGAACCGGTGCGTCCGTCCCATGCTGATGTGCTCCTGTCGTCGGGCAGCGTCACCTCCGCAACGACAACCAGATCGCTCCGTGCGCAGGCAGGGTCACCCGAGCCGAGGCAGGACGTCCGTGCCACGAATGCTCGTCCGCCTGGACGGCCCCGAAGTTGCCGACCCCGTTACCGTGGTACTCGGCGGCATCCGTGTTGAGGATCTCCTCCCACCTGCCCGGTTCGGGCAATCCGACACGATAGTCGCCGTACGTGCTGCCGGAAAAGTTGTGCAGGCAGGCGATCACCGAGCCGTCGCTGCCGTACCGCAGGAAGCTCAGCACGTTGTTGTGCGCGTCGTTCGCGTCGATCCACGAGTAGCCGCCGGGCGTGGTGTCGAGCGTGTACAGGGCGGGATGTGCCCGGTAGACACGGTTCAGATCGCACACCAGCCTGCGGACGCCGGCATGCAGCGGCTCGTCGAGCTGCCACCAGTCCAGCCCGCGTTCCTCCGACCACTCGGCGACCTGACCGAACTCCTGGCCCATGAACAGCAGCTGCTTGCCCGGATGCGCCCACATGTAGGCGAGCATCGACCGCAGGCCCGCCGCGCGGGTGCGGTCGTCCCCCGGCAGTCGCGTCCACAGCGTGCCCTTGCCGTGCACCACCTCGTCGTGGCTGATGGGCAGCACGAAGTTCTCGCTCCACGCGTAGACGAGCGAAAAGGTGATCTCGTGGTGGTGGAAGGTGCGGTGCACGGGATCGCGCGACAGGTAGTTCAGGCTGTCGTGCATCCACCCCATGTTCCACTTCATGCTGAAACCGAGCCCGCCGACGTTGGTCGAGCGGGTGACCCCCGGCCACGAGGTGGATTCCTCGGCGACCGTCACGATGCCCGGATGGTGCTTGTGCACGGTGGCGTTGAGTTCCTGCAGGAACGACACGGCCTCGAGGTTCTCGCGGCCGCCGTGGATGTTCGGGGTCCAGCCGCCGTCGGGCCGCGAGTAGTCGAGATACAGCATCGACGCGACGGCATCGACCCGCAGCCCGTCGATGTGGAACTCCTCGATCCAGTACAGGGCGTTCGCGACGAGGAAGTTGCGTACCTCGGGGCGGCCGTAGTCGAAGACGTAGGTGCCCCAGTCGAGCTGCTCACCGCGCTTCGGATCGGGATGTTCGTACTGGGGGCTGCCGTCGAAGCGGGCCAACGCCCACTCGTCCTTCGGGAAGTGGGCCGGCACCCAGTCCATGATCACGCCGATCCCGGCGCGGTGGAGACGGTCGACGAACGCCCGGAACTCGTCCGGATCCCCGAACCGCGCCGTGGGCGCGTAGTAGGAGGTGACCTGGTAGCCCCACGACCCGCCGAAGGGATGCTCGGCGACCGGCAGCAGCTCGACGTGGGTGAACCCCGTCTCCAGCACGTACTCGGTGAGTGCGTCGGCCAGTTCGAGATAGTTCAGACCGGGCCGCCACGAACCGAGGTGCACCTCGTACACCGACATCGGTTCCTGCCAGGGCTGCGCCTTCGCGCGCGCGGCCAGCCACTCGTCGTCGGTCCAGGTGTAGCGGCTCTCGAAGACCCTCGACGCGGTCGCCGGTGGCACCTCGGTGGAGAACGCCATCGGATCGGCCTTGTCGCGCACCGACCCGTCGCGCCCGTGCACCCGGTACTTGTACAGCGCGCCGGGTTCGACGCCGGGCAGGAACAGCTCCCACACTCCGCTCGACCCGAGTACCCGCATGGGGGCGGTGCGTCCGCCCCAGCCGTCGAAGTCGCCGATCACCGTGACCCCGCGCGCTCCCGGCGCCCACACCGCGAACGATGTGCCGGTCACCGGGCCGTCCGGGGTCTCGTAGGTGCGCGGATGTGCCCCGAGCACCTCCCACAGCCGCTCGTGGCGGCCCTCCCGGATCAGGTGCCGGTCGAGTTCGCCGAGGGTCGGCATGAACCGGTAGCCGTCGGCGACGATCTCGACGTGGTCGAACGGGTAGGTCACCACCAGGCGGTAGTCCGCCGGGTCGAACACCGGGACCAGCGCGCTGAACACGTCGCCGCCCACCGGCTCGAGCGGATGGTCGTGCCCACCGATGCGCGCGGCGACCTTCTCGGCGCCCGGTTTCAGCGCGCGGATGATCGTGCCCTCCGGATGCGGGTGCGCCCCGAGCACCGAGTGCGGGTCGTGGTGCTCACCGGCGGCGAGCAGGGCCAGATCCTCCGGTCGCGGGCTGTGGCGCCGCCGCGGAACGTCGGTGCCCGGCGCCGACGACCCGTGGTGCGACTGCGGCGGTTGCGGGCGCGGCGACTGCGGGGGCACGGTCACGACTGCCTCCTGTACGCGAGCTCGGTGCGGGCGGGGATACCGATCGGGGGCAGCACCAGGATGTGCGCGACCGCCCGCCACGGCTCCAGACGGATGTAGTTGGCCTGACCCCAGTCGTACTGTTCCCCGCTGACCTCGTCGTAAACGGGGAACCGGTCGTGCCAGTCGTGCCCGATCGCCGGCATGTCCAGCCACACCGTGCCCTGCTCCGCCCCGAACGGGTTCAGATTGATCACGGTGAGCACGCAGTCGCCGGTGGTCGGGTCGAACTTCGAGTAGGCGATGAGCGAGTCGTTGTCGACGTGGTGGAAGTGGATGTTGCGCAGCTGCTGCAGCGCCGGGTGCGCGCGGCGGATGCGGTTGAGGGTGGTCAGCCACGGCTCCAGCGACTCGCCGCGACGGCGGGCCTCGTCGAAGCGGCGCGGCCGCAGCTCGTACTTCTCCGAGTCGAGGTACTCCTCGCTGCCCGGTCGCAGCGGGACGTGCTCGTACAGCTCGTAGCCGGAGTACACACCCCAGCTCGGCGCCATCGTCGCCGCCAGCGCCGCCCGCAACGCGAACATGCCCGGACCGCCCTGCTGCAACGTCTCGTGCAGGATGTCCGGGGTGTTGACGAACAGGTTGGGGCGGGCCTCGTCGGCCTTCGCCGCGAGTTCGTTGCCGAACTCGGTGAGCTCCCACTTCGCGACCCGCCACGTGAAGTACGTGTAGGACTGCGTGAACCCGCGGCGCGCGAGCCCGTACATGCGCGCGGGCCGGGTGAACGCCTCCGACAGGAACAGCACGTCCGGGTCGGTCTGCTTGACCTCGTTGATGAGCCGCTCCCAGAAGTTCGGCGGCTTGGTGTGCGGGTTGTCGACGCGGAAGATCTTCACGCCCGTGCCGATCCAGTGCCGCACCACCCGCAGCACCTCGGCGTAGATCCCCTCGGGATCGTTGTCGAAGTTGATGGGATAGATGTCCTGGTACTTCTTCGGAGGGTTCTCCGCGTAGGCGATCGTGCCGTCCGGCAGCACCGTGAACCATTCCGGATGCTCCCGCGCCCAGGGATGGTCGGGGGCGCACTGCAACGCCAGGTCCAGGGCGACCTCGAGGTCGAGATCGCGGGCGCGGGCCACGAAGTCGCGGAAGTCCTGTTCCGTGCCGAGCTCGGGATGGATCGCGTCGTGTCCGCCCTCGTCGGAACCGATCGCCCACGGCGAGCCCACGTCCCCGGGCTCGGCGACGAGAGTGTTGTTGCGGCCCTTGCGATTGACCTTGCCGATCGGGTGGATCGGGGGCAGGTACACCACGTCGAAGCCCATCGCGGCGATGCGCGGCAGCTCGCGGGCGGCGGTGGCGAAGGTGCCGTGCCGCGGGGTGCCGTCCTCGTTCCAGCCGCCGGTGGAGCGGGGGAAGAACTCGTACCACGACCCGAACAGCGCGCGGCGGCGGTCCACGAGCACCGTGTGACCCTTTCCGCGGGTGATCAGTTCGCGCAGCGGGTCGGCGCGCAGGATCTCGGTGACGTCGGGGGAGAAGGCGGGGGCGAGACGCTCCGGCAGCGGACGCTCCGAGCGCAGCGACGCGGCGACCGCCAGCAGGGTGGGCCGGTTGCCGCGGGGCACGCCCTTCGCGGCCTTCTCGAACATGCGGGCGCCGATCTCGAGGTCGTTGGCGAGTTCCTCGGGGCCCTGTCCGGCCTCGGCCTTCGCGGTCACCGTGTGCCGCCACGTCGAGACCGGGTCGCTCCACGCCTCGATGCGGTACGTCCAGGTGCCGGAGGTGGTGGGGCAGAAGGTGGCGTGGAAGACGTCGGGTTCGTCGCCGGGCACCATCGGGATCCGCACCGTCTTCCCGCCGTGTTCCGGATCGCCGGCGGGGGAGCGGACGGCGAGGGTCGCGGCGACCGCGTCGTGTCCCTCGCGCCAGACGACGGCGGAGACGGGGACGACCTCCCCGACGACCGCCTTGGTCGGATAGCGCCCTCCGTCTATCGAGGGACGTACGTCGTCGATGGCGAGGCGACCTGTCACGCTTGCTCCGTTTCGTGGGGTCGGGGTGGACGACCTGGGCCGATCGGGACGACGACCGTGTCACGACCCACCGTAGTGGAGGCCGTCGCGTAGGGCGGGCCGTGCACCGGAACCACTGGGGAATCCCCGCTGCGAACCCGAAAATATCCGTAACTCAGGGTTCACTTCGGTTGACCCGCGGGCAACATGCGTCTCTCTAGTGTCGTTTCTGCACGACAACGAAAACCTCCTCCGCGGAGGTTCAACCGAAAGGGAGAACACATGGGTCTGGTTGCCGGTCTGATCGGAATCGTCGGGGATCTGCTTCACCTTCTGCTCGGCGGCCTCTGATCCAGCGGCCGACGGAGTCGGCCATCGGGAGGAAAAGCCCCGCGGTGTGCACGCCGCGGGGCCTTCTCGTGTCCGGGACCGTCGGCGAGCCGGCCGTGGCGCGTTTCGGCACGTGAGATGTGCCGCGCGCGCCGCGCGAAGCGCCGCAGGTGGGTAGTGTGCACCCCGTGAAAGCATTGCGCCGGTTCACCGTACGAGCACACCTTCCCGAGCGGTTGACCGCGCTGGGAACCCTGACCGCGAACCTGCGATGGTCGTGGCATCCACCCACCCAGGACCTGTTCGCGTCGATCGACCCCGAGCTGTGGGAGCGCTCCGGCGGCGACCCCGTCCGCCTGCTCGGTGAGGTCCCCCCGTCCCGCCTCGACGCGCTCGCGCAGGACGGCGACTTCCTGGCCCGCCTCGACGCCGCCGCCGCCGACCTCGAGCACTACCTGTCGCGGCCCCGCTGGTACCAGCAACAGCAGGAGCGCGGCGAGACCCTGCCCGCCGGAATCGCCTACTTCTCCATGGAGTTCGGTGTCTCCGAGGTGCTGCCCAACTACTCGGGTGGCCTCGGCATCCTCGCCGGCGACCACCTGAAGGCGGCCTCCGATCTGGGCCTGCCGCTCATCGGTGTCGGCCTGCTCTACCGCTCGGGCTACTTCCGGCAGTCCCTCAGCGCCGACGGCTGGCAGCTCGAGCACTATCCGCCCTACGACCCGCTGGGCCTGCCGCTACGGCTGCTCACCGAGGAGGACGGCACCGCCGCGCTCGTGCAGGTCACCATGCCCGGCGGACGCACCCTCGTCGCGCGGATCTGGATCGCGCAGATCGGCCGGGTGCCGCTGCTGCTGCTCGACTCCGACATCCTCAGCAACGACGAGGAACTGCGCGGCGTCACCGACCGGCTCTACGGCGGCGACCAGGACCACCGCATCAAGCAGGAGATCCTCGCCGGTGTCGGCGGTGTCCGGGCCGTGCGCGCCTATACCCGCATCCACGGCCTGCCCGACCCCGACGTCTTCCACATGAACGAGGGCCACGCCGGCTTCCTCGGCGCCGAACGCATCCGCGAACTCGTCACCGGCGCCGGCCTCGACTTCGACGAGGCGCTCGCCGCCGTCCGCGCCGGCACGGTCTTCACCACCCACACCCCGGTGCCCGCGGGCATCGATCGGTTCCCCATCGATCTGGTGCGGCACTACTTCTCGGGCCCCAACGGGGAGAACGAGTCGGCACTGCTGCCGGGCCTGACCGTCGACCGCATCCTGGCCCTGGGCCGGGAGGACGACCCGAGCGTGTTCAACATGGCCCACCTCGGGCTGCGGCTCGGCCAGCGCTGCAACGGCGTGTCCAAGCTGCACGGCGAGGTCAGCCGCGGCATGTTCCAGGGCCTGTGGCCCGGCTTCGACGCTGCCGAGGTGCCCATCGGCTCGGTCACCAACGGCGTGCACGCCCCCACCTGGGCGGCCCGTGAATGGATCGCCCTCGCCAACCGCCTCGCCGGACCCGACCGGGTCGAGGAGGCCCGCGGCTGGGAACTGCTGCAGACCGTCGACCCCAAGGAACTGTGGGCGACCCGCAACACCCTGCGTGCCCGGCTCGTCGCCGAGGTGCGCCGCCGGTTGCGCGAATCGTGGATCGAACGCGGCGCCACCGACGCCGAACTCGGCTGGATCGAATCGGTTTTCGACCCGAACGTGCTCACCGTCGGCTTCGCGCGGCGCGTGCCCACCTACAAGCGCCTGACCCTGATGCTCCGCGACCCGGAGCGGCTGCGCGCGCTGCTGCTCGACGAGGAACGCCCGCTGCAGCTGGTCGTCGCCGGCAAGAGCCACCCCGCCGACGACGGCGGCAAGGCGCTCATCCAGCAGGTCGTGCGGTTCGCCGACCGCTACGACCTGCGGCACCGCATCGTCTTCCTGCCCGACTACGACATGTCGATGGCCCGTTATCTGTACTGGGGTTGCGACGTGTGGCTCAACAACCCGCTGCGGCCGCTCGAGGCGTGCGGCACCTCGGGTATGAAGTCGGCGCTCAACGGCGGCCTGAACCTGTCCATCCGCGACGGTTGGTGGGACGAGATGTTCGACGGCGAGAACGGCTGGGCCATCCCCACCGCCGACGGCGTCGACGACACCCGCCGCGACGACCTCGAGGCCGCCGCGCTGTACGAGCTGCTCGAACGGTCGGTGCTGCCGCGCTTCTACGACCGCGACGAGGACGGCGTGCCGACCCGCTGGATCGAGATGGTGCGGCACACCCTCGAGAACCTCGGTCCCAAGGTGCTCGCCTCCCGGATGGTGCGCGACTACGCCGTCGACTACTACATCCCGGCGGCCCGCTCCGCCCGGACCGTCACCGCCGACGGCTTCGCCGGCGCGAAGGCCCTCGCCGAGTACCGGCACCGGATCGAGGCGGCGTGGCCGGCCGTGCGGGTCGCGCAGGTCGACTCCGAGCCCATCCCGGACGTACCGCGCATCGGCGTGCCGCTCGGGCTGACCGCCCACGTCCAGCTCGGCGACCTGACCCCGCAGGACGTCGAGGTGCAGGCCGTCGTCGGGCGGGTGGACGCGGACGAGACGCTGAGCAACCCCGTCACCGTGCCGATGGACCACACCGGCACCGACGCGCTCGGCGAGGAGTTCACGGCGACGATCCCGCTGCCGCTCGCCGGACCCGTGGGGTACACGGTGCGGGTGCTGCCGCGCCACGAGCTGCTCGCCACCCCCGCCGAACTCGGCATGGTGGCGCTGCCGCACTAGCGGCTCCGACGCCGGCGGTTCCGCCGGGGCTCAGGCGCGCAGACGCTCGAGCGCCCGGCGGACCACCTTCGGATCGGTGGTCTCCCAGAAGGGAGGCAGCGACGCCCGCAGATAGCCGCCGTAGCGGGCGGTCGCGAGCCGCGAGTCCAGCACCGCCACCACACCCCGGTCGTCGGTGCTGCGCAGCAACCGGCCCACACCCTGCGCGAGCAGCAACGCCGCGTGGTTCGCGGCCACCGCCATGAACCCGTTGCCGCCGCGTGCCTCCACGGCGCGCTGCCGCGCCACGAGCAGCGGATCGTCGGGACGCGGGAACGGGATGCGGTCGATGATCACCAGCGACAGCGACGGGCCCGGCACGTCGACGCCCTGCCACAAGGTGAGGGTGCCGAACAGGCTCGTCGCCTCGTCGGCGGCGAACTTCTCCACCAGCGCACCGGTCGCGTCGTCGCCCTGACACAGGATCGGCGTGTCCAGCCGTTCGCGCAGCGCCTCCGTCGCGGCCTTCGCCGCCCGCATCGACGAGAACAGTCCCAGCGTGCGGCCCTCGGCGGCGGTGATCAGCTCGGCGATCTCGTCCACATGGGAGGGCGGCAGACCGTCGCGCCCGGGCGGCGTCAGATGCTTCGCGATGTACAGGATCCCGGACTTGCGGTGATCGAACGGCGACCCGACGTCGAGCCCGTTCCACGCGAGATCACCCTGATCGGACGGGGGTTCGCTGCCGGAGGCGGACCGGGTGTCGCTGCGCGCGGAGGACTGCGGCGGCAGCCCCCAGTTCACGGCCAGCCCGTCGAACGAGCCACCCACCGTCAGCGTCGCCGAGGTGAGGATTACCGTGGACTCGCCGAACAGGCGGCTGCGCAGCAGACCCCCGACCGACAGCGGCGCCACCCGCACCGTGCGCCGCACGTGCCCGCGGAACTCGTCGGCGGCCAGCCACACGACGTCGGGGCGCAACGACGGGTCGCGCTGCTCGAAGGTGGTGAGCACCCGCACCGCGCAGTCGTGCACGTCGTCGATCTCCGCGAGCGCCTGGCTGCGGGCCGCGGCCACCTCCGGATCGGTGCCCGGCTTGGCCGGACCGATCGCGGTGTGCACGGCCCACGCCGCGTCGCGGATCGCCGCGAGCGCCGCGGCGGCACCCTCGGGCATCTCGTCCCAGCGGCCCGGGGGAAGCTCCTCGAGAAAGGACGCCCAGTTCTCGGCGGCGCCCTCGAGCCGGTCGACCTCCTCGTCCTCGACGAGCTTGACGCAGCGGCGCGCGGCCGCCGAGATCGTGCTGCCCGACAACTCGGCCGTCGCCACCCCGGTGACCCGGTCGACGAGTTCGTGCGCCTCGTCGACGACCACGACGTCGTGCTCGGGGAGGATCGAGATGCCGGTGATCGCATCGATCGCGAGCAGCGCGTGGTTGGTGACCACCACGTCGACCTGCGCGGCCTCGGCGCGGGCGATCTCGGCGAAGCAGTCCTCGCCCACCGGGCACCGCGCCTTGCCGAGGCACTCGCGCGCGGTGACGCTCACCTGCCGCCAGGCCTGATCGGAGACGCCGGGGGAGAGATCGTCGCGGTCGCCCGTCCCGGTGGTCGACGACCATTCCGTCACCCGACGCACCTCGCGGCCGATCCGCGACAGCGCGAACGCGTCGAACAGTCCGGTGTCCGGCGGCTCCTCCGCGAGACCGGTGTGGATCTTGTTCAGGCACAGATAGTTGCCGCGGCCCTTGAGGATCGCGAAGCGGGGGCGCCGGCCCAGCGACCCGGCCAGCGCGTCGGCCAGGCGCGGGAGGTCGCGTTCGACGAGCTGCCGCTGCAACGCGATCGTCGCGGTGGACACCACCACGGTGCGGCCGGTCGCGACCGCGTACCGGATGCTCGGCACGAGATAGGCGAGCGACTTGCCGGTACCCGTACCGGCCTGCACCGCGAGGTGCTCGCCGGTGTCGATGCTGTGCGCCACTGCGGACGCCATCGTCATCTGGTTGTGTCGTTCCCTGCCGCCCAGCGCGTGAACCGCGGTTCGTAGCAACTCGGGGACTTCGGGGAGATCCGGCACCGGCCCAGGGTATCGGGAGCCACCGTCAGGTTCCGGTCGCGACCCCGTCCTCGACGGTCACCTCGGTGATCAACTCGACTCCGGCCTCGCGCATCCGGTCCAGCGCCGCGCGGATCGTCTCCTCGGCCACCCCGGCGGTGAAGGGCAGCAGCACCCGTACCCCGAAACCCTCGGCCAGGGCGTCGAGCGCCGTTGCGCGGACGCAGTGGTCGGTGGCGATGCCCACGATGTCGATGTCGGTCACCCCGCGCTCGCGCAGCCACTGCGCCAGCGGGGTGCCGTGCTCGTCGGTACCCTCGAATCCCGAATAGGCCGCCTCGTAGGTGCCCTTGGAGAACACCGCCTCGAACCGGCCGGTGTCGAGGTCGGGGTGGAAGTCGGCGCCGGGCGTGCCCGCCCGGCAGTGCGGCGGCCACGAGTCCCGGTAGTCCGGCTCCTCGGCGAAGTGCTCGCCCGGGTCGACGTGGTGGTCGCGGGTGGCGACCACGTGCGCGTAACCACCGGCGGACCGGAGCAGCCGCGTGACGGCCGCGGCCACGGCGGAGCCACCCTCGACCGCCAGCGAGCCGCCCTCACAGAAGTCGTTCTGGACGTCGACGACGACGAGTGCCCGCATCGCGCTCACTCCTCACGGACGAATCGGGTGGGAATCGCCGGGTCTCCGGCGGACAGGGTCAGGCCCTCCCAGGGGAGTCGCACCAGACCCTCGCGGAGGAACTCCCGGCTCTCCTCAAGGGTAGGCAGATCGTCGACGGGATCGCCGGAGCGCACCAGCGGCACCATCAGGTGGTGTACCTGCGTGCCCTCACCGGCCGGGACCTGTTCGAAGTGCGCGGGGTACACGACCTCCTCGACCAGGGTGCCGGTGCGGCGGGCGTAGCGCACGGCCCGCTTGGCGCCGCCGCGCGACTCCTTCGCCGCGCTGCGCTTCTCGACGGGGATGCCGTCGACCTCGACGAGTTTGTAGACCATCCCGGCGGTGGGGGCGCCGGAGCCGGTGACCAGCGAGGTACCCACGCCGTACGCGTCCACCGGCTCGGCCCGCAACCCCGCGATGCCGTATTCGTCCAGGTCACCGGACATGACGATCTTGGTGCGGGTCGCACCGAGGGAATCGAGCTGGGCGCGCACCTGCCGGGCCAGCACACCCAGATCACCCGAGTCGATGCGGACGCCGCCGAGCTCGGGGCCGGCCACGGCGATCGCGGTGTTCACACCCTCGGTGATGTCGTAGGTGTCCACCAGCAGCGTGGTGTCCACCCCGAGGCTCTCGACCTGGCTGCGGAACGCCGACGCCTCGTCGCGACCCTCCGTGGTGGTGTGCAGCAGCGTGAACGCGTGCGCCGCCGTACCCGCGGCGGGGATGCCGTAGCGGCGCGCGGCCTCGAGATTGGACGTCGAGTCGAAACCGGCGAGATAGGCGGCGCGGGCCGCCGCGACCGCAGCTTCCTCGTGCGTACGCCGGGATCCCATCTCGATGAGGGTGCGGCCGGCGGCGGCGCCGACCATCCGCGCCGCGGCCGAGGCAACGGCGCTGTCGTGGTTGAAGATCGACAACGCCAGTGTCTCGAGCAGCACGCACTCGGTGAAGGTTCCGCTCACCGACAGGATCGGCGAACCGGGGAAGTAGAAGTCGCCCTCGCGGTAACCGTCGATGTCGCCGGAGAACCGGAAGTCGCGCAACCACTCGACCGTCGACGGCTTCAGGAAGCGGGACACCAGCTCCAGCTCGGCGTCACCGAAGCGGAAGCCCTCGAGCGCGTCGAGCAACCGGCCGGTACCGGCCACGACGCCGTACCGCCGGCCCGCGGGCAGCCGCCGGGCGAACAACTCGAAGACGCAGGGCCGGTCGCCGCTGCCGTCCGCGAGGGCCGCTTCGAGCATGGTCAGCTCGTACATGTCGGTGAACAATGCGGTGCCGGCGGTGGTGGCACGGGAGATGGCATCAGGCACCCGCCCACTCTAGAACCACAGCCGTCCAGGTGGGTTTTTCACGGTGGACAGTCGTCGTACCCTGGTCTCATGGCGCCGTGTTGTACGACAACCCCGCTCGACGTACGACTGCCCGACATCCGTTCGATGGCAGGACAGGCCGTTCCGGCCGAAGCCGAGATCGTGGAGGAAGTCGAGGCCGTCGACCGACCGTGGGTGACCGTGGTCTGGGACGATCCGGTCAATCTGATGCACTACGTGACGTTCATATTCCAGAAGCTCTTCGGCTACAGCAAGGCGAAGGCCACCGAGCTGATGCTCAAGGTCCACAACGAGGGCAAGGCGGTCGTCTCCAGCGGATCCCGTGACAAGATGGAGCACGACGTGCAGCGTCTGCATGCCGCCGGACTGTGGGCGACGATGCAGCGCGACGAGTAGATCCCCACAGGAGGACCCGACCGACGTGCGGCAGTGGACCAGGAAGAACTCTCTCGGCGGGCCCAAGTTCCGGTCGGAGATGGACGCGCACGAGGCGTCGGTGCTGCGGTCTCTCGTCGCCTCGGTGCTGGGCATGCTCGATGAACGGTCGAGCCAGGCGCCGCAGGACGACCTCGCGGCGCTGACCGGCCTGCGCACCGGTAACCCCACCCCACCCGACATCCCGGCCCTGCGCCGCCTGCTGCCGGACTTCCACCGGCCCGACGCCGACCCCTCCCCGGACGTCGACGACGAGGCCGCCGACCTCAACGGCGCCATGCGCAGCCTGCACGAACCGAACATCATCGACGCCAAGCTCTCCGCCGGGGCGGTCATCCTCCGCACCGTGCCCGAGGGTGGCGGCAAGGTCGTCCTCGACCCGGAACAGGCCGAGGCCTGGCTGTACGGGCTCAACGACGTGCGGCTCGCGCTCGGCACCACCCTCGGCATCGACGCCGACACCCCCGACGTCCTCGACGACGACGATCCCCGCGCCCCTCACCTCGACGTCTACCACTGGCTGACCTGGATGCAGGACTCCCTCGTGCAGGCGCTGCAGCCGTGATCGTCACCGGCCCCACCGACTCGCTGCTCGACGTGGCGGGCCTGCAGGTCGGCCACTGGCAGCGCCTCGACCCCGAGGTCACCGTCGGTACCCCCGAGGTGCCCGGCACCGGGGCCGCCACCGGTTGCACCGTCGTGCTCGCCGACCCCTCCGCTGTCGCGTCCGTCGACGTGCGCGGGGGAGGGCCGGGCACCCGCGAGACCGACCTGCTCGATCCCAGCCACTCCGTGCAGCGTGTCGATGCGATCCTCCTCACCGGCGGCAGCGCCTACGGCCTCGCCGCCGCCGACGGGGTGATGCACCATCTCGAGAAGAACGGCCGCGGCATCCCCATGGGTGCACCCGGCGCTGTCGTCCCGATCGTGCCCGGCGCCGTCATCTTCGACCTGCCGGTCGGGCAGTGGTCGGTGCGTCCGACCGCCGACTCCGGGTGTTCCGCCGCGCAGAGCGCGAGCGCCGAGCACCTCGCCCGCGGCAGCGTCGGCGCCGGCACCGCCGCCCGCGCCGGTGCGCTCAAGGGCGGCGTCGGCTCGGCGAGCGTGCGCATCACGGACGGGCCCGCGGCCGGGGTCACCGTCGCCGCGCTGATGGTCGCCAACCCCGTCGGCTCGGTGTTCGACCCGGTCACCGGCATGCTCTGGGGACTCGACGCGGCCCGGGCGGAGGAACTCGGCCTCTCGGCGCCGAGCGCGTCCGATCTCGCTGCGGCCCGCGCGCTCACGGACAAGGGCACCGTTCTCAACACCACCATCGGGGTCGTCGCCACCGACGCGCCGCTGTCGAAGGCCGCCTGCCGGCGCGTCGCCGTCGCCGGGCACGACGGACTCGGCCGCGCCATCCGGCCCGCGCACTCGCCGCTGGACGGCGACACGATCTTCGCCCTGGCCACCGGCACCGCCGAACCCGCCGAGGGGAGCGCGACCGCGTCGATCCCGGCGTTCCCCGACGAACTGCCGGTCCTCGCCGCGGTGTGCGACGCCGCGGCCGTGGTCGTCGAACGCGCGATCGTCGACGCGATCCTGTCCGCGACCGCCGTCGCCGACATCCCCACCTACCGCGACGTGCTGCCCTCGGTGTTCGGACGCTGACACGTCCGGCCGCCGAGACGGCCGGCTTCGGGGGAGGTCCGGCCACCGGACCGGGCACGACGGCAGAATGGTCCCATGACCACACCCAGCGGTACCGGCGCCGGCACCCCGATCCGCCCGATCTGGCAGCGCGCCGCCCTGTGGATCGGAGGGTTCGTCACCCTGCTCTACGGTGTCGAGGCCGCCGACACGGTGCTGCCCGCGAACCTCGACGCCGCCGGTGTGGAACCCCGCACCGCCGACGGTTTGTGGGGTGTGCTCTTCGCGCCGCTCCTGCACGCCGACTGGGCCCACCTCACCGCGAACACCGTGCCCGCCCTCGTCCTCGGCTTCCTCGTGCTGCTCTCCGGCATCGGCCGCGGACTCGCCGCCACCGCGATCATCTGGGTCGTCGCCGGTGTCGGGACGTGGCTCATCGCCGGATCGGGACAGATCCACATCGGGGCCTCCAGCCTGATCTTCGGCTGGCTCAGCTATCTCATCGTGCGCGGCTTCTTCACCCGCAGGGCCGGGCAGATCCTGCTCGGGGTGGTGGTGCTGTTCCTCTACGGCGGCATGCTCTGGGGCGTGCTGCCGAGCGAACCGTGGATCTCGTGGCAGGGCCACTTGTGCGGGGCGCTCGGTGGTGTCCTCGCCGCGTGGCTGCTCTCCGCCGACGCGCGGCGGGCCCGCCGCGCACCCGCTCCGACGCTCCCGCGCTGACCTGCCACTCCACCCGGCGGCGACCCCGCGAAGGATCCGCGCGTCACACAATCGCGGCAACTGTGAGACTGCGCCTCAATAGGACCGTTGGCTTCATCGCGGGACGTTCGGCATGGCAGCATGACCTGTATGCGCATGACCGTTCTGGGGTGCTCGGGCAGTGTGGCCGGGCCGGATTCCGCAGCGTCCGGATATCTCCTGACGGCGCCCGACACCCCGCCCCTGGTCATCGACTTCGGCCCCGGGGTCCTGGGCGCCCTGCAGCGCTACGCCGATCCCGGCGAGGTGTCGATCCTGCTGTCGCACCTGCACGCCGACCACTGCCTCGACCTGCCCGGACTGCTCGTCTGGCGTCGCTACTCGCCGAACCCCCCGGAAGGCCGCGTCCCCACCTACGGCCCCGCCGGCACCGCGCACCGCATCGGTGTCGCGTCGGCGGAGGTCCCCGGCGAGGTCGACGACGTCAGCGACACCCTCGACGTGCGGACCCTGACCGACGGTGAACCCATCCGCTTCGGCAGCCTGGACATCCGCCCCACCCGCATGCACCACCCGCCGGAGGCCTACGGCTTCCGCATCACCAGCGACTCCGGGCGCATCCTCGCCTACACCGGCGACACCGGCATGTGCGACGAGGTCGTCGAGCTCGCGCGCGGCGCCGACGTGCTGCTGTGCGAGGCGTCGTGGACGCACGCCCCCGGCGAGCGTCCCGAGGGCGTGCACCTGTCGGGCACCGAGGCCGGTCGTGTCGCCGCCCTCGCGGGTGTCGGGGAGCTGCTGCTGACCCACATCCCGCCGTGGACGTCGCGCGAGGACGTCATCGCCGAGGCCAAGGCCGAGTACTCCGGGCCCGTCCACGCCGTGACGGCCGGAGACGTCTACCGCATCTGAGAACCGCACGGCCGATCGCCTAGGCTCGGACGCGTGACGACACGAGAAGACGGCAGAGCGGACGACGAACTCCGCACCATCCGGATCACCCGAGGCTTCACCACCCATCCCGCAGGCTCGGTGCTCGTCGAATTCGGGCAGACCCGCGTGATGTGCACGGCCAGCGTCGAGGAGGGTGTCCCGCGCTGGCGGCAGGGCTCCGGGCTGGGCTGGCTGACCGCCGAGTACGCGATGCTCCCGGCCTCCACCCACACCCGCAACAGCCGCGAATCCGTCAAGGGCAAGCTCGGCGGTCGCACCCAGGAGATCAGCCGACTCGTCGGCCGGTCACTGCGCGCCTGCATCGACCTCGCGGCCCTCGGTGAGAACACCATCGCCATCGACTGCGACGTCCTGCAGGCCGACGGCGGCACCCGCACCGCCGCGATCACCGGCGCCTACGTCGCCCTCTGCGACGCCGTGACCTACCTGCGTGCCGCGGGCCGGCTCGCCGACCCGCAGCCGATCTCCTGCCAGATCGCCGCGGTCAGCGTCGGCGTCGTCGACGGCCGCGTCCGCCTCGACCTCCCCTACGAGGAGGACGTCCGCGCCGAGGTCGACATGAACGTCGTCGCCACCGAGACCGGCACCCTCGTCGAGGTGCAGGGCACCGGTGAGGGCGCAACCTTCCCGCGCTCGACCCTCGACGCGATGCTCGACTCCGCGCTCGGCGGCATCGAGGAACTGTGCCGGATCCAGCGCGAGGTGCTCGAAGCGCCCTATCCGGGCACACTGCCCGAACCCGCGCCGGTCGAGCCCGCCAAGAAGAAGTTCGGGGTCTGACGTGCGGGTTCTCGTCGCCAGCCGCAACGCCAAGAAGCTGCGTGAACTGCAGCGGGTGCTCGACCGCGCCGGCATCGCCGGGATCGAACTCGTGAGCCTCGACGACGTCCCGCCCTATCCGGAGGCCCCCGAGACCGGGGAGACCTTCGAGGCGAACGCCGCCGCGAAGGCCCGGGACGGTGCCGCCGCGACCGGCCTGCCGTGCGTCGCCGACGACTCGGGGCTCGAGGTGGAGGCCCTCCGCGGTATGCCAGGTGTGCTCTCGGCCCGCTGGAGCGGCCGCCACGGGGACGACGAGGCGAACACGAACCTGGTGCTCGGGCAGCTGCGGGACGTTCCCGACGAGCGTCGCGGTGCGGCGTTCGTGTCCGCCTGCGCGCTCGTCGTGCCGTCCGGGGACGGCGAGTTCGTCACCACCGTGGTGCGCGGCGAGTGGCGCGGCAGCATCGTGCGCGAGCCCCGCGGGGAGAACGGGTTCGGGTACGACCCGATCTTCCGTCCCGAAGGGGAGGAGCGCACCTCGGCGGAACTGACCCCCGAGGAAAAGGACGCGCAGTCGCACCGAGGGCGGGCACTCGCCCAGCTCGTGCCCGCCCTCAGCGCACTCGCCGCGTCCGCCTGACGCAGCCCGTTCCTGCCGAGTACCGCTAACGCGCCCCGGCCTCGGTACCGCGGCGCCCCGGCGCAGCGTCCTGCGTGGGTGCGGCGTCCTGCGTGGGTGCGGCGGCAGCGCTGTCGTCCGGCGGCGTCGTCGCTGCATCGGGACCGTCCGGTGCGGCGGCGACGTCGCCGCGGGCCAGTTCGCCCCCCTCGACGGGCCAGCCCGCGGCGATCAGCCGCTCCCGTACCCGCTCGACGTCCTCGGGGTCGGGTTCCTCGTGGATCAGCCCCGCCACGATCTTCCGCAGCGTGTCGTGGTCGACCGTCCGGTCGGGATGCTCGGATGCCGTCGCCGCCGCCAGTTCGATCGCCTCGAGAATCTCCTCGTCGGTCAGGCGGCGCTTGAGAACGGCGAGCAACGCGAAATGATCCTTGGCAGGGATGCCCTCGGGGTAGCCGGCCCGCAACCAGTCCAGAACCGCTCTGGGATTCCATCGCGCCATCGTCGCCTCCTCACTCTCGTCCCGGTAGGAGATACCCCGATTCCACGGGGGTCCTCACCAGGAACTCCTGCACGAGCAGCAGGATTCCCGCAACCATAGCGATGGACACCCTCCGGAGGAGAACCGACGGTGTCCCGGTGGCGGGCCGCGAGGGTCAGGCCCCGCCCGGCCGGGTCCCGTGCGGGGAGGAGGCGCCCTCGCCCTCCCAGGCGGCGTTGACGTTCGACGAGTCGACGGGCTGCCGCCGCGACCGCAGATAGATCCAGCCCCCGAGCGCACACAGGATCGCGGCGTCGAGCAGCACCCCCGGCAGCCCGCCGACCAGCGAACACAGCCACCAGCACAGCGCGCCGGTCAATCCGGCGGCGGGCAGGGTGATCAGCCACGCCACCGCCATCCGTCCCGCGACACCCCAGCGCACGTGCGCGCCCTTCGTCCCGAGACCCGTGCCGAGGATCGACCCGGTGGCCACGTGGGTCGTCGACAACGGCAGCCCGAAATGGCTCGACGTGAGGATGATCGCCGCCGACGACGACTCCGCCGTCATCCCGTTGGCCGGGGTGATCTCCACCAGCCCCTTGCCGAGGGTGCGGATGATGCGCCAGCCGCCCAGATAGGTGCCGAGCGCGATCGCCGACGCGCACGCCAGCTTCACCCAGAACGGCATCTCGTCGTCGGCGGTCAGCGTGCCGTGCGCGACCAACGCCAGGAAGATGACGCCCATCGTCTTCTGCGCGTCGTTGGTGCCGTGCGCGAGGGAGACCAGCGACGCCGTGCCGATCTGACCGACCCGGAAGCCGCGGCGGCGCGACTCCACCGGCACGGTCCGGGTGAGGCGGTGCACCGACCAGGTGCCCACGCTCGCGACCAGGGCCGCGACCACGGGAGCGAGCACGGCCGGGACGATCACCTTGCCGAGCACCCCGCTCCACACCACCCCGCTCGTGCCGATCGCCGCGAGCGCGGCCCCGATCAGCCCGCCGAACAGCGCGTGCGACGAACTCGACGGCAGCCCGAACAGCCAGGTGAGCAGGTTCCACAGGATCCCGCCGATCAGGCCGGTGAACACCACGATCATGAGCGTGTTGCCGCTGATCGTGCCGAGATCGACCACGCCGGTCGCGACCGTGGCGGCCACCTCGACGGACAGGAACGCCCCGACCAGGTTGAGCACCGCCGACAGGATCACCGCGACCTTCGGTTTCAGCGCGCCCGTCGCGATGGACGTCGCCATCGCGTTCCCCGTGTCGTGGAAGCCGTTCGTGAAGTCGAAGGCCAGGGCCGTGACGACCACGACGAGGAGGATGACGACGTCGGCGCTCACGAGTCCAGTGTCGGTACCGGGGTGCAGCGGTGCGGGTGGTTCGGCGGAACCGTTCGCGAACGTCCGATTCGGGTGCTGCGCGGGTCAGCCCGCCGTCATCTCACGCAGATAAGCGGTCACCATCGCGGTCAATTCGTCGACGACCACGGCGCGATCGATCACCGGGCGGTCCAGGACGTAGGAGACGGCGACGTTCTCCACCGTCCGCACGAGGATCCACGACACCGCCTCCACCGGGCGCGCGGCCCGTCCGCGCAGGTGGAAGCGCAGCCACATCGCCAGCAGGTCGTCGATGCGACGCTCGAACGCCGCCAGCCGGCTGTCGGGGGAGCGGGGCAGTTCCTCGATGAGCACCCGCAGCAGACGGGGGTTCTCGTCGAGCGCGTCGAGCAGTTCGAGGAGGGTGTCGCGCACCGAGAGCGGGGTGGGCGGACCCTCGAGCGCCTGGGCGAACACGCGCGAAATGCGAGCATGCATCGCGTCCGTCCACCGATCCACCACCTCGGCGACGATGGAGTCCTTGTCCGGGAAGTACTGGTACAGCGACCCGGGGGAGATGCCCGCCGCCTGCGCGATGCGGTTGGTGGAGGCCCCCTCGTAGCCGCGTTCGAGCAGCACATCGTGGCCGGCGACGATGATCCGCTCGACCATCGCGCGGGAACGGTCCTGTTGCGGCATCCGGCGGCGCCGGCGGTCGGCGGGCACCGGTCACTGCCTCCCCGGAAAAGCGAATTGAACGCGAGTGAAAGCTCGTGTGAACATCGCCCTCATGGTGACACAGGAGCTGCTGCGGAGCGTGGACACCCGCCCGTACCCGAGCCGGTATCCGGGCAACCGTGCCCGCAACGAGCGCATCGGCCGGCCGCTGAAGCGGTTCGCGCGCATCGACGAGGTCGACGAGCAGCTGCTCGACCGCATCGGCCGCCGGATGTACGCCCGCGACGAGATCGGTGCCGCCCTCGTCCGGGCCATGCGGCGCGACCGCGACGATCCCGAACGCGTCACCATGCGGCAGTTCCACCGCGCCCTCGAGCACGGCATCGACTCGGTGCCCGACGCTCCGGCCGCGCTGCGCGAGTTCTTCGGCGTCGTCGACGCCGTGCCGGACTGGGTCGACCGGGACCTGCTCGAGAAGGGAGCGCGCGCCTTCCGCCGGATGGGCCGCACCCGCAACGACGTGCTGCTCCAGCTCTCGCTCATCGGCGGCTACCGCTTCGGGGGACCACCCGACCTGCTCGTCGAGACGGGCGGGCTGACCGGGTCCACGGCGATGCGGCGCCTCGGCGAGACCCAGAAGTGGGGTACCGCCGTGGGTGAGCCCGGCGGTATGCGCCGCTTCGGTGACGGCTTCAAACTCACCGTCCACGTGCGCGCCATGCACGCCCTGGTCAACCACCGGTTCGAGACCAACGGCCGCTGGGACGTCGAGCGCTGGGGCCTGCCCATCAACCAGACCGACCAGGCCGCGACCCTCGGCCTGTTCAACGGCACCCTGCTCCTCGGCGTCCGCGCCCTCGGCTACGACGTGAGCCGCGACGAGTCACGCGCCGTGATGCACCTGTGGAAGTACGTCGGATGGCTCATGGGCGTCGACGAGGAATGGCTGTTCGACTCCGAACGCGAACAGCACCGCTTCAACTACCACGTGGTCCTCGTGCAGGACGACGTCACACCCGCCGGTGCGGAGCTGTCGCGGGCGTTGGTGGACGGACAGCGGACCCTCGACTACGGACGGTTCTCGCGGCTGCGCGGCGCCTACGAACGCCTGCGGCTGCTCAGCATGCTGCACTACTTCCTCGGCAAGCAGGGGCTCGCCGATCTGCGGCTGCCGGTCGTGCCCCCGGTGGCGGTCGCGCCCGTCCTCGCGACGAACCTCGTCAAGTCGCGGGTGATCAAGCGGTCGGCCGGGGGCCGCCGCTTCCTGGAGTATCTCGGTGACCGGGCCGCCCGGAGGGAACTCGCCCCGAAATTCGCGAAGGCGGAGCCGGAGGTCGGCGCCCTGCCCGTGTGACCCGGCCCGTACGACGAGGCCCGTGCGACGTTGCCGTCGGGTGCACCTCGGTGAGGGGTGCACCCGACGGTTCAGCTCGCGTCGTGTGCCGGCAGGCCGTCGCCGCGGAGGTCGTCCCCGGAGGGCAGCGACCAGCGCATCTCCACGATCGTCCCGGTGGGGCCGGGTGAGACGTCGACGCCGTCGGCGAGACTGCGGATCAGTGTCAGCCCGTGACCGCGGGAACGCCGGGCGTCGCTGCTGACCGCATCGTGCCAGGAGCCGTGATCGGCGACCCGCACGACCAGCTCACCCTCGTGCGGAAGGAAATCCGCCGTCAGATCGAGCGTCGCGTTCGAATCGCCGGGTGAGTAGGCATGCTCGACGGCGTTGGCGAGCGCCTCGTAGCTCGCCAACAGGATGTCCTGACGACGGTCCTCGTCCATCGGCAGGTCCGCCAGCCATCGCCGGAGGACCACGCGCAGACCCGCGATCTCCGTCGGGTCGGCCGGCACCCCCACGGATCGGACCCCGTGGGTGGTGTAGGCCGTGGACTCGTCAGGCGCAGACGACATGGCTCCTCGTTCGTCGGTTCGACAGTGCCTAGTCGGTGGCGTCCGACGACCCCCCCAACCCGGCGAGAGCCTCGTCGAGTCGCGGATGGATCGACAGGACCTCACCCAGACCAAGCAGTTCGAGCGGACGTGCAGTGGCACTGCCCTGCGCGACGACGGCGAATCCGATCGCCTGTCCGGCGCGCTTCGAAAGCTCGACCAACAGAGCGATACCCATCGAGGCGAGGAAATCAACCTCGCTGAGATCCACCACGAGTCCGGTGATGTCGGTTTCGAGGAGGCCGAGGGCTTCCTTCTCCACCTGCGGCGCACTCGTCATGTCGACTTCGCCGCTCACGGACAGAACCGCAACGGAGCCGGTCCGAGAGGTCGAAAGGGCCATATGGGGACGTGCGGTCAAAGGATCGTTCACCCAGCCATCATGCAAGATCCAGGAGCTCGGCGCGACATTGCGGGACTTCCCGGGCGGACGAACCCCCACCGCCCGGCTTCCCCGGACTCTGTAATGTTCCCCTTGACCAGGGAGGGGCGTACTGCGTGGACGTGGATCGAGGACAGAACGAACCGGGAGGCCCGCCTTCCCTCCTGCTCGTCGAGGACGACCCCGGCGACGCCCTGATCGTCGAGGAACTCGTCGTCGACAGTGCCCCCGAGATGACGGTCGTGTGGGTGCAGACCCTCGCCCGGGCCCGTGAGGAACTCGTCCGCAACGTCCCGGACTGCGTTCTCCTGGACCTGCACCTGCCCGATGCCAGCGGCCTCGAAGCCGTCGCCCGGGTCCAGGAGATCGCCGACTCCGTCCCCATCGTCGTCCTCACCGGCCTGGCCGAGGAACGCACCGGCCTCGAGGCCCTGTCGGTCGGAGCCCAGGACTATCTCGTCAAGGGCCGCGTCGAACCCGACCTGTTCGGCCGCGCCGTGCGCTACGCCATCCAGCGTAAACACGCCGAGATCGCCGCGGCCGAGCTGCAGGCCAGCAGACTGCACGCCCAGGAGAACGCCCGCCTCGAGCGCGGCCTGCTGCCCTCGCCACTGCTGCGCGACGGCCAGGACTTCGCCGTCGTCTCCCGCTACCGGCCCGGCCGCGCCTCCGCGCTGCTCGGCGGTGACTTCTACGATGTCGTGCAGACCGACGACGGCACCGTCCACGTCCTCATCGGCGACGTGTCCGGTCACGGACCCGACGAAGCGGCCCTCGGCGTGGCGCTGCGCATCGCGTGGCGCACACTCGTGCTCAGCGGCGTCACCGGTCCCCAGCGGCTCCACCGACTCGAGGAGATCCTCGTCGCCGAACGCACCGAGAGCCGCTACTTCGCGTCCATGACGAACCTCTGCATGCCCCCGGACCGCCGCACCGTCGAGGTGATGCGCGCCGGGCACCCCGGTCTGCTGCTGCGCCACGCCGGGACCGTCGAGTGGGTCGAGGCCCCCGGCGGACCCGCGCTCGGGTTGCTGCCGGGAGTCGCGAACTGGCCCGTGCACGAGATGGAACTCCCCGAGGCGGGCTCCATCGTGCTGTTCACCGACGGCTTGTTCGAGGGGCACCGCGGCCCCGGCCCGGAACGCCTCGGTGAGGAAGGGCTGCTCGAACTCGCCCGCGAACGCGCCCACCTGCCCCCGGCGGAATTCACCGACGCGCTCATCGACGCGGCGGAACGACTCGCCGACAGCCGCGGGGGACTGTCCGACGACGTCGCCGTCGTCCACGTGCAATGGAACAGGAAGTGACCGGCAGACCATGACGACGAGCGACGCGAGCGGGGGCGTGGGGGGCATGCGTCGCCTGCCCATCCGAGGGATCACCGTGCAGGGCTGGTTCCTGCTGGTACTGAGCGTGATGGGGGTGCTCGTCGTCGTCGGCACGATCGTCGGCGCCCACTTCCTCCGTGAGACCACCGAGGTCTCCAACTACGTGCGCGACCGCATCCAGCCTGCCCGGGTGGAGGCCTACCGGCTGCAGAGCGCACTGATCAACCAGGAGACCGGAGCGCGGGGGTACATCCTCGCCGCCGACCCCGAATTCCTCCGCCCCTACGAGCAGGGCCGGCAGGAGGAGGAAGCGGCCACCGTCGCTCTGCGGGAGCTCATCGGCGACGACGAGACACTGCTCGACGACGTCGAATCGATCGAGGCACACGCCGCGGAATGGCGCCGCGTGTACGTCGAACCGCTGGTCGCGGGGGTCGAACCCGGCCGGCCCCAGTTCGTCGACCCGGCCACCGTCGAAGCGGGACGCCTCGCCTTCGACCGGCTCCGCGACGCGTTCGACGTCCAGAACGCCGACCTCCTGCAGGCCCGGGAGGACGGCATCGCGACCCTCGAGGACGTCCGGACCACCCGCGACCGCATCCTCGGGGGCATGGTGGCGATCTTCCTCGTCACCGGACTCGGCCTCGCGGTCCTGCTGCAGGTCATCGTGGTGCGGCCCATCCAGCGGCTGCGACAGGCATCGCGCCGCGTGGTCGCAGGGGAGAACTTCGACCACGAGATCGAACCGCAGGGACCCGCCGACATCCACGCGCTCGGCCGGGACGTCGAGGACATGCGCGCGCGGATCGTGCACGAACTGCAGGTCGCGCACGAGCGTGAGGACCAACTCGAGACACAGGCGACGGAACTGCGGCGCTCGAACTCCGAACTGGAGCAGTTCGCCTACGTCGCCTCCCACGACCTGCAGGAGCCGTTGCGGAAGGTCGCGTCGTTCTGCCAACTCCTCGAGAAGCGCTACGGCGACGCGCTGGACGAGCGGGGCACCCAGTACATCGCCTTCGCAGTCGACGGCGCGAAGCGCATGCAGGTGCTCATCAACGACCTGCTCACCTTCTCGCGCGTCGGCCGGGTCAGTGACGCCCACGTCCCGGTCGAACTCGACACGACCCTGGATGCGGCGCTGACGAACCTCGCCCAGACCGTCGAGGACTCGGGCGCCGTCGTCGAACGACCGGACACCCTGCCCACGATCGTGGGCGATCCCACACTGATGATCATGTTGTGGCAGAACCTCGTCGGCAACGCCATCAAGTTCCGGCATCCCGACCGCACCCCCCACGTGCGGATCGGCTACGAGGAGGACGGCGACGGCGACGACGCCGTGTGGCGGTTCCACGTGGAAGACAATGGCATCGGCATCGCCGAGGAGTTCGCCGACAAGGTCTTCGTGATCTTCCAGCGGCTGCACGGCCGCGACGTCTACGGCGGCACCGGAATCGGTCTGGCCATCTGCCGGAAGATCGTCGAGTACCACGGCGGGGAGATCCGGCTCGATCCCGAGTATCGAGAGGGCAGCCGGTTCTGCTTTACGATTCCGAAGGCGGGCGACGACGACGCGTCCGCGACTGCAGTGGCTCTGAAAGGGGCATCCGAATGAGCGCGTCCGGGCAGCCGATCGACGTCCTCCTCGTGGAGGACGACCCCGGTGACGAATTGATGACGCGGGAAGCGTTCGAGGACAACAAGATCGGCAACACCCTTCATGTCGTGCGCGACGGTGAGGAAGCGCTCGACTTCCTGTACCGGCGTGGCGCCCATGCGGATGCGCCCCGGCCCGATCTGATCCTGCTGGACCTGAACCTCCCCAAGTACGACGGCCGGCAGGTCCTCGAGAAGGTCAAATCCGACGAGGATCTCACCGACATCCCCGTCGTGGTGCTGACCACCTCCGCGGCCGAGGAGGACATCCTGCGCAGCTACCGGCTGCACGCCAACGCCTACGTGACGAAGCCGGTGGACCTCGACCAGTTCATCCGCGCGGTACGCCAGATCGACGAGTTCTTCGTCCAGGTGGTGCGGTTGCCGCGGCGCTGAACCCTGCGCCCGGTCCCGAACCGGACCGGGCGCGAGACGACTTCGGGCGGATCCCCGCGAAGGGATCCGCCCGAAGTGTGTTCGGAAGGTGTGTCGAGATCAGACGCCGAAGTCCGTCTTCACCTGCTTGGTGCGGATGTGCTCGACGTAGAACGACAGGAACGGGATCGTGCCGGCGAGCAGCGTGCCGATCGTGCGGGGGAGCGGCCAGCGCACCTTGATCGACAGATCGAAGGTGAGCACCAGATAGACCGCGTACACCCAGCCGTGCACGATCGCGATCCACGACGGCACGTTCTCGACACCGATGACGTACTTGGCGATCATCTCGCCGGTGAGGACCAGCAGCCAGATACCGGTGGCGTAGGCGAGCACGCGGTAACGCAGCAGCGCCGAACGGATCTTCTTCCGGTCGGTGTCGCTGACGGCGCGCGGCGCGGCCTGGCCGGACGTCTGCTCTGGGGTCGTGCTCACTGAGCGCTCCTATCGGACCTGCGCGCCAGCTGCGCGAGGTATTCGTTGTACTCGTTGATCTGTCGCGCCTCGGGATCGGCGACGCTCGCGTCCTCGCTGCGTGCCTCCGCGATCGTGCGCGGCCGCGTCGGCAGGAGGTGTTCGGGGATCTCCGTGGGCTCCTCCGGCTCGGACGGCCGGGAGCCGCCGGTGCTCTCCGCCTCCTGCTCCTCGGCTTCGAGCTTCACGAAGCGCCGGTAGGCGTAGACGCAGAAGAAGGCGAACGCGGGCCACTGGAGTGCGTAACCGAGATTCTGGTAGGTGCCGCCCACGTCTTCGAATCGGGTCCACTGCCAGTACCCGAGGCCGAGGCATCCGGCCGCGGCGACCACTACGAGAACGACCAGGGCCAGCCGGCGGGGAGGGCGATACTCGGACACGTCCTCGACGGTACCCGAGCGGTGCCCCGACCTGCCAAGACCGATCGGGGCACCGTGGGTGAGGTCACGTGGTGCGCGAGGGGGGATTCGAACCCCCACGTCCGAAGACACGGGTACCTAAAACCCGGGCGTCTGCCAATTCCGCCACTCGCGCCAGACCTCAGCAGGATACGACACGGCTGTCATTCCCGGGCAATTCGGTGCCGTACGTTCCGGCCGGCCCAGGTGGGCGTCTGCGTGTGGCAGTTGGGGCAGAGGAAGCGGAGGTTCTCCGGACGGGAATCGTTCGGGTTCCCGTCGATGTGGTCGACATGGAGAGTGAGCGCGGACCCGCGCCACTGCGGTCCCGTTCCGCACCGTTCGCACTCGAGCGGGCGACCGTATTCGACCAGGGCCCGCCTGAGAATCCTGCCTTCCTTCCGCGGCGACCCGGCTGTGAGTGTGAGTACGTCGGACCAGTGCAACCGAGGACGTGCCGGACGTCCTCTCTGGTCCTCCTGGCCGCGGAAGTGCGACGTGTCGATCCCGAAGTGCTTGATCCGTCGGCTGATATGCGTGTGGGTACCCCCGACCTTCTTCGCGCCGAGATAGCGGAGCACGCCGGCGACGCTCACGGAGTTCGCGACCGCTTCTTCGAGCATCTCTTTCGTGTACTTGACCGATTTCCCCATCATTCCCTCGCTTCCGAAGGCATGCCGGATGTCGCGAGGCACGGTCCCGCAGGAGTGGTCGGTGCCCCGTCGCGGTGTCGTCCGCACCAGGTGGGTGTCTGGCTGTGGCAGTTGGGGCAGAGGAAGCGCAGGTTCTCGGGCCGGGAGTCGTACGGGTTGCCCTCGATGTGGTCGACATGGAGTACGAGTGGGGATCCGAGCCATTCCGGTCCTGTGCCGCACCCTTCGCACTCGTACGGCCGACCGAATTCGATCAGGGCGCGTCGGAGGATCTTGGTCTCCTTCCGACGTGTGCCGGTTTCGGCGATCGTGAGCACCTGTGACCAGTGCAGTCGATTCAGGGCGGCTCGTCCCTTCCGGTGGGCCGTGCCGCGGAAGTGGGACGTGTCGAGGCCGTAGAGTTCGATCCTGCCTCTGATATTCGCCTGCGTGCCTCCGGCCTGTTTCAGCCCCAGATGCCGCAGCACTCCCGCGATGCTGGTGGACCTCGCGACGGCCTCCTCGAGTATCTCCTTCGTGTACTTCACCCTTCTCCCCATCGTGCCCCCTATCGAATATTCGTTCGATTCGCCCGAAAGCTATCGCGGGGGTCCGACAGGTTCGGCAGTCGAATGCACGACGCGGGGTCGCGCGTCAACAGGTAACGATTCGGTAACGAAAAACGTGAGGCTTTCCTCGGGTTCGAGGATGTCCATGCATCGGCGCAGCCTGGGGTGATTCGAGTTACTCGCCAGTCGCTTTTCCGGAGGTGTGTGAGCGAAATCACTGGTAGAGGGGCTGCCCGGCAAAGTGCGCGAAACAAAACATGAGGAACCCCTCATGATTTTGTGCGAACCTTGGCGTGCCCGAAGAGCGGACCACTAGTCCAGCAGCACACCGGCGCGCAGCGCTGAAAGACCGATGCCTCGACGCCGGGGTGTTCAGGAGAGGAACCACACGCGTGACGATCGACGAGACCACACCAGGCGACAACGGACGGAACTCGAAGGCATCACGACGAACCGGTGAACGCACCGCGGCCGCTGCCCCGGCCCGCGCCCTGATCGACAAGCTTCTCGCCGGTGAGCCCTACGCACTCGCCTTCGGCGGTCAGGGTGCGCCCTGGCTCTCCTCGCTCGAGGAGCTCAGCCGCGACAACGGACTCGAGCCGGTGCTCACCGAGCTGGTCAACCGCGCCGCGAGCCACCTCGCTCCGGTCGCCGGCGACCTCGTCGTGGTCCGGCCCACGGGCTTCGATCCCGTCGCGTGGATCCTCGAAGCCGAACTCGCCGGTGAGGACGACGCGCCCGCGGGCCCGTCCGACACGGTCCTGACCTCCGCGGCCGTGTCGCTGCCCGGCGTCTTCCTCACCCAGGCTGCCGCACTGCGCGCGTTGTCCAACCAGGGCCTCGACGTCGAGACCGTGCCGCCGACCTCCGTCATCGGCCACTCGCAGGGTGTCCTCGCTGTGGAGTCCGTCGCTGCTGCCGGTCGCAAGGACGCCGAGATCCTCGCCATCGCCCAGCTCATCGGTGCCGCCGCGACCCTCATCGGTCGCCGCCGTGGCCTGATCTCGGGCGCCGGCAAATACCCGATGCTCGCCGTCTCCAACGTCGACCCCGAGCGCCTGCGCGCCATCGTTGCCGAGGTCTTCGAGGGCCAGGATCCCGAGCGCAGCGCCGTTCTCGCCATCCGCAACGCCCGCCGTCGCGTCGTGCTGTCCGGTCCGCCGGCGGCGCTCGAGCGCGTGCAGCAGCGCTGCGAGGAGATCTCCGCGGCCGAGACCCGCGAACGTGAAGCCAAGAAGCGCGGCGGCGCCGTGTTCTCCCCGGTCTTCGAGCCCGTCGTGGCCGAGGTCGGTTTCCATCACCCCGCCTTCGAGGACGCCGTCGAGCAGGTCGCCGACTGGGCCTCCCGCTGCGAGCTCGACGCCGAACTCGCCCGCAGCCTGGCGCACGCCATCCTCGTCGCCCCGATCGACTGGGTCGCGCAGGTCGACGAGGCCGTCGCCTCCGGTGCCGGGTGGATCCTCGACCTGGGCCCGGGTGAGCTGCTCACCCGCATGACCAGCTCGGGTCTGCGCGGCCAGGGCGTGGGCATCATCGCCGCCGCGACCCGCGGTGGCCAGCGCAATCTCCTCACCCCGGGCGCCGAGCCCGAGGTCCCGCGCGCGTGGTCCGAGTTCGCCCCGAAGCCGGTCGAACTGCCGGACGGCCGCATCGCCGTCGAGACCGCCTTCACGCGTCTGACGGGTCGCTCGCCGATCCTGCTCGCGGGCATGACCCCGACCACCGTCGACCCGAAGATCGTCGCCGCGGCCGCGAACGCCGGCCACTGGGCCGAGCTCGCCGGTGGCGGCCAGGTCACCGAGCAGATCTTCGCCGACCATGTCGCCGAGCTGACCGAGCTGCTCGAGCCGGGTCGCGCCGTCCAGTTCAACTCGATGTTCCTGGATCCCTACCTGTGGAAGCTGCACGTCGGTGGCAAGCGTCTGGTGCCCAAGGCCCGCGCGGCCGGTGCGCCCTTCGACGGTGTCGTCGTCACCGCCGGCATCCCGGAGCTCGAGGAGGCCGTGCAGATCATCGCCGACCTGCGTGAGGCCGGCATCGAGCACGTCGCCTTCAAGCCGGGCACGGTCGCGCAGATCCGTTCGGTGATCCGCATCGCCAACGAGGTCCCGGACTACCCGGTCATCGCCCACATCGAGGGTGGCCGCGCCGGTGGCCACCACTCCTGGGAGGACCTCGACGACCTGCTCCTCGAGACCTACGCCGAGCTGCGCACCCGCCCGAACCTGGTGCTGTGCGTCGGTGGCGGCATCGGCACGCCGGAGAAGGCTGCCGAGTACCTGACCGGCCGCTGGTCGACCGCCTACGGCTTCCCGGCCATGCCGCTCGACGGCATCCTGGTCGGCACCGCCGCCATGGCGACCCTCGAGGCCACCACGGCTCCCGAGGTCAAGCAGCTGCTCGCCGACACCCCCGGCACCTCCGAGTGGGTCGCCGCCGGCACCGCGACCGGCGGTATGGCCTCCGGCCGCAGCCAGCTCGGCGCCGACATCCACGAGATCGACAACGCCGCGTCCCGCACCGGCCGGCTGCTCGACGAGGTCGCCGGTGACGCCGATGCCGTCGCCGCCCGCCGCGACGAGATCATCGAGGCCCTGAACCGCACGGCGAAGCCGTACTTCGGCGACCTCGACTCCATGACCTACCTGGAGTGGCTCGAGCGCTACCTCGAGCTGACCGTCGGCCCGGACACCGCCGCCGAGTTCGACTGCGGCACCGACCTGTCGGACGTCCTGGCCGAGGCCCACACCAGCCCGTGGCTGGACGTGTCGTGGCGTGAGCGTTTCCGCGAGATGCTGCAGCGCGCCGAGGCCCGCCTGCACCCCGTGTGCAAGGGCCCGATCCCGACGCTGTTCGCCGAGGACGCCGTGCTCGAGCGTCCCCACGCCGCCATCAAGTCGCTGCTCGCGCAGTACCCGGACGCCGGCGAGGTCGTGCTGCACCCGGCCGACGTGCCGTTCTTCGTGTCGCTGTGCAAATCGCCGGGCAAGCCGGTGAACTTCGTGCCGGTCGTCGACCAGGACGTGCGCCGCTGGTGGCGTTCGGACTCGCTGTGGCAGGCCCACGACCCGCGTTACTCCGCCGACCAGGTGTGCATCATCCCGGGCACCGTCGCCGTCGCGGGCATCACCCGCGTCGACGAGCCGGTCGGTGAGCTGCTCGACCGCTTCGAGAAGGCCGCCGCCGACGAACTCGTCGCCGAGGGCGCCGAGCCGGTCAAGCTCGTCGCCCGCCGTCACCGCGACATCGCGCCGGGCATCCTCGACGCCGTGCTGTCCTCGCCGGACGTCTCCTGGGCCGGTCGCCAGACCCGCAACCCCGTCCACCGCCTCGGTGATCTCGACGAGTGGACGGTCGAGTCGGAGACCGCCGCCTCGCACGCCCCGACGGGTGCGACCCTCACGGTCCTCGACGACGAGCACGTCGGCCTGCGCGTGCCGCTGGTCCAGGACAAGGCCGTCGAGATCCGCCTGACCGTGCCCGCCTCGGTGGTCTCCGGCGGTGCACCGGTCGTCACCGCGGCCGACGCCGACGCGTCGATGTCGGCCCTGCTCGGTGTCGCCGCCGGCCAGGAGCTGCCGGAGGTGAAGAAGGGCGCCGCCCGCATCACCCTGGGCTGGCTGCCGGAGAAGATCGCCGACCACGCCGGTGTCACCGGTTCGGGTCTGCCGGAGACCCTGACGCCGAGCGGCAACGGTGTGCCGGACGTCCTCGTGGGTGCCTGCTGGCCGGCCGTGTTCGCGGTGCTCGGCGCCGCCCGCACCGAGGCCGACCAGTCGGTCATCGAGGGCATGCTCGACCTGGTCCACCTCGACCACGCGATCGACGTGAAGAACGGCCTGCCCACCGAGCCCGCCTTCCTGGGTGTCAAGGCCGAGGTCACCGGTGTCTCCGACACCGACCTGGGGCGTGTCGTCGAGGTCGACGTGATCATCACCGCCGACAGCGGTGACGGTTCCGGCGACCGGGTCGTCGCCACCCTCGCCGAGCGTTTCGCGATCCGCGGCCGCACCGGCACCGCCGAGCTCGCCGATCCGGTCCGCGCCGGGGGTGCGCTGAGCGAGTCGGTCACCGACACGCCGCGCCGCCGTCGCCGCGACGCCGTGATCGTCGCCCCGACCGACATGAGCGCCTTCGCGAAGGTCTCGGGCGACCACAACCCCATCCACACCTCCGACAACGCGGCGCTGCTCGCGGGTCTCGGCAGCCCGATCGTCCACGGCATGTGGCTGTCGGCCGCCGCCCAGCAGGTCGTCACGGCGATCGAGCAGGACGCCAAGCTTCCGCCGCGTCGCCTGACCGCGTGGACCACCCGCTTCCTGGGCATGGTCCGTCCGGGCGCGAAGATCGACGTGCGGGTCGACCGCATCGCCACCGACCGTGGCGCCGAGGTCGTCGAGGTGGGCTGCCGCGTCGACGGCGACCTGGTGATGGTCGCGACCGGCCGCATCGCCGCCCCCAAGACCGTCTACGCCTTCCCGGGCCAGGGCATCCAGCGTCCGGGCATGGGTCTCGACGCGCGGGCCCGTTCGAAGGCCGCCCGCGAGATCTGGGAGCGCGCCGACAAGCACACCCGCGAGGCCCTCGGCTTCTCGATCCTCGCCGTGGTGCGGGACAACCCGACGGAGATCAAGGCCCGCGGCGTCACCCACAAGCACCCCGACGGTGTGCTGCACCTGACGCAGTTCACGCAGGTCGCGATGGCGACCCTCGGTGTCGCGCAGATCGCCGAGCTGAAGGAGGCCGGCGCGTTCGTCGAAGACGCCTACCTGGCCGGTCACTCGGTCGGTGAGTACAACGCCCTCGCCGCTGTCGCCGGTGTGCTGCCGCTCGAGGCCGTCCTCGAGGTGGTCTTCCAGCGCGGCTCCGCGATGCACGCCCTGGTGCCGCGCGACGCGCAGGGCCGCTCGAACTACCGCATGGCCGCGATCCGGCCGTCGCAGTTCGGTGTCGCCGACGAGGACCTGCAGGCCTTCGTCGCCGGTGTCGCCGAGGAGACCGGTGAGTTCCTCGAGATCGTGAACCTGAACCTGCGCGGTTCGCAGTACGCGATCGCCGGTACGGTCGCCGGCCTCGAGGCCCTCCAGACCGTGATCGAGCGCAAGGTCGCCGAGTTCGGTGGCAAGCGCGCGTTCATCCTGGTGCCGGGCATCGACGTGCCGTTCCACTCGACCGTGCTGCGTGGCGGTGTCGACGACTTCCGTGAGCGGCTGCTCGCCCTGCTGCCGCAGGAGATCGACCCGAACACCCTCATCGGCCGGTACATCCCGAATCTGGTGCCCAAGCCGTTCGACCTGGGCCGCGAGTTCGTCCAGGAGATCGCCGACCTGGTGCCGTCGCAGCCGCTCGCCGATGTCCTCGCGGACTTCGACAGCTGGTCGGCCAAGCCGGTCGAGCTGACCCGCGTGGTGCTCGCCGAACTGCTGGCCTGGCAGTTCGCGTCGCCGGTGCGCTGGATCGAGACGCAGGACCTGCTGTTCGCCCCCGAGGAGGACGGTGGTCTCGGTGTCGAGCGGTTCGTCGAGGTCGGCCTCGGTGCCGCTCCGACGGTCGCGAACCTCGCGTCGCAGACCCTGAAGTTGCCCGGCCGCTTCGGCCACCCGGTCGAGGTGCTCAACATCGAGCGCGAGGCGTCGATCGTCTACTCGACCGATACCGATCCGGCGCCGGTCGAGGACGACGAGCCGGCCGCCCCGGCCGCCGAGGCCCCCGCGGCTGCCGCTCCGGCTCCTGCCGCCGCTCCCGCGGCCCCCGCGGCTCCGGCCGGTGGACCGACCCCGGACGACATCGCGTTCAAGGCCGCCGACGCCACCAAGGTGCTCATCGCCCTGTGGACGAAGCTGCGCCCGGATCAGATCGGCCCGGCCGACACGATCGAGGCGCTGTGCGACGGTGTGTCCTCGCGCCGCAACCAGCTGCTCGTCGACCTCGGTTCCGAGCTGTCGCTCGGTGCGATCGACGGTGCCGCCGACGCCGACATGGGTGCCCTCGCCGGCACCGTGGACCGGCTGGCCCGCACCTACCGCCCGTTCGGCCCGGTGCTGTCCGACTCCATCAACGACCACCTGCGCAAGGTGTTCGGCCCGTCCGGCAAGCGTCCCGCCTACGTCGCCGAGCGCGTCACCAAGGTGTGGGGTCTGGGCGAGGGCTGGGCGTCGCACGTCACCGCCGAGGTCGCGCTCGGCAGCCGCGACGGCTCGTCCGTCCGCGGTGGTGATCTGGGTGGCCTGACCGACGGTGCCCTCTCGGATGCCGCCTCGGTCGACAAGCTGATCGACGCCGCCGTGCAGTCGGTTGCCTCGCGCCGCGGGATCGCCGTGTCGATGCCCTCCGCCGGTGGTGGCGGGGGCGCGACGGTCGACGCCGCTGCCCTCGGCGAGTTCGCCGAGCAGATCACCGGTCGCGACGGTGTGCTCGCCAACGCCGCACGCCTCGTGCTCGAGCAGCTCGGCCACACCGAGAAGGTCTCCGATCTGGCCGACAAGGCCGACGACGAGCTCGTCGACCTGGTCTCGGCGGAGCTCGGCTCCGACTGGCCGCGTCTGGTCGCGCCGGCCTTCGACGCCCGCAAGGCCGTCCTGATCGACGACCGCTGGGCCACCGCCCGCGAGGATCTGGCCCGCCTGTGGCTCGATCCCGAGTTCGCCGCGGTCACGCGCTTCACCGGCGCCGGCCGCACCGTCGCCGCACACGCCCGCTTCTGGGCCGCCAAGGCCACCGAGGCCGGTCGCACGGAACTCGCTGCCACCTACGCGGCGATCGCCGAGGCCGCGGTCGACACCGCGGGTGCCGAGTACGCGGACGAGGTCGCCGTGGTCACCGGCGCCAGCAAGGGCGGTATCGCCGCCGCGGTCGCCGCGAAACTGCTCGGTGGCGGCGCCACGGTCGTGGTCACCACGTCCTCGCTGAACGAGGGCCGGCTGGGCTTCTACAAGGAGCTCTACGCCCGCAACGCCCGCGCCGGTGCGGCCCTGTGGGTGGTGCCCGCGAACATGGCGTCCTACAGCGACGTCGACGCCCTGATCGAGTGGATCGGCACAGAGACCGTCGAGGTCGCCGGTGGTTCGAAGAAGCTCATCAAGGACGCGCTCACCCCGACGCTGCTGTTCCCGTTCGCCGCGCCGCGCGTGGCCGGTTCGCTCGCCGACGCCGGTGCCCGCGCCGAGATGGAGATGCGGGTGCTGCTGTGGTCGGTCGAGAGGCTGATCGCCGGTCTGGCGGAGATCGGGTACGACCGTGATGTCGACACCCACCTACACGTGGTGCTGCCCGGTTCGCCGAACCGCGGCAAGTTCGGTGGCGACGGTGCCTACGGCGAGTCGAAGGCCGCGCTGGACGCGATCGTCAACCGCTGGAGCGCCGAGCGCACCTGGGCCGAGCGCGTCACCCTCGCCCACGCACTCATCGGCTGGGTGCGCGGCACGGGCCTGATGGGCGGCAACGACCCGCTGGTCGAGGCCGTCGAGGCCGCCGGTGTCCGCACCTGGTCCACGCAGGAGATGGCCGACGAGCTGCTGAAGCTGGTCGGACCGGAGTCCAGGCGTCTGGCCGCCGACACCCCGCTCGTCGCGGACCTGACCGGTGGACTGTCCGAGGTGGACGTCGACCTGCCGGGCCTGGCGAAGCAGGCGCAGGAGGCCGCCGACGCCGCCGCGGAGGAGACCGAGGACGACGCCGCCACCATCGCGGCGCTGCCCGAGGCGCCGCGGGTCGACGCGCTGCCGACCCCGGAGTGGGGCACGGTCACCGCGGACCTGTCGGACATGGTCGTCATCGTCGGTGCCGGCGAGCTCGGCCCCTACGGTTCGGCGCGCACCCGCTTCGAGATGGAGGTCGACGAGGAACTGTCGGCCGCCGGTGTCCTCGAGCTGGCCTGGGTCACGGGCCTGATCGGCTGGGAGAACGACCCGAAGCCGGGCTTCTACGACACCGAGACCGGTGAGTTCGTGCCCGAGTCGGAGATCGCCGACCGCTACCACGACGCGGTGGTCGAGCGCTGCGGCATCCGCCGCTACGCCGACGACGGCGCCATGATCGACAACGCCGCGCCGCTGCTGACCTCGGTGTTCCTCGACAAGGACCTGTCCTTCGTCGTCGGTTCCGAGGCCGAGGCCCGCGCGTTCGTCGATGCCGACCCGGAGAACACCGTCGCGTCCGTCGACCCCGAGTCGGGGGACTGGACGGTCACCCGCAAGGCCGGCACCGAGATCCGCGTGCCGCGCAAGATGAAGCTGTCCCGCACGGTTGGTGGCCAGATCCCCACCGGTTTCGACGTCACCAAGTGGGGCATCCCCGCGGACATGGCCGAGTCGGTGGACCGGGTGGGCCTGTGGAACATCGTCACCACGGTCGACGCGTTCCTCACCAGCGGCTTCACCCCGTCGGAGCTGCTGCGCTGGGTGCACCCGTCGATGGTCGCCAACACGCAGGGCACCGGCATGGGCGGCATGTCCTCGATGCGGTCGCTGTACATCGACACGCTGCTCGGCGAGTCGCGGGCGAACGACATCCTGCAGGAGGCCCTGCCGAACGTCATCGCCGCGCACGTCGTCCAGTCGTATGTCGGTGGCTACGGTGCGATGGTGCACCCGGTCGCGGCGTGCGCCACGGCTGCGGTGTCCGTCGAGGAGGGCGTCGACAAGATCAAGCTCGGCAAGGCCGACCTGGTCGTCGCCGGTGGCTTCGACGATCTCGGTATCGAGGGCATCGTGGGCTTCGGTGACATGTCCGCGACCGCCAAGTCGGACGACATGCTGGCCAAGGGCATCAGCGAGCGTCGCTTCTCCCGCGCCAACGACCGTCGTCGCGGCGGGTTCGTCGAGTCGGCCGGTGGCGGCACTGTGCTGCTGGCCCGCGGCGACGTGGCCCTCGAGATGGGTCTGCCGGTCCTCGGCGTGGTCGCCTGGGCGGGATCCTTCGCCGACGGTGTCCACACCTCCATCCCGGCGCCCGGCATCGGTGCGCTCGGTGCGGGTCGCGGCGGTCGCGAGTCGGGTCTGGCGAAGGAGCTGCGCAAGCTCGGCGTCACGGCCGACGACATCGCGGTGATCTCCAAGCACGACACCTCGACCGCGGCGAACGACCCGAACGAGGCGGAGCTGCACGAGCGGCTGGCCGGCGCGCTGGGCCGCAGCGAGGGCAACCCGCTGTTCGTGATCTCCCAGAAGTCGCTGACCGGTCACGCCAAGGGCGGCGCGGCGGCCTTCCAGCTGATCGGCCTGTGCCAGGTCCTGGCGAACGGCGTCGTCCCGCCGAACCGCAGCCTCGACTGCGTCGACGACAAGATGGCGCAGTTCGAGCACCTGGTGTGGGCGCGCACCCCGATCCGCTTCGGCGAGCGGTTTCCGCTCAAGGCGGGCCTGCTGACCAGCCTCGGCTTCGGCCACGTGTCGGGCCTGATCGCGGTGGTCCACTCGCAGGCGTTCGTCGAGGCCATCCCGGCGGAGCGGCGTGAGGCGTACCTGAAGAAGGCGGCCGAGCGCACTGTCGCCGGCAAGCGTCGCCTGCTCGACGCGATGACCGGTGGTGCCTCGCTGTACCAGCGGCCCGCGGATCGCCGCCTCGGCGGCGACGGGGTTCCGGCCTCGGCCTCGCGTCAGCTCGAAGCGGACGTGTTGCTCTCGCCGGAGGCCCGCCTGGGCGACGACGAGGTGTACCGCTCGGGTCTGCCCGGCTGCAAGTAGCCACGAGCAGGACGGATACCGGAATGGGAGTTGCGGGTGTCGGGTTCGACCTCGTATCGGTGCCGGAGTTCGCGGAACAGCTGAGTCGTCCGGGTACGACGATGCTGGCGAACTTCACACCGGGTGAACGTCGCGACGCGAACACCCGCAGCTCCGATCCGGCCCGTCACTTCGCGGCCCGGTGGGCGGCGAAGGAGGCGGTGATCAAGGCGTGGTCGGCGTCGCTGTTCGGCAGCCCGCCGGTCCTGCCGGAGACCATCCACCAGCAGATCGAGGTGGTCTCGGATGCGTGGGGTCGCCCGAGCATCCGGCTGCACCGCGAGGTTGCCGAGAAGCTCGCGGGGATGCGGATCCACGTGTCGCTGACCCATGACGGCGACATGGCCGGCGCGTTCGTCGTCCTCGACGAACCGGACGCGTGAGGCGATAAGGAACGGCTATCGGGCCGAGGGGGCGGACGTCTCCTCGGCCCGATCCGTGTCCGCGTCGGGTTCCTCGGGGGCGGACTGCTCCTGCCCGTCCGTCTCCGGTTCGCCCTTCTCCAGTTCCGCCCGCTTGCGTTCGGACTCCTCACGTCGCTTGCGGCGCTTGGCCTGCGCACGTGAATCCTGCTCGGCGACCTGCAGGTAGGCGACCATGATCCGCTTGAGTTCGAACACCGCGTCGGCGTGGGTCTGGTCGTCCTGGACCGAGAAGTTCAGCATCGAGTACACGATGTGCACGAGCACCTCTGCCATGAGCTTGCGTCGCGCCCGCGGGGTGTCCGGGGTGAGCGGGGCGAGCATCCGCGCGACCCGCTCGGCGAACTCGCGTTCGTGGATGGCGCCGGTGGCCCGCGTCGACGGGGTGGACTGCATCGCCAGCCACACCTCGCGGCGGGACGGATCGGTGGTCCACAGACCGGCCAGGTGGTCGACGAAGTTGTTGAGGAAGCGCAACCAGTCGACGGACGGGATCTTGCCGTTGAACTGGGCGAGTTCGTCCTGCACACCCACCAGATCCTGCCGGTTGAGTTCGCACACGATCACGTACTTGTTGGCGAAGAACTGGTAGAGCGTGCCGATCGGGACGTCGGCGCGCGCCGCGACCTCCTCGCAGGTGAACGACTCGAACCCGACTTCGGTGAGCAGTTCCCGCGAGGCGGCCAGCAGCGCGTCGAACTTGCGGCGACTGCGTTCCTGGGTGGGCCGTCGGCGCGGCACGAGCTCCTGAGGCTCGGACTGGACCTCGAGTGCCGGATCGATCCGGCGGCGCGGGGCGCGACGGCCGTTCGTTGCTGACTCCACGCGCTCAGGCTAGCCGTAGGGGGTGCCTTTACCGAACACTTGCTGTTAGTCAGAGTGTCAGAAATGCCGGATGTGACACGTCTTGCATCACCGGAACCGCTGATCGGGACCCGTGGCGTCCCGATCCGTCCGTCCGGCCCGGTCCTAGGATGACGGGCAGGCACAGGGCACGACGGACGGAGAGCAATGAACAGCGTGGACACCGCCATCCGGGACCGACTCCGCGACCGGATCCGCGCCGCGATGCCGGCGGCGCGCACCGATCTCGCCACCCTCGTGGCCTTCCGATCCGTCGCCGATCCCCGGAAGTTCCCCGCAGAGGAGTGCGTCGCCGCCGCCCACTGGGTGCAGGACGCCTTCCGGGACGCCGGGATCGCGCACGTCGAGACGATCGGGACGTCCGACGGTTCCCTCGCCGTGATCGGCCACAGCCCCGCCCCGGCGGGTGCACCCACCGTCCTGCTCTACAGCCACTACGACGTCCAGCCCCCGGGCGACGAATCATTGTGGCTCAGCCCGCCGTTCACCCTCACCGACCGGGACGGCCGCTGGTACGGGCGCGGCGCCGCCGACTGCAAGGGCAACATCGTCATGCACCTGCTGGCCCTGCGCGCGCTGCACCAGGACGGCCCGCTGCCCGTCGGTGTCCGCATCGTCGTCGAGGGCTCCGAGGAGATGGGCGGCGCCGGCCTCGACCGTCTGGTCGCCGAGCGCCCCGAACTGTTCGACGCCGACCTCATCGTCATCGGCGACTCCGGCAACGCCGAGGTCGGGCAGCCCACGCTCACCACCACCCTGCGCGGCATCGCCAACGTCGACGTCCACATCGAGACGCTGAAGGGCGAGATCCACTCCGGGATGTACGGGGGAGCGGCACCGGACGCGCTCGCCGCCCTGATCCACCTGCTCGGCACCCTGCGAGACGAGCACGGCAACACCGTCGTCGACGGCCTGGACTGCACTGCCACCTGGGCCGGCGTGCCCTATCCGGAGGAGCGGTTCCGCGCCGACGCCGGGGTGCTCGACGGGGTGACCCTGCCGACCTCCGGCACCGTCGCCGACGCGGTGTGGGCGCGACCCACCCTGACCGTCCTCGGTATCGACGCCCCGCCGGTCGAAGGGGCAGTGGCCGCGATCGTGCCCCGCGCCTCGGCACGTCTGAACCTGCGGGTGCCGCCCGGCATCGACGCGAGGACCGCGCAGGACGCGCTCGTCGCCCACCTCGAGGCCCACGTGCCGTGGGGAGCGCACCTGCGTATCGACCGTGACGTCCTCGGCGAGCCGTTCCGGGCACGGACGGACGGCCCCGGCTACGCGGCGCTGCGCGCGGCGCTCGAGGCCGCCTACGGCCGGGCGGTCGGGACCGCCGGGCAGGGCGGCTCGATCCCGTTGTGCACTGCGCTGCAACGCGCCGTGCCGCGGGCCGAGATCGCCCTGATCGGCGTCGAGGAACCCCGCTGCGTCATCCACGCCCCGAACGAGAGCGTCGACCCGTCCGAGATCGAGAACCTCGCGGTCGCCGAGGCACTGCTGCTGTCCACCCTCGGTGGGTGCGGCTGAGGGAGGTCAGATCGACAGGTCGCGGCGTAGCTTGGCGACGTGCCCGGTCGCGCGGACGTTGTACTGCGCGACCTCGATCTTCCCTTCCTCGTCGACGAGGAAGGTCGAGCGGATGACACCGGTGACGGTCTTGCCGTACATCTTCTTCTCGCCGAACGCGCCCCAGGCCGCCAGCGTGGTCTTGTCCGGGTCGGACAGCAACGGGAAGTTCAGCTGCTCGGCGTCGCGGAACTTCGCGAGCTTGGCCGGCTTGTCGGGGGAGATGCCGATCACGGCGAGACCGGCCTCGTTCAGCTCGGCGAGGCTGTCGCGGAAGTCGCAGGCCTGCTTGGTGCAACCCGGTGTGCTCGCGGCCGGGTAGAAGTACACGATCACCTTGCGTCCGCGGTAGTCGGACAGCGACACCTCGTTGCCGTCGGCGTCGGGCAGGGTGAAGTCGGGGGCGGGGTCTCCGGGCGCGAGTCTGTTGTTCTCCGTCATGGTGGCGAGACTAGTGGACCGTCCGTCCGTTTCCGGCGCGCGTCCATTACCGTGGTCGCAGCACACTTGCAGCGACCTTCTGGAGGATCACACGTGGGTAGGGATACCGAGGACATCGAGCGGGAGATCGAACGGGCCCGCAACCAGCTCGCGGCCACGCTCGACGAACTGAGCCTCCGCGCCAACCCGAAGAACCTGGTGGCCAACACGAAGCAGACCCTGCTCGCGAAGGTCGATCAGCCGCAGGTGAAGAAGTACGCGCTCATCGCCGTGGGTTCGATCGTCGGGCTGCTGGTGCTGCGCCGCGTCCTGCGCTGATCCGGTCCCGGATCCGAGGCCCTCGCATCCACCGGGTGCGGGGGCCTTCGTGTCGCGGTGGTCGCCTCGCGGGGTGCCGCAGGGGAGAGGAACGACGAAGGCCGGGCACCCGTGGGTGCCCGGCCTTCGTGTTGTGCGCCATCAGGGACTCGAACCCCGAACCCGCTGATTAAGAGTCAGCTGCTCTGCCAATTGAGCTAATGGCGCTGGACGGTGTGTTCCCGAGCCGTCGCCCGGGTCACGACGAGATGCCGCGTCTCGCCGAAGCGAAAGCCGGACACCAGGTGCCCGGCCTTCGTGTTGTGCGCCATCAGGGACTCGAACCCCGAACCCGCTGATTAAGAGTCAGCTGCTCTGCCAATTGAGCTAATGGCGCTTGACGATCCGTTCCCGGGGCGTCCCGGCAACGACAAGAACATTACACACCGTCCCCACGGCACACCAAATCAGCTGGTCAGATTCGGTTTCCCGGCGCCGGGGCGTAACGGATCGGTCACCCGGAGCGATTCGGTATTCGAACGTTATCGACGTTCGGGTACGTCGCGCGGGGGGAGCTGCGCAACGGCTGGCATGATGGTGAATACGTGTTGTGACGTGCAAGTTCAGTGCCTTCGGGGGAGGCGTGATCGGAGAGAATGGCAGTGACCGGAGCAAGTGAGATGCGTCCTCGGAGCCGTCGGGCCCGAGGGCTTCTCGGGATGATCGTCATCGGTGTCGTGGCGTTCGTCACCGGATGTACGGGCGCGTCGGGTACGGGTGCCGACGAGGTGCCCATCGATTCGAACCCCGTGGCCGCACTCATCAAGCCGACCGTGTCGTCGAGCGTGTCCGACGGATCCGTGGGCTTCTCGCCGATCGACCCGGTCACGGTCTCGGTGGTCAACGGCAAGCTCGACTCGGTGACCCTGCTCAACCCGGCGGGCGAGCCCGTGGCGGGAGAACTCTCGCCCGATGGCCTCACCTGGGCGAACACCGAACCTCTCGGATACAACCGCAGCTACACCCTGGAGACCGTCGCCTACGGTCTCGGCGGCGCGACCACCTCGGTGGCGTCGTTCACGACCTCGTCGCCGGCGAACCTCACCCAGCCCTACGTGCTGCCCGGTGAGGGCTCGGTCGTCGGCATCGGCCAGCCGGTGGCCGTGCAGTTCGACGAGAACATCCCGGACCGCCTCGCGGCGGAGCAGGCGATCACCGTCACCACGAACCCGCCGGTCGAGGGTGCCTTCTACTGGGTGAGCAACCGCGAGGTGCGGTGGCGGCCCGAGAACTACTGGGCGCCGGGCACCACGGTGAACGTCGAGGTGAAGGTCTACGGCAAGGACCTCGGTGAAGGACTCTTCGGCCAGGCGGACGTGACGTCCTCGTTCACCATCGGCGACGCCGTGATCATCACCGCCGACGACAACACCAAGCAGGTCACCGTCAACCGCAACGGTGTGGACGTGATGACCATGCCGACGTCCTTCGGCAAGGACTCCTCGCCCACCCCCAACGGCGTCTACATCATCGGCGACCGCTTCGCGAACATGATCATGGACTCGTCGACCTACGGTGTGCCCGCGGATTCTCCGCAGGGTTACCGCACCCCGGTCGACTGGGCGGTGCGCATGTCCTACAGCGGCATCTTCTTCCACTCCGCGCCGTGGTCGATCGGCGACCAGGGTGTCCGCAACGTCAGCCACGGCTGCCTGAACCTGAGCCCGGCCAACGCGAAGTGGATCTACGACAACACCAAGCGCGGCGATATCGTCATCGTCCGCAACACGGTCGGTGGCACCCTGCCGGGCACGGAGGGTCTGGGCGACTGGAACATCCCGTGGTCGACGTGGAAGGCGGGCAACGCCGCAGCTTGACGGGAGGCCCCGACGGGGCGCCGAGGAGGACGCGATGACCGTGTGGACACGACGGTGGCGGCTCCGATCCTGCAGCGCGGTTCTCCCCGCCCTCCTCGTGCCCGCCGTCCTCCTCCTGCCAGGCACCGCCGCGGCCGACCCCGTCCCCCGAGGGGCGGGAACGGCCGGGACGGTGATCGCGGTCCGGGACCTCCCCGCTCACCTGTGGATTCCCGGCGCTGCCGAGGCCCACAGGATCGAATACCGCACCGAGTGGCGCTCGGGGGAATCCACCCCCGCCACCGGTGCGGTTTTTCTTCCCCCGGGTCCACCGCCGGAGGGTGGCTGGCCCGTCGTGGCGTGGGGGCACGGCACCACCGGCATGGGCGACGACTGCGCCCACACCACCGCCTTCCCGCGCGGCGTGCGCGAGAACGCTTATCTCGGTCATTGGCTCGACGCCGGCTACGCCCTCGTCGCCGCGGACTATCCGGGGCTGGGCTCCGAGGGCCTGCACCGCTATCTGGACGGGCCGAGCGCCGCCAACAGCATCGTCGACCTCGTGCGGGCCGCTCACACCACCGGAGCGCCGCTGTCGGACCGGTGGGTGGTGCTGGGTCAGTCGCAGGGCGGGCACGCCGCCCTGCACACCGGCGCGGTGGCCACACGCCGCGCCCCCGAACTCGACTTCCGCGGCACGGTCGCGACCGGCGCTCCCGCCAATCTGGAGAAGGCCTATCTCATCGGGATACCGGACTTCCCGGATCTCGGTCTGCAGGGCCTGGTGAGCTTCAGCAGCTACATCTTCGCGGCCCTGCGCGAGGCCTATCCGGACGCCGACGTCGACTCGTATCTCACCCCGGTCGGCCGCGAGATCGTCGACCGCGCGGAGGAGATGTGCCTGCTCGAGCTCGAGGAGTCGGTGCGCGGCGTGAAGGCGGGGGAGGTGCTTGCCCGTCCGCTCTCGCAGCCTCCCCTCCCCGCACTGCTGCAGGACTACCTGTCCGTCCCCGTCACCGGCTACGACCGGCCGGTCCTGCTCGCGCACGGCGTGAAGGACGCGGTGGTCCCGCTGCCGCTGTCCGCGGCCCACGCTGCCGAGATGCGCGCGGCGGGCGCGGACGTCGACTACCGCGTCTACGACGGCGGTCACGGCTCGACGATGGAACTGTCGCTGCCCGACGTGGAGGCGTTCATCGCCCGGGTCCTCGCCGACTGACCGGGCTCGCCCGCCGAACCGATCCTCGCCCGCGCTGCAGCAGCGGCGAACCTCGTTCCGCCGCGCGAAGTGGGAGCGAAACGGAAGAACCCCGACCGGTATCCCGGTCGGGGTTCTTCCTCGGGGTGAGTGACGGGACTCGAACCCGCGACAGCCAGGATCACAACCTGGTGCTCTACCAACTGAACTACACTCACCATCGCAATCGCTCCGCAACCCGGGGGCTGCTTGCGCCTGCGGTAGGAATATTAGCCTGACGAAGACGAAAAAGACGAATCGCCTGGTCAGGCGGGTCCCAGGTCCTTCACGGCCGCGGTGATCTCGGCCGGCGACGGTCCCGGAGGAGCCACGAACGCGGTGCGCCGGTAGTAGCGCAGCTCCCGGATCGACTCCCTGATGTCGGCCAGCGCCCGGTGCGACAGCCCCTTCTCCGGCTGACCGAAGTAGATGCGCGGGTACCAGCGACGGCACAGCTCCTTGATGGAGCTGACGTCCACCATGCGGTAGTGCAGGTAGTTGTCGAGCTCGGGCATGTCGCGGGCGATGAACCCGCGGTCCGTGGCGATGGAGTTGCCCGCCAGCGGAGCCGTACCGGCCTCGGGGACGTGTTCGCGGATATAGGCGAGGACCTGCTTCTCCGCTTCGGCGATGCTCACCGTCGAGCGCCGCACCTCCTCGGTGAGCCCGGACCGCTCGTGCATCTGCTGCACGACCTCCGGCATGTCGGCGAGCGCATCGTCGTCCGCGTGGATGACGATGTCCACGCCGTCGCCGAGCACGTTGAGATCACTGTCGGTGACCAGAGCCGCGATCTCGATCAGTTTGTCGCTGCCGAGACGCAGCCCCGTCATCTCACAGTCGATCCATACGAGTTTGTCCTGCACGACAGACAGACTAGTCACCGGGGCCGACCCGGGGAGGCGCGGCGTCGCCGGTGGGGGGTGAAATCGTGCGACGACACAGGCCCCGCCGCGCGGTACCGTCGGGGAGCGGATCGACGCCGAAGAGGGGGAGCATGATCGAGGATCCCGAGATCGCCACAGCGGCGATCGCATCCGGATACGAGGTGATCGGCGGGGCGCTCGAACCGGGCACCGTGGTCGTGGACGGCATCGCGGACCCCGACGCGCAGGTCCGCATCCCGCTCGCCGGCCTCACCCGGCACGTCCTCGTCGCCGGTGCGGACCGGACCGCGACACTGCAGGTGCTCGCCGAACAACTCTCGGCGGCGGGGATCCCCGTCGTGGTCGCCGGCGCGGCCACCGACCTGTCGGGACTGTCGGCCTCGGGTGACCCCACCGACGATGTGCTCACCCGCGCCGGCGACACCGGCGACGAATCGTGGACGCCCACCGGATATCCGGTGGCCTGTTACTCGCTCGGCGCCGAGGGTACCGGGATCCCGGTGCGGGTCACCGTCACCTCCTTCGGGCCGGTCCTGCTCGCGAAGGCGCTCGGCCTCGACACCGACGCGGAGGCGGCCCTGACACAGGTCTTCCGCGGTGCCGACCGGCACGGCCACCCCCTGCTCGACCTCGCCGACCTGCGCCGCGCGGTGATCTATGCGGAGGAGGACGGCGCCGACCTGACGCCGGAGACCGCCGACGCGCTCCTCGACGCCATCGACGATCTCGAAAATGCCGGGGGAGGTGGGTGTTTCGGCGAACCCGAGATCGAGGTCGAGGACCTGCTGCGGGTCGCCGACGGGCACGGGACGATCGACCTGATCGAAGTCGGCGGGAGCATCCGCCCGGCCCTGTCCTCCGTCTTCCCGCTGTGGCTGCTCGCCGACCTGATCCACACGCTGCCGGAGGTCGGGGAGGTCGACGAACCACGCCTGGTGTTCGTCTTCGACGAGGCACACCTGCTGTTCGCGGACGCGTCGGAGACCTTCCTGCACGAGATCGAGGAGACCCTCGACCTGCTGAGCTCGCGGGGCGTCGGGGTCGTCTTCGCCACCGGTGCCCCGACGGAGGTGCCCGACCCGGTCCTCGACCGGCTCGGAACCCGTCTGCTGCACGCCCTCCCGGACCCGGCCGACGAGGCCGTGTTCGCGAAGGCGGTGGGGCTGTACCCGGAGTCGGACGTCTACGAGATCGCGGAGACGATCCGGTCGCTCGGCCCCGGAGAGGCCCTCGTCACTGCGATGTCCGAGATCGGCACCCCCACCCCGGTGGCGTGGACGCGGATCCGGGCGCCGCGGTCCCGCCGGGGCACGGTGGGGGAGAGCGCGATGCGGGCGTCGGCGCAGGCGAATCCGCTCTACGGCAAGTACGGTCGCCCGATCGACCGCGAATCGGCGTACGCGAAGCTCACCGCCTCCGTCGTCGGCCCCACGGACGAGGAACCGACGGAAACGCCGTCCGAGGCCGGACAGGAGATCGAACGCAACCTGTTCGGCATCGGACGGCGCCGCAGACGGTGAGAAGCGGGGCGGTGGGCGACGCTCAGCTGCCGCCGAGCTTCTTGTAGAACGCGCCGGCGATCGGCGCGGAGATCGACCGCGGCGAGAACTGACCCGCCGCCGACATGGCCTTGCTGATCACGCCGGGGACGATGCGCATGCGGTTCGCGGCGAGCGCGTCGAGCGACACCTTCGCGGTGTACTCGCTCGAGATCCACAGGAAGTCCGGGACGAGCTTGTCGACGATCGACGCCTCGGCCGGATCCGGCTCCTCGGTGCGCACCGGTCCGGGAGCGAGCAGGGTGACGTGCACGCCGGTGCCCTTGAGCTCACCGCGCAGCGACTCGGAGAAGGTGTTCACGAACGCCTTCGTCGCCGCATAGGTGGCGTTGTTCGGGATCGCCATGTTGCCCGCGGCCGAGCCCACCATGAGGATCCCGCCGGAGTTCCGCTCGACCATCTGCGGAAGCACCGCAAGGGTGAGATCGTGCACCGCGACGGCGTTGAGCTCGACCTGCGCGCGTTCGTAGGCGGGATCGAGGTCGGTCACCGGTCCGAAGGTGGCGATACCGGCGTTGTTGCACAGGATGCTGATACGGCGGTTCCCGAGCTCCTCGACGAGGGGCGCGCGGGCGTCCCGGTCGGACAGATCGCACGCACGCACCTCGACGGTGACGCCGTGCTCCGCGCGCAGCTTCTCGGCGAGTTCCTCCATCACCTCGCCGCGGCGGGCCACGAGGATCAGCGAGTGGCCGCGCGCGGCCAGTTCGGTTGCGAGCGCCTCGCCGATACCGGAGGACGCTCCGGTGACGACGGCACGGGCATCTGGATGGGGATTCGGCAGAGTCACAGTGGGCCAGCGTAGCGGGACGGTGTGTGACCGCTCGAACCACCACGGGCGTGTTCGGGATGCGCCGGGCGCCGGGGAGCCTAGGCTCCGGGGCATGAATGCGCACACGGACGTGGCCGGCGGTGTCGGGCAGGCCGCCACGCGTCGTCAGGTCTTGTCGTGGGGACTGTGGGACTGGGGCTCGGCCGCGTTCAACGCGGTGATCCTCACCTTCGTGTTCTCCGTCTATCTCACCGATGCGGTCGGCGACGACCTGCCGGGCGGCATCTCGGCGAGCACGTGGTTCGGCTGGTCGGTCGGCATCTCCGGGTTCGTCATCGCCGTGACCGCCCCGGTGTCGGGGCAGCGCTACGACGCGGAGGGCCGCCGCAAACGGTCGCTCGGGGTGCTCACCGCGGTCACCGTCGCGGCGATGGCCGCGATGTACTTCGTGCGCGACGACTACCACTATCTGTGGCTCGGTCTCGTACTCCTCGGTGTCGCGTCGGTGACGGCGGAACTGGCCCAGGTGCCCTACAACTCGATGCTGCGGCAGGTGTCCACCCCGGACGACATCGGCCGGGTGTCCGGTTTCGGCTGGGCGATGGGCTATTTCGGTGGCATCGTGCTGCTGCTGCTGTGCTACACGGGGTTCATCGCCGGTGACGGCGACACGCGTGGCTTCCTGGGGGTGCCCACCGACGGCGGCACCAACATCCGTCTCGTCGCGTTGTTCGCCGCCGTGTGGTTCGCGGTGTTCGCGGTGCCGGTGCTGCTCGCCGTGCCGGAGAAGCCGGTGGCGCGCGCGGACCTCACGCGTCGTGCCGGTTTCCTCGAGTCCTATCGGGTGCTGTGGCGCGACCTGAGCGAACTGTGGCGCGAGGACCGTCGCACCATCTGGTATCTCGGTGCGTCCGCGCTGTTCCGCGACGGGCTGGCGGGCGTGTTCACCTTCGGGGCGGTCCTCGCCGTCACCGTCTACGGGATCGGCGCCGGCGACGTGCTGATCTTCGGGGTCGCGGCGAACGTGGTGTCCGCGATCGGTGCGCTCGTCGCGGGCCGGATCGACGACCGGCTCGGCCCGAAGGCGGTGATCGTCGGGTCGCTCGTGTCGATGATCGCGACAGGCATCGTGCTGCTCGTGGTGTCGGGTCCGACGATGTTCTGGATCTTCGGGCTCGTGCTGTGCCTGTTCGTCGGTCCCGCGCAGTCGTCGGCCCGCACCTTCCTCGCGCGCCTGACCCCGCCCGGGCGGGAGGGACAGATGTTCGGCCTCTACGCGACGACGGGCCGGGCGGTGTCGTTCCTGGCACCGAGCTTGTTCGGTTTCTTCGCGTGGTGGTTCGGAGCGGACCGGGCCGGGATCGTGGGTCTGCTGATCGTGCTGGCGGCGGGGCTGCTGGCGCTGCTCGCGGTGCGGGCGCCGGAAGGGGACCCCGACGCCTGAGCCGAGCTACCGGACGGCGAGTTCGGTGAGGACCCGGTCGGCGGCGTGGCGGTGGCCCGCGGCGTTGGGATGCAGGGGGATCGACTCGAGGGTGAGTTCGAGTCCCTGCATCCACCGCTCCGCGGGCTCGGCGCACGCGTCGTGGCCGCGGCTCGACTCGCGGAGGTCGACGAACTCGGCGCCCGCCGCCTCCACCTGCTCGCGCATGACCGTGTTCAGCCGGTCGATCTCGGCCTGCAGGTAGGTGGCGTCGTCGGGCCGGATCCGCTGGACGGGATAGCAGCCGCCGTCCCGGATCCCGGTGGGGTAGCCGACGAACACGATGCGGGCCTCGGGGGAGCGCCGGCGGATCTCGTCGACGATCGCGGTGTAGGTGGGGGCGAAGGCGTCGATGGTCTCGCCCACCCGGTCGGTGTCGCCCGCGGTGTTGGTCGTCGCGCAGGACGCGCCGTGCGGCTGCGCCCCCAGGTCGACGCAGCCGAGCGCGAGCTGGACGAGGCCGATGTCGTTGCCGCCGATGCCGACCGTCACGAGATCGGTGTCGGGACGCAGCGCGTCGTACTGCGGCGGCACGCCCGGTCGCTGCGGCTGGGACAGGTCGGCCGAGTCGGCGGCGCTGCAGGAGGCGTCGACGAAGTCCGTGATGCCGAGTTCGGCGGCGACGAGGCTGGGGTAGTTGCTTTCCGACCGGCCGCACGGATCCCCGGGGCGCTGGGCCGGGATGCCGGGCCCGGCGGTGAACGAGTCGCCCAGCGCGACGTACGAGTCGTAGACCGTGTCGGGTACGGCGGCGGAGCAGGCCACCGTCCCGGTGCCGGTGAGAACGGCTGTGGCGCAGGCGACGACGCCCGTCCGTCGGAGCAGAGCCGGAATACGCATGTGTGATCCTCGACCTCTCGGACTGCAGGTGTGCCCGAGGTTACACATTCCGGGTGGCGTCGACGGTCGCGGACCCGTCAGGGCTTGAAGTACACCACCTGATGGGTGGTGGCGAACAGCTCGTCGCCCTCGCCCCACAGGTATCCGGTCTGGTCGAAGAAACCGTTGCCGAAGCGGTGCGCGCGGGCGGTCGCGAGGACGGGCCGGTCGGCCTGGGCAGCCAGGACGTCGGGGTCGGCGTGGTAGTAGATCGTCATCGACACCGTGCCGGCGGGCAACATCCGGCCCAGGCGCAGGAAGGCGCGCGGGTAGAAGACGTCGCACATCGCCGTGAGCGAGGCGTGGTCGAGGGGGCGGGCGGGATCGTCGCGCACCCACAGGGTGGACGTCGAGTCGGTGTGTTCGCCGCTCTGCTCGGTGGGGACGTCGCCCTCGACGAACCTCATCTCGTAGTTGCCGGCCCAGGCGATGAACTCCGGCAGGTACGACCGGTGCAGATCGGCCGGGGCCGGCGCGTCGGGGCGCTGCACCTCGGTCGACGACCAGGTGGGGCGGTGCAGCCCGAACACCGCGGTGGCGGTGGTGGTGACCTCGCCGTTCTGCGCGAGTTCGATCGACCAGTGCTGCGTGGACCGGTTGGTGCGTACGGGACGCACCGCGATGTCGAACGGGCCGTCGGAGATCGGCCCGGCGAAGTTCACGGTCAGCGAGATCGGGGTGCCGAGGACGTCGGGGTGACGTTCGACGGCGCGCAGCAGGGTGGCGGCGGTGATGCCGCCGAACGGACCCACCATGTTGGCGTAGGCGGGATGGGTGTGGCCCTCGGTGCGGTCGTCCACGACCGGGAAGAGATCGACGGCGGCGTCGAAGACGTGGGTGGTCACCGTGGTGTCGGACATCGCAGGACTCCTCGAAGCGGAACGGGACGGCTTCTATGTATGACAACATACATAGAAGCCGGTGACAACGATCCGACTCGGGAGGGGCCATGACGGACGGGAAGGCGCGCGGCGGGCCGCGTGCCGCGATGACCGCGAGCGCGATCGCCCTGATGCGGCAACGCGGAGTGGCAGCGACCTCGTTCCGGGACGTCCTCGAACACAGTGGCGCACCCCGCGGATCGATCTACCACCACTTCCCCGGTGGGAAGGCGCAGCTCGTCGAGGAGGCGACCGAGGCGGCGGCGCGGCGCATCGAACGGGCGCTGGCCGAGCGGATCGCCGGCACCGGGGTCGCCGGGACGGTCCGGGCCGTCGTCGGACTGTGGAGCGGGGAACTCGAGGCCACCGGCTACGTGGCGGGATGCCCGGTGGTGGCGGCCGGTCTCGGCAACGAGGATGCGGCCCGCGCACGGGCCGGAGCGGCCTTCGAGCGCTTCGTGGAGGTGATCGCGCAGGCACTGGCCGCCGACGGGGTACCGGAGCGACGGGCCCGGTCGCTGGGGACACTCGTGATCGGTGCGTTGGAAGGCGCGCTGGTGATGGCGCAGGCCCAGCGGAGTCCGGCGCCGCTCGACGCGGTGATCGAGGAGCTCGAGGACCTGCTGGGTTCGCTGGGGGCGTAGACGGTCGGCCGTGTTCGCCCGGATCGCCGGTCCGCCCCGGATCAGCGACGATCGCGACCCGACCGCCGGCGGATCACGTCGGCCACCACCTCCGGCGCCTCCTCCGGGATCCAGTGCGAGATGCCGGGCAGGACCACGAACTCGTAGTCACCGACGACGAACTCGGCGCAGCGCTCGGCGCCGGCCCGGCCGAGGGCCGTGTCGCCGGTGCTCCAGATGTAGGTGGTGGGCACTCGTACCGGAGGGGTCTCGTCGAGATCGCGTGTCGCGGCGCGGTACCAGTTCAGCGCCGCGGTGAGCGCTCCCGGAGCGGACAGGGTGGCCACGTAGTGATCCACCGATTCCCGGTCGACGGCAGGGGAGAACATGGCCCGCAGCCGCCGCGCGCCGTCCTCGAGCAGCACGTGCTCGGCCTTGCCCTCCTCGCGGAAGAGCCGGATGTACGACGAGCGTGCGCGCTGGTCGTCGTCGTTGCGGAGCGCCCACCGGTAGGCCGCGAGATGGGGGACCGACAGTGCGGTCAGTGCCGCCACCCGGTCGGGATGGTGTGCGGCTACGTACCAGGCGACCGAGGCACCCCAGTCGTGTCCGACCAGGTGAACCCGGTCGAGCCCGAACTCGTCGAGCAGGCCGAGGACGTCCCCGGCGAGGGTGGGCAGGCTGTAGTTCTCCGCGCCCACCGGCCGAGCCCCGGGGGAGTAGCCGCGTTGATCGGGTGCGACCACCAGGAAACCGTCGGCGACGAGCAGACGTGCCACCGGAGTCCAGCTCCGGGCGGTTTCGGGGAAGCCGTGCAGCAGGACGACCGGGACCCCGTCCCGAGGCCCCGCGACCCGCACGTCGAAGGTGAGATCGTCGTAGCCGGCTGCGCTCGTCGGACCCATGCGTCCACGTTACGGAAGGCGCGGGGTCGTGGCAGGCGGTTCGGTGCGTCCCGTCACGAGGTGCCCGAATCGTCCCGTCGCGATCTCCACGCGGTGGTGCCGAGCAGGATCAGCCGCATCTGCTTCTCGGCGCGCGCCACCACCTCGGCCTCCTGTTCGCTTCCGGGGCGGTCGACCTGCAGCAGGTCGAGCACGAAGTCCAGCATCGCGGTGACGAGCAGATCGGCGGCCATCTCGAGGTCGTCGAACTCCCAGTCCCCGAGTCCGGGAGCGCGCCCGAGATCGGCGGCCAGTTCGCTTGTGAGAAGCCGGAGTTCGACGGAGATCGCCCGCGCCACCTCCGGCATGCCGCCGTGCCGTTCGCGGGCGAGGAAGCGGAAGGCGGCCTCGTGGGCGCGGACCTGCCGCACGAGCACGTCGAGCGACTGGCGGGCCCCGGCGGGGCCCGGCTCGCGGCGGGCCTCGCGCAGCAGTCGGCGCAACACCCGCATGGTGTCGGCGGCGAGCGTGGTGCCGAGTTCCTCCATGGACGCGAAGTGCCGGTAGAAGGCCGTCGGTACGATCCCCGCGCTGCGGGCGACCTCACGCAGGCTCACGCCGGCGAGTCCGCGGTCCGCGGACAGGTCGAGGGCGGCGTCGAGAAGCGCCTGCCGGGTGCGTTCCTTGCGTTCGGCGCGTGTCACCGGGGGCTGGACGGGGGCTGTGGACACGCCCCGAGTCTAAGCGCAGGCCCCTCGGCGGGAGCGAACCCGGTGTAACCGACATCACATCTCGGTTGACAGGAAGGTGTGCCCGGCTGTCACACTGATTTCAGTGCACACACGTGCACTGAGCGCGAAGACGTCCACCGGAAGGCGGAGACATGATCGTGCGTGACCTGCCCCAGTACGCCAGGGGCTCCGAAATCCTGAAGAAGATGCTGGTGAACGCGCTGGGTGTGCTCTCCACTCCGCACCACCCCGACCGCTATCTCGAACTGGCCGACCCGCTGCTCGCCACCTCGGCGAACCGCGCTCGGATCACGGATGTGGACCGAACCGCCACCGGATCGGTCACGCTCACCGTGCAGCCCGCCCGCCCCTGCCGCCCGGTCCCGGGACAGTCCGTGCCCGTCTCGGTCCGGATCGACGGGGTGCGGCACGTGCGGTACTTCTCGCCCACCCTCCTGACGACCGGTCGTGCCCCGCGCCTGCGGTTCACGGTCGGGCTCACGCCGGACGGACTCGTCTCCCGGCATCTGCACGAGAACACCGCGGTGGGAGACGTCGTCGAACTCGGCGAACCCACAGGGGAATTCGTCCTCCCGCACCCCCGGCCGCGCCGATTGCTGTTCGTCGCGGCGGGATCGGGACTGACCCCGGTGCTGTCCATGCTCACCGGTCTCGCCGCCGAAGGGTACGACGGGGCGGCCACCCTGCTCTACTACACCCGCACCCCCGCCCACGTCCCGCGCCGGGCCGAACTCGACGCTCTCGCGCAGCAGCCGAACATCGAGATCGCCCACGCGCACACGAGATCCGAGGGCGGACTGCTCACGGGGCGTTTCGACCGCGCCCACCTCGCTTCCGTCGCACCCTGGTACGCCGGCACGCCGGTCTACGTGTGCGGACCGGCGGACCTGCTCGACGCGGTCCGCGCGGTCTACGCCGACAACGGCAGCGACGAGCTCGTGCACACGGAACGATTCGTGCTCCCCACGGCGACCGTCCCACCGGGCACCGCGGAAGGCTGCACGTCCTTCACCTCGTCCGGCATCGTCGCGGACAACACCGGCGAGACCCTGCTCGAACAGGCCGAACGTGCCGGCCTGAACCCCGAGCACGGATGTCGCATGGGAATCTGTCATTCCTGCACGGCCGTCCGGCTCTCCGGCTGCACGCGCGACGTGCGTACCGGCGAACTCGACTCCGAACCCGGACGTCGCATCCAGGTCTGCGTCAACGCGCCCGTCGGCGACGTCGCCGTCGAGCTCTGACCCATATTCATCACGAACGACAACGTTCGAAACCCCTTCGGAGGACACCATGTTCGGTCTGTCCCTACCTACCGTCCCGTTTCTCCCGTTCCTGTCCGGCGGTCGGTCCACGCCCGCCGGGGACGCCCCGCTCGTGCTCGACCGGACGAGTATCGACGAGATCGGCCGTGAACTCGACGCCCTGCGTGAGGAGACCCTGGCCACGCTCGGCGAGGAGGATCGCGAGTACATCTACCGGATCATCAAGGCACAGAGAGGGTTCGAGGTTGTGGGCCGCGGCCTGCTCTTCCTCGGCTTCCTCCCACCCGCCTGGCTGGCCGGGGTCGCAGCGCTCAGCGTGTCGAAGATCCTCGACAACATGGAGATCGGGCACAACGTGATGCACGGCCAGTACGACTGGATGCGTGAACCCTCGCTGAACTCCCGTGTCTTCGAATGGGATACGGTCTGCCCGTCCGACCAGTGGCGGCACTCGCACAACTACGTCCACCACACCTACACCAACATCCTCGGCAAGGACCGCGACATCGGATACGGCATCCTGCGCATGGATCCGGCGCAGCGGTGGCATCCCTACTATCTCGGCAACCCCGTCTACGCGACCGCGCTGATGCTGCTGTTCGAGTGGGGCGTGATGCTGCACGATGCCGAGGTCGAACGGATCGTCGCCCGTAAACGGTCCTGGCGCGACGTTCTCCCGCTCGCGAAGGGCTGGTGGCGCAAGGCCCGGCGTCAGGTGGTCAAGGACTATCTCGCCTTCCCGCTGCTCACCGGACCACTCTTCGTGCCGACCCTGCTCGGCAACGCGACCGCCAACCTCGTGCGCAACGTGTGGGCATACTCGATCATCTTCTGCGGGCACTTCCCGTCCGGCGTGCAGTCCTTCACCGAGGAGGAGACCGCCGAGGAGACCCGCGGCGAGTGGTACGTGCGCCAGCTGCTCGGCAGCGCGAACATCACCGGCACGCCCCTGTTCCACATCATGTCCGGCAACCTGTCGCACCAGATCGAGCACCATCTGTTCCCGGACCTGCCGGCACACCGCTATCCCGAGCTCGCACCCAGGGTGCGGGAGGTGTGCGAGAAGCACGGCCTGCCCTACAACACCGGCGGACTCACCGCGCAGGTGGCTTCGGTGTGGAAGAAGATCTTCCTCCTCGCGCTCCCGCCCGGGTGGGTGCGGCAGGAACCGGAGGTGCGGGTCGTGCTCGAACGGCGTGAGACGCACCCGGCGGCCACTGCGGGTACCCTCGCGCTCGACACCCCAGCGCAGGACACCGCAGTGCTGGGCACCGCAGCGCAGGACACCGCAGTGCTGGGCACCGCAGCGCAGGACACCGCAGTGCTGGGCACCGCAGCGCAGGACATCGACAAGGGGGCCGAGGATGGTCGGACGGTTCGAACGTAACAAGGACACGATCCAGGAGGTCACCGAATCCGCCGCGACGCGCGTGGGTGCGATCGCCGGGATCATCACCGGCGCGGTACGGGATGTGACCCGGGAGATCGGGGAACTGGTCACCGACGTGATCGAGATGCGCGAAGCGGCCCGCGCTGCGAAGGACGATGCTGCGCGCGACGAGGGACCGGTGACGCCGGATTAGCATCGCCGATCCCTCGCTGCAGGTCAGCGTACGGTCGCGGGGGTGGTCACCTCGGTGACGAAGGCGACGACCGCATCGCGCATCTCGATGCTGCGCGGTACCGCACCCGACATCCAGAAGGCGCCGTGCACCAACCCGTCGAAGCGGCGGATCCGCACGTCCACACCGGCTTCGTGCAGTCGCTGCCCGTAGAGCTCGGCCTCGTCGCGGAGCACCTCGTTCTCCGTGGTGAGCACAAGGGTCGGTGGCAGTCCGTCCAGTCGCGTCGCGCGGGCCGGCAGAGCGTACGGATTCGCTGCATCCTCGGGTGAGGTGAGGTACTGCTCGAGGAACCAGTCCATGTCGGCCGCGGTGATGACGTATCCCTCGGCGAACTCGCGGCGGGAGGGAAGGTCGGCACCCCGGTCGACCACCGGATAGACCAGGACCTGACCGCGCAGGACGGGCCCTCCTTCGTCGCGGGCCCGGAGCGTGACGCTCGCGGCCAGGTTGCCGCCGGCACTGTCGCCGAGGACGACCAGGTCGTCGGGATCGCCGCCGTACCCGGCGATGTGCTCCGCCGTCCACCGCAGTGCCGCCCAGGCGTCGTCCGCCGCTGCGGGGAACCGGTGCTCCGGGGCGAGGCGGTAGCCGGCGGTCACCACGATCGCATCGGTGCCGTTGGTGATCGCCCGGGCGGGCTCGTCCACGACGGACAGGTCGCCGCCCACGAATCCGCCGCCGTGGAAGTAGAGCACCACGGGGCGGCGTGCGCTGTCCGTGCCGGGGACGTGGATCCGCACCGGGAGGCGGACGCCGTCGCTCTCGTAGTGGGTCTGGTGGACCCGGCCGACCTCCTGCGGTGGGAGTTGCAGGTCGGTGAAGGTCGCGATCGTCGCGCGCACCTGCTCGACCGTCATCTGCGAGAACGATGTGAAACCCTGTTGCCGTAGCCCTTCGATGAGCCCGGCGGCGTGTTCGTCGAGTGCCATGTCTCGATCCTCTCGATCGGTGTGGATGATGGTCGGTCGTTACGACGCTGCAGCCGTGAGGTTCTCGCGAGCCGCGCTCAGCTCGAAACCGACGTAGCCGCCGTCGACGACGTCGGCGCAGATCTGCCGGTAGGCGGGGGCGCCACCGAGATAGACCATGCAGGCCCGCGGCTTGCCGGGGATGTTCGCGCCCATGTACCACGAGTCGGTCTGCGGCAGCAGGGTCTGTTCTGCGATCTCGGTGGTGGTGCGCAACCAGTCGGCTTCGGCTTCGGCGGTGGGCTCGATGACCTGGAGATCGTGCTCGCGCAGATATGAGATCGCGTCCGTGGCGAAGTCGACGTGGTCCTCGATCGCGAGTGGCATGTTGTAGAGCACCGATGGGGACTGCGGTCCGGTGATCGTGAACAGGTTGGGGAACTCGTCGATCATGATGCCGAGATAGGTACGCGGGCCGTGCGCCCACTTGTCCGCCAGCCGAAGACCGTTGCGGCCGCGGATGTCCATCGCCATGAGGGGTCCGGTCATGGCGTCGAAACCGGTCGCGAGCACGATGGTGTCGACCTCGTAGGTGCGGTCGCCCACGCGCACACCGGTTTCGGTGATCTCGCTGATCGGGGTGCTCTTGACGTCCACGAGGTGCACGTTGTCGCGGTTGTAGGTCTCGTAGTAGTTCGTCTCGAGCGGGGGCCGCTTGGTCGCGTACGCGTATCCGCGCGGTGCGAGTCTTTCGGCGGTGGCAGGGTCCTGGACCCGCTCGCGGATCCGTTCGCGGATGTACTCGGCGGCGGTGTCGTTGGCGGCCTTGTCGAAGAGGATGTCCTGGAAGCTGTCGATGAACAACCGGAATCCGCCGGCGTTCCAGCGTTCGTCGAACACTCGGCGGCGCTCCTCGGCGTCGACGGCGAGCGCCGACGGCTGGACCTGGTCGAACGGGACGCCCAGGAAGTGGTTGCGTGCGGCCTCTCTCAGCTCGGGGTAGATCTTCTTGGCCGCGGCGAGCTCCTCCGGGTCGAGCGGACCGTTCCCGAGCGGGGTGGCGAACTGCGGTGTCCGCTGGAAGACCACCAGTTCCGCGGCTTGTTGCGCGATGAGGGGGATGGCCTGGATGCCGCTCGCTCCCGTGCCGATGACCGCGACGCGCCTGCCGGTGAAGTCGACGGGCTCGTGCGGCCAGTTCCCGGTCAGGAGGACCTCACCGCGGAAGTTGTCGATGCCTCCGAATTCGGGCTCCTTGGGGACCGAGAGGTTGCCGGCTCCGGAGATGAACCACCGGGCCGTCACGGTCTCGCCGGTGTCGGTGCGGACCGTCCACCACGAGTTCTCGTCGTCCCAGTGCACACCGATCACCCGCGTGCCGAAGGTGATGCTCTTTCGCAGGTCGAAGCGGTCCGCGACGTGGTTCAGGTAGCGGAGGATCTCCGGCTGCCCGGCGAACTTCTCGTTCCACTTCCACTCCTGCTGCAGGTCCTCGTCGAACGAGTACGAGTAGTGGATCGACTCGATGTCGCAGCGGGCGCCGGGATACCGGTTCCAGTACCAGGTGCCGCCCACGTCGTCGCCGGCCTCGAAGACCCGTACGGACATGTTCATCCGGTCGCGCAGTTTGTGCAGTGCGTACAGGCCGGCGAATCCGGCTCCCACGACGACGACGTCGACATCGGGGGTGACAGAGGAATTCGTGGTCATGGTGTCCTGGCTCCTCGGAATCGGGATGTCGCCTCCACCCGGGTACGGGCTCGAGGCCTGTCATCGACAATGGCCTGGATCACATCGGGGATCTCGGGGTGAATTACCCCTTCGATTACCTGTGTTGGCCGTCACACCGCCACCCGGGTATGTTGGGCGCACTATCCCTGGGAAGTGTGACGATGGAGTTCCGGAAGGCCTGCGTACGAGGATCGACACCCTCGGTGACCACGTTCGTCGGGCGTCGCCGCGAGATCGACGAAGCGCGGGCGTGTCTGCAGCGATCCAGGCTCGTCTCGTTGCTCGGGCCCGGTGGGGTCGGCAAGACGCGGCTGGCGGAGGAGATCGCGGTGCGGAGCTCACGGGCCTTCCGCGACTCGGTTCGGTGGATCGACCTGGCCGTGCTGCGCGACGCGGAGGCGGTACCGACCGCCGCTGCGGCGGCGCTGGGGGTGACCGACCAGTCCACGCGTCCGGTGATGGGCAAGATCGTCGACCACCTGCAGGGCAGGCACATGCTCATCGTGGTGGACAACTGCGAGCATCTCATCGACACCGCGGCGGGCTTCGTCTCCACGATCCTCGCGCACGCGCCCGAGATTCGGATCCTCGTGACCAGCCGGGAACCCCTCACCGTGGCGGGCGAGGTGGAGTTCGTGATTCCTCCGCTGACGATTCCGCTCGTGCCGACGGGGAACCGGGCTGCCGGTCTGGCCCGCTACGAGTCGGTCTCGCTGCTCGTCGAGCGCGCGCAGCGGGTGGTTCCCGATTTCGAGCTGACCGACGACAACGCCGACGCCGTCGCTCAGCTGTGCATCCAGCTCGACGGGATCCCGTTGGCCCTGGAACTGGCCGCCACCCGCTTGCGGTCGCTCTCGCCCGGGCAACTCGTCGAGCGCCTCGATCGTCGTTTCACCCTGCTCACGGGCGGTGGCCGTACCGCGGTGCCCCGGCAGCAGACACTGCGGGCGCTCATCGACTGGAGTTACGACCTCTGCTCGGAGGCCGAACGTGTCCTGTGGGCGCGGCTGTCGGTCTTCACGGGCGGTTTCGACCTCGAGGCGGCCGAGGTCGTCTGTGCCGACGAGAATCTCCCGGAGGAACGGATCGTCGACCTGCTCGATCGATTGATTGCGAAATCGTTGGTCGGCGTGGATCGTTCGTCGAGCATCCTGCGGTACTCGCAGTTGATGACGGTGCGGGAGTACGGTCACGAACTGCTCGTGGCTCGTGAGGAACAGGACGAACTGTACCGGCGACACCGTGCCCACTGCCTGGATCGCGCCCGGCGGTGCGCGGAGAGCTGGTTCGGATCGCAGCAGTCCTCGCTGCTGGCCAGGCTGAGGACCGACCACGCAGATTTCATGACGGCCCTGGACCGATCGCTGCGGGACGACTCCGAACCGACGACCGGCGCCGCCCTTGCCGTCGCGCTGCGGTACCACTGGATCGCCGGAGGTAATCTCTCCACCGGCCGGATCCGGCTCGAGCGGCTCCTGCAGAGGTTGCCGGCGTCGAGCCCGGAACGGGGCGACGTGCTGTGGGTGACGGCATGGACGGCCCTGATCCAGGGGGATCGGGACGGTGCGGCACTTCATCTGTCCGAATGTGCCGCTGTCGCAGAAGAATCCGGCGACGATCGACTCCGGGCCCACCACGACCACTGGGCGGCACTGCACGCGCTCTTCTGCGGCGACACCGCGCGGGCGATCGCACTGTACGAGGCGGCGGTCTCCGTCCACCGGGCGTACGGCGACGATGCGGCATATCTCACCGCCTTGTTCCAATTGGCAATGGCACAGGCCTACGACGGTCGTCTCGACGAAGCGCTCGTGACGTGCGGACGGGTCGTCGAGGTGGCCGACGAACACGGGGAACGATGGAACAAGGCCTATGCGCTGTGGGTTTCGGGTGTCGCGTACTTCCATCTCGGACGTCTCGCGGACTCGGTCCGCGTGGCGCGGCAGGCGCTGCGCATCCAACGGGATTTCAAGGACAAGATCTGCACGGCCTTGTCGATCGAACTGCTGGCCTGGTCGGCAGGAGCGGAAGGCGACCACGAGGAGGCGGCCGTCCTGCTCGGCGCGGCTCGGACCGTGTGGCAGCGTCTGGGAACCACGGTCGCTGCTTTCGGCCCGCACATCGAACGGGACTCCCTCGCTGTCGAACGGCGGCTCCGCAGCGTGCTGGGGGAGGACGGGTTCGCCCGGCTGGCGGGCCCGCTCGACGACGGGACGACGATCGAGCAGGTGGTCGACCGGGCTCTGGCACCGCACGCGACGCCACCGCCCCGAGGGACGTCGCAATCACGTGCGGGAGGCACCACCGGTCGGCCGGAGTCACCCCTGACGAAGCGGGAAAGCGAAGTGGCTCGGCTCGTGGCGGACGGGTTGAGCAACCGGGCGATCGCGGAGCGCCTCGTCATCTCCCGCCGCACCGTCGACGGTCATGTCGAGCGGATCCTCGACAAACTCGGCGTGGGCTCGCGCACCCAGGTGGTGGCCTGGATGCACACCCGTGAGATCCCGGGTGTGTGACCGGATCCCATGACGAGGGGCGGGCACCGGTGTTCCGGTGCCCGCCCCTCGGAGCGCGTTCGTCGTCAGATGATGCCGAGGGCGAACATCGCGTCGGCGACCTTCACGAAGCCGGCGATGTTGGCGCCGTGCACGTAGTCGCCAGGCTTGCCGTACTCGGCGGCCGTCTCGACGCAGCGGGTGTGGATATCGGCCATGATGCCGGCGAGCCGCTGGTCGGTGTAGTCGAAGTGCCACGAGTCGCGGGAGGCGTTCTGCTGCATCTCCAGCGCGGAGGTGGCGACACCACCGGCGTTGGCGGCCTTACCCGGAGCGAAGGCCACACCGGCCTCGCGGAAGACCGTGATGCCACCCGGGGTGGTGGGCATGTTCGCGCCCTCGGCGACGATCTTGACACCGTTGTTGACGAGGGTCTTGGCCGACTCCTCGTCGAGCTCGTTCTGCGTGGCGCAGGGGAGCGCGATGTCGCAGGGCACGTTCCAGATGTTGCCGCCCGGGTAGAACTCGGCGTCGCCGCGCTCGTCGACGTACTCGGAGATGCGGCCGCGACGGACCTCCTTGATCTCCTTGAGCAGGTCGAGGTCGATGCCCTTGCGGTCGACGACGTAGCCCGACGAGTCGGAGCAGGCGACGACGGTGCCACCGAGCTGGTGGATCTTCTCGATCGCGTAGATGGCGACGTTGCCGGAGCCGGACACGACGGCGGTGCGGCCCTCGAGGGAGATGCCCGCGGTCTTGGCCATCTCGTTGACGAAGTAGGCGGCACCGTAACCGGTGGCCTCCTTGCGCACCTGCGAGCCGCCCCAGGTGAGGCCCTTGCCGGTGAGCACGCCCGACTCGTAGGAGTTGGTGAGGCGCTTGTACTGGCCGAACAGGTAGCCGATCTCGCGGCCGCCGACGCCGATGTCACCGGCCGGGACGTCGGTGTACTCGCCGATGTGGCGGTGCAGCTCGGTCATGAAGGACTGGCAGAAGCGCATGATCTCCTGCTCGGAACGGCCCTTGGGGTCGAAGTCCGAGCCGCCCTTGCCGCCGCCGATGGGCAGGCCGGTGAGCGCGTTCTTGAAGATCTGCTCGAAGCCGAGGAACTTGACGATGCCGAGGTTGACGCTCGGGTGGAAGCGCAGGCCGCCCTTGTAGGGGCCGAGGACGCTGTTGTACTGGACGCGGAAACCACGGTTGACGTGGACGTTGCCCTGGTCGTCGATCCACGGCACGCGGAAGATGATCTGCCGCTCGGGCTCGCACAGACGCTCGATCAGACCCGACTCGAAGTAACGGGGGTGACGCTCCAGAACGACATGCAGGGACTCGAACACTTCGGCCGCAGCCTGGTGGAATTCGGGCTCACCTGCATTGCGGGCCTTGACCTGCTCGTAGATCTCCTGAATGCGGTCCGATGTCGACACGCCCACCTACCTGACTCTGTGAGGATTCTGTAACAAGGGTTTTACGACGGGAACTATAGGGCTCAGCCCTTAGCATGTGTTAACCCGTACGGCGAGTTGGGAGAATAAACACACTGCGGCGACGACCCCGGTGATCCGGGTGAACAGGACGTTTCACGCCTCCGAAAACACGTTGTGACCAGCGGTGACCGTGCACCGACCGTCGATCGGGAAGCTCCTCCCCAGGGTACGTCCCCGCCGCGCTCGGGGGGCCGGATCGACGGATCCGCCGGGCCTGCGACAACCGTCGGCGACGAGCGGATGGTGCCCCCGGCAGGACTCGAACCTGCGACCTAGAGATTAGAAGGCTCTTGCTCTATCCAGCTGAGCTACGGAGGCGCGGGCAGAATCTTAGCGGGTGCACCCACCCGCGGATGTACACACCCTCCGGCCTGCGTGTTCCCCTCCGGGCGGCGGATTCACCGCTGGGAAGGGGAGCCCGGTTCCTCTCCGGCCACGCTCTCCGCACCCCTCGGTCCGGCGTCATCGTTCGGACCGGCGTCCTCCGCCTCGGCCCGCGGCAGATCGACCCGGCCCGACCCCACCCGTTGGATCACGTGGTCGATCCCGACGCCGAGGACCACCGCCACACAGATCGACACGGCGGCACCGAGCAGTGGCTGGGACTCGAACCATCCACCCACCAGCCGGCCCATGAGCGTCGAGTACAACGCCCACGTGGTCCCTGCCAGCACGGTCAGGGGCACGAACTTCCGCCGCGGGTACCGGGTCGCGCCCGCGGTCATGTTCACCGCGATCCGCCCGATCGGCACGTACCGGGCCGTGACGATCACGGCGGCGCCGCGCTTGTCGAGGCCGCGCCGCGCCCACGCGAAGGCGGCACGCGCGCGGGGCCTGCGCATCCACCGGAACCGTTCCGTGCCCACCGCCCGGCCGATGGTGTACGCGATGTTGTCGCCGATGATCGCACCGAGGGCGGCGAGGACGACCACGAGCCACAGATGGGGTCGACCGGTGGAACCGGACAGCGACGCCAGCGTCACGAGCACCGACTCGCTCGGGACCGGCGGGAAGAAGCCGTCGACGATGCACACGGTGAAGAGCAGCGGATAGACCCACAGCGCGGACGCCTGCCCGATGACGAATTCGTTGATGACGTCCATGGCGGTGCGGTGCTCCCGTCGGGTCGGTTCCCACCACGCTATCCGCACGGGCCGGACCGAGCAGTCGGTCGGACGTTCCCGAGTCCCTTCCCGTGAGCGGCAAATGCGTGTTCGGCCCGCGTCGTCCGTTTCCCCGCCCCGGGCCCGCCCCGGGAGCTACCCTGTGCAGCATCGGGGGAGTTACGGACGGCCGACATCGTCGGTGTCGGTGTGCCACCGAGGCTGGGGAGTGCGCGTCATGCAGGTTCCAGGCCCTTTCGACTACGAGCGAGCGACCGGTGTGGAGCACGCGATCGAGCTGCTCGACCGGCACGGAGAAGACGCCCGGGTCGTCGCCGGCGGACACAGTCTGCTTCCGATGATGAAACTCCGGCTCGCGAATCCGGAGTTCCTCGTCGACATCAACGACCTCGGCGACGAACTCGACTTCGTTGCCGTCGAGCCGTCGACGGTGCGGATCGGGGCGCTCGTGCGTCACCGCCGTCTCCTCGAATCCGACGAGCTCGCGGACCTCTTCCCGATCTTCCGGGACGCGGAGAAGGTCATCGCCGATCCCGTGGTCCGCAACCGCGGCACGATCGGCGGATCCCTGTGCCAGGCCGACCCCGCCGAGGATCTGTCGACGGTCTGCTCGGTGCTCGACGCGACCTGCGTGGTGCGCGGACCGGCCGGGACACGGGAGCTGACCTTCGCCGAGTTCCACCTCGGCCCGTACGAGACCGCCCTGGCACCGAACGAACTGCTCGTCGAGGTCCGGTTGCCCCGGCGCGGGGCAGGCGCGAGCGCCTACAAGAGCACCGGCGCGAGCGCCTGCAAGAGCACCGGGGCGAGCGCCTACGAGAAGGTCGAGCGCCGGGCCGGTGACTGGGCGGTGGCCGCCGCGGGTGCCGCGCTGTGGATGTCGGACGGGCACATCACCGACGCCCGGGTCGGGCTGACGGCCGTGCGCGCCGACGATGCGGCGCTGGTGAGGGTGTCCGAGCTGCTGCGGGGTTCGGCACCGTCGGAGGAACTGTTCCGCGAGGCCGGCGCCGCAGCCGCGTCGGCCTGCGATCCCGAGACCGACCAGCGCGGCACCGCCGCCTACAAGCGTCACCTCGCATCCGAGTTGACGGTGCGGGCCCTGCGCCGATCCGCCGAACGTCTCGGCGTCACCGAAAGGGTGTGATCCGATGCAGATCTCGATGACGGTCAACGGTGAGCACGTCACCGCCGACGTCGAACCCCGGACCCTGCTCGTGCACTTCCTCCGCGACCACCTGGGCCTGACCGGAACCCACTGGGGTTGCGACACCAGCAACTGCGGGACCTGCGTCGTCGCTGTGGACGGCGAACCGGTGAAGTCGTGCACGACCCTCGCGGTCATGACCGCCGGGCACGACGTCCTCACCGTCGAGGGCCTCGAACGGGACGGCGTGCTCGACCCCGTGCAGGAGGGGTTCATGCGCTGCCACGGCCTGCAGTGCGGCTTCTGCACCCCGGGCATGATGATCACCGCCCGCGCCCTGCTCGACCGGGACCCCGATCCCGACGACGCGACGATCCGCGAGGCGATCTCCGGGCAGATCTGCCGCTGCACCGGCTACACCACCATCGTGCGGTCGATCCGGTGGGCCGCCGAACACTCCTCGAACGTGCAACCCACGGAGGTGTCGTGATGACCGCGGTCGAACCGGACGCCCGCCCGGAGGAACAGGACAACGACCGCAAGCCCTGCGGACACGGCCGGATGCTGCGCAAGGAGGATCCACGATTCATCCGAGGTCGGGGCAACTACGTCGACGACGTCCGGCTGCCCGGCATGCTGCACCTCGCGGTGCTGCGGTCACCGGTCGCACACGCCCGCATCAACGGCATCGACATCTCGGCGGCGCTCGCCCATCCGAAGGTGAAGGCGGTGATCACGGGCGCCGACCTCGCCGAGAAGAGGCTGGCGTGGATGCCGACCCTGTCGAACGACGTGCAGGCGGTGCTGGCGACCGACAAGGTGCGTTTCCACGGGCAGGAGGTCGCGTTCGTCGTCGCGGAGGACCGTTACTCCGCCCGCGACGCACTCGAGCTGATCGACGTCGACTACGAGATCCTCGAGCCGGTCGTCGACGTGCGGACCGCACTGTCGCCGGACGCCCCCGTCATCCGCACCGATCTCGAGGGCAAGACCGACAACCACTGCTTCGACTGGGAGGCCGGGGATGCGGCGGCGACCGATGCGGTCTTCGCGAAGGCCGACGTCGTCACCCGGCAGGAGATCGTCTATCCCCGGGTGCACCCGGCGCCGATGGAGACCTGCGGGGCAGTCGCCGACTACGACCGGGTCACCGGGAAGCTGACGCTCTGGTCCACCTCGCAGGCGCCGCACGCGCACCGTACCCTGTACGCGCTGGTCGCGGGGCTGCCCGAACACAAGATCCGGGTGATCTCCCCGGACATCGGGGGTGGCTTCGGCAACAAGGTGCCCATCTACCCCGGCTATGTCGGAGCGATCGTGGCGTCGCTCGTGACTGGGCGTCCGGTCAAGTGGATGGAGGACCGCAGCGAGAACCTCATGAGCACCGGCTTCGCGCGCGACTACATCATGGTCGGGGAGATCGCGGCGACGAAGGAGGGCCGCATCCTCGCCATCAGGTCGCGGGTCCTCGCCGATCACGGTGCGTTCAACGGCACCGCCGCTCCCGTCAAGTACCCCGCCGGCTTCTTCGGGGTGTTCACCGGCAGCTACGACATCGAGGCCGCCTACTGCCACATGACGGCGGTGTACACGAACAAGGCCCCCGGCGGCGTCGCCTACGCCTGCTCCTTCCGGATCACCGAGGCCGTGTACTTCGTCGAGCGGCTCGTCGACTGCCTGGCCTACGACCTCGACATGGACCCGGCCGAACTGCGGCTGAAGAACCTGCTGCGGCCCGAACAGTTTCCGTACACCAGCAAGACCGGCTGGAAGTACGACTCCGGCGACTACGAGACCACCATGCGCAAGGCCATGGACATCATCGGCTACGACGAACTACGCCGCGAGCAGGCCGAACGCCGCGCGCGGGGAGAGCTCATGGGCATCGGGATGTCCTTCTTCACCGAGGCGGTGGGGGCGGGTCCCCGCAAGGACATGGACATCCTCGGGCTCGGCATGGCCGACGGCTGCGAACTGCGGGTCCATCCCACCGGCAAGGCCGTGGTGCGGCTGTCTGTGCAGTCGCAGGGACAGGGGCACGAGACCACCTTCGCGCAGATCGTCGCCGAGGAGATCGGGATCCCGCCCGAGGACATCGACGTCGTGCACGGCGACACCGACAACACCCCCTTCGGGCTCGGCACCTACGGAAGCCGATCCACCCCGGTGTCCGGGGCGGCGGCCGCGCTCGTCGCCCGCAAGGTCCGTGACAAGGCGAAGATCATCGCGTCGGGCATGCTCGAGGTCTCCGTCGCCGACCTCGAATGGGAGAAGGGCCGCTTCCACGTCAAGGGCGATCCTTCGGCGTCGGTGACGATCCAGGACATCGCCATGCGCGCCCACGGCGCCGGCGACCTGCCCGAGGGAATCGAGGGCGGCCTCGAAGCGCAGATCTGCTACAACCCCGAGAACCTCACCTATCCGTACGGCGCCTACTTCTGTGTCGTCGACGTCGATCCCGGCACCGCGCAGGTGAAGATCCGCCGGTTCCTGGCCGTGGACGACTGCGGCACCCGCATCAACCCGATGATCATCGAGGGGCAGGTGCACGGCGGCATCGTCGACGGGATCGGGATGGCGCTGATGGAGATGATCGCGTTCGACGAGAACGGCACCTGTCTCGGCGGGTCGTTCATGGACTACCTGATCCCCACCGCGCTCGAGGTTCCGACCCTCGAGACCGCCTTCACCGTCACCCCCTCGCCGCACCACCCGATCGGGGCGAAGGGCATCGGCGAGTCCGCCACCGTCGGCTCGCCACCGGCGATCGTCAACGCGGTGGTCGACGCGCTGAAGCCGTTCGGTGTCCGCCACGCCGACATGCCGCTGACCCCGTCGCGGGTGTGGGAGGCGATGCAGGGCCGCGCGGTACCGCCGATCTGACGAACGCACCGGAGGACGACATGGATCTCGCGGTACGGGCCGCGCAACTGCGCAGCGAACGCCGACCCTTCGTGGAGGCGATCGTCGTGCGGGCACAACCACCGACGTCCGCCCGCACGGGGGACCGGGCACTCGTCCTCGCCGACGGCACGATCGAGGGGTTCGTCGGCGGCCGGTGCACCGAGAGCTCCGTCCGGGACGTCGCCCGGCAGGTGCTCGAACGCGGGGAAAGCATGCTGCTGCGCGTGCTGCCCGGCGGCGCCACCGAGTTCCCCGACGCCCCGGGAGCGACGATCGCGGTCAACCCCTGCATGTCGGGCGGCGCCACCGAGATCTTCCTCCAGCCGCAGATGCCCGCGATCCTGCTGGCCGTGTCCGGCACCTCACCGATCGCGGAGGCGGTGGCCGACTTCGCGCGGCGGGTCGACTACGCGGTCGAGCCGGTGCGGGGCACGACGGTCCCGGCCGACGCGGCCGTGGTGATCGTCGCGAGCCACGGTGGGGACGAGGCGGGGGTGATCCGGGCGGCCCTCGACGCGGGAGCCGGCTACATCGGCCTGGTCGCGAGCCGGGTACGCGGCGCCGCGGTACTCGACGAGGTGGACCCGACCACCGACGAACGCGCCCGCATCCACACCCCGGCCGGACTCGACATCGGCGCCCGCACCGCCGCGGAGATCGGGCTGTCGATCGTCGCCGACGTCGTGCGGGTTGCACGCAGCGGCGGCCTCGCCCGGCCGAGCGGTGCCGGTGGGCGGGCCGGGACGGGCGGGCACGTCGAGGTGCCGCGGCCGGTGGACCCGGCACCGGGTGCGGCCGTCGACCCGGTGTGCGGGATGACCGTCACGATCACCGAGTCCACCCCGCACCTCACCGTCGACGGCACCACGATGTGGTTCTGCTGTCCCGGCTGCCGGCAGCGCTACCAGAAGGACCGGGTCGCGTGACGGAGCCCGGGTTCTTCACCGGCGTCGCCGACGTCGTCACCCGGTTCGACGCCTACGACCACCTCCTCGACGAGGGAACGGCGAGCGCGATCCACCTCGCCGTCGCCCTCGGCCGGCCGCTGCTGCTCGAGGGCGAACCCGGGGTCGGCAAGACCACCGCGGCCAAGATCCTCGCCCGGATCCTGGGCAGTCCGCTCATCCGGCTGCAGTGCTACGAGGGACTGTCGGTGGCCGAGGCCCTCTACGACTGGGACTACCAGCGTCAGCTGCTGGCGATCCGGCTCGCCGAGGCGCGCGGGGACAGCCCGGCGGAAGCCGACCTCTACACCGAGCACTACCTGCTCGAACGCCCCATCCTGCAGTGCGTCCGGCACCGCGGGGAGACCCCGGCGGTGCTGCTCGTCGACGAGATCGACCGCGCCGACGACGAGTTCGAGGCGCTGCTGCTCGAATTCCTCGGCGAGTTCGCCGTCACCGTTCCCGAACTCGGCACCCTCACCGCCGTCCGGCCGCCCGTCGTCGTGCTCACTTCCAACCGCAGCCGGGACCTGCACGACGCGCTGCGGCGCCGCTGCCTGTACCACTGGATCGACTATCCCGATCGGGCCCGCGCCGTCGCGATCCTGCGCCGCACCGTGCCGTCCGCGAACGGTGCGCTCGTCGAGCGGGCGGCGGACTTCGTCGCGGTCGCCCGCGGCCTCGACCTCGACAAGGCCCCCGGTATCGCGGAGAGCATCGACTGGGTCTCGGCGCTCGCCGCGCTCGGCGTCGCGGATCTCGCCCGGCCCGAGGCGTGTGCGTCCCTCGCCGCGCTCGCGAAGACCCCCGACGACCGCGAGACCCTCACGGACGCGCTGACCCGCTTCGTGGCGGTCGAGACGTCGTGACGTTCCGGCTGCTGCCCGGCATCGATCGCGCGGCCTTCGCGGTCGCGCTGACCGATCGGCTCCGCTCGTCCGGCGTGGCGGTGGCCGCGGACGCCGCGGCGGTGTTCGCCCGAGCCCTGCACCTGGACCCGCCGCGCACCCGGACCGGGCTGTACTGGGCCGCGCGCCTGACCCTCGTCGACCGGCAGGAGAACCTCGCGGCCTTCGACGCGGTGTTCGACCGGGTGTTCGAGCAGGAGGGTCTGCCGATGGACCCGCACGCCCGCCGGACCGGGCCCGACGACGAGAAGACCGGTTCCGCCGCCCCGCCGTCCGGGGCCGCGGCCCGGCCTCCGCGGGACGGGACGGGATCCGGGGACCTGCCCTGGATCACCCGGACCGTCGTCGCGACCGCCGACGGGCCCGGGGGAGCGGCGGACCGGCCGGGGGAAGCGGTGCCGAGCGCCCTGACCGGGATCGCCGACCGCCGCTTCGCCGACCTCGACCCTGTGGACCTCGCGGCCGTCGAGACCTGGATCGACCAGGCCGCCGTGCGGTGGGCGACCCGCCGCACCCGGCGCCGCGTGCGGCGGCACCGCGGCCGGCTCGACGTGCGGGCCAGCATCGGCGCGTCCCGCAGCACCGGATTCGAACCGGTCCGGCTCGTGCGGACCCAGCCGGACCGGGAACTGCGCCGGGTCGTGATGCTCTGCGACGTGAGCCGCTCGATGCGCCCCTACGTCGAGGTCTACCTGCACCTCGTGCGCGCTCTCGCCCGCACCCGGGCGGCCGAGGTCTTCGTGTTCTCCACCACGGTCACCCGCCTGACCGCCGTGTTGCGGGACCGCTCGGCGGCCCGGGCGATCGCCACCGCCAACGACCGGGTGGAGTCGCGGTTCGGGGGCACCCGCATCGCCGCGTCCCTCGCCGAGGTGCTCGCCTCGCGGCGCGGTCACCTGCTGCGCGGCGCGATCGTCGTGATCGCCTCCGACGGGTGGGACAGCGACGATCCCGCCGACCTCGCGCACGTCATGGCCCGGATCCGCCGGCGTGCGCACCGGGTGGTGTGGCTCAATCCGCGGGCCGGGCAGGTCGGCTTCGTCCCGTCCACCGGGTCGATGGCCGCGGCCCTGCCGTACTGCGATGCACTGGTGGCCGCCGACACCCTCGACTCCCTGCACCGTGCTGTGGGGGTGGTCACGAGTCCCGGTGACCGGCCCGGGGAGCTCCGACGGGGCGTCGTAGGTGGCCGGAGGGAAGTCCTACCCTGGTAGGCATGGCAACATCCGAGCTCGCGTCCGACGCGCAGCCCCCGGCCCCCGTCGCCGCACGGTCCAACACGTCGGCGCTGCTGATCCTCTTCGGCCTCCTCGCCGCGATCGTCGCGGCCCTGGTGGTCGGTCTCTCCGCGGCGCAGGCTCTGGTGCTGCTCGGCATCCCCGATCCCGGGCCGCTCACCACCTACGGACTGCCCGCCGTGCGTGCGGTGGCGGAGATCGCGACGGCCGTCACGGTCGGATTCCTGTTCTTCGCGACCTTCCTGGTGCCCCCACAGGAGGACGGTGTCCTCGACGTCGGCGGCTACCGCGCCGTCCGCACGGCCGGGATCGCCGCCACCGTCTGGGCGGTCGCCTCCGCGCTGATGGTGCCGCTGACCCTCTCGGACACCTCCGGCAGCCCGCTGGGCGAGGCGATCCGCCCGGAGAACCTGTTCCGGGCGCTCGGACAGGTGGAGACCGCGCTGGCCTGGGCCTGGACGACGGTGCTGGCCCTGATCGCGGCACTGCTCATCCGCCTCGCGGTGCGCTGGTCGTGGACGCCCTTCCTGCTGCTGTTGTCGTTGGTCGCGCTGATGCCGGTCGCCCTGACCGGGCACTCGTCGTCGGGTGGCGCGCACGACATGGCCACCAACAGTCTGATCCTGCATCTCGTCGCGGCGTCGGTGTGGACCGGTGGTCTGTTCGCGCTGCTCGTCCACGCCCTCCGCGGCGGCGCCCACACCGACCTCGCGGCCCGCCGCTTCTCCGTCGTCGCCGGGCTGTGCTTCGCCGTGATGGCGATCAGCGGTGTCATCAATGCCGCGGTGCGCATGAGTGTCTCCGATCTCACGTCCACGACCTACGGCCGGATCCTGCTCGCCAAGATCGTCGCGCTGATCGTGCTCGGCCTGTTCGGGTGGGCGCAGCGCCGCCGCGCCCTGCCCGCCCTCGAGGCCGACCCCACCAGCCGGTCCGCGCTGGCGCGGTTCACTCTCGTCGAGGGTTTCGTCCTCGCCGCGACGATGGGTCTGGCCGTCGGCCTCGGCCGGACGCCTCCGCCGCCGCCCACCTCGGTGCCCACCATCCAGGAGGTCGAACTCGGCTACCAGCTCGACGTGCCGCCCTCCTTCTCGAGCCTGTTCTTCGGGCAGTGGCGCTTCGATCTGATCTTCGGCACCCTCGCGCTGGTGCTCGCCGTCGGCTACGCCATCGGCCTGTGGACCCTGCGCAAGCGGGGCGACTCGTGGCCCGTCGGACGGTCGATCGCCTGGTTCTCCGGCTGCTTCGTGCTGTTCGTGGCGACCTGTTCGGGCGTCGGCCTGTACTCGCCGGCGATGTTCAGCGTGCACATGGGCGCGCACATGGCCTTGTCGATGCTGGCGCCGGTGCTGCTCGCGCTCGGTGGCGCGATGACCCTGGCGCTGCGCGCCCTCAAGCCCGCCGGCCGCGGTGCGGCGCCGGGCCCGCGCGAGTGGCTGCTGTGGTTCCTGCACTGCCCGCCCTCGCGGTTCTTCACCCACCCGCTCGTGGCGTCGATCATGTTCGTCGGCGGCTTCTACGCCCTCTATCTCGGCGGCATCTTCACCACCTTCGCCGACAGTCACACCGCGCACGTGCTGATGAACCTGCACTTCCTCATCAGCGGTTACATCTTCTACTGGGTGGTCATCGGTGTGGACCCGTCCCCGCGCGACGTGCAACCCGTCACCAAGCTCGCGATGGTCTTCGGTTCCCTGCCGTTCCACGCCTTCTTCGGCGTGACCCTGATGAGCATGGGCACCGTGATGGCCGAGAGCTACTACCGCGGACTCGCGCTGCCGTGGAACTACGACCTGTTCGCCGATCAGAAGGTCGGCGGCAGCATCGCCTGGTCGGCGGGTGAGATCCCGCTGGTCCTGGTGATGCTCTCGCTGCTCGTGCAGTGGTCGCGGTCGGACCGCAGGACCGCAAGACGCGTCGACCGGGCCGCCGAGCGCGACCACGACGCCGATCTCGCCGCCTACAACGCGATGTTCGCGGAGCTGGCGCGCCGCGACCACGAGGAACGCTGACCCGACCGCACGGCGGTGGTGTCGCGGAGCCGAACGGTGAGGGTGGCCGCCACGGTGATCACCGCCGCCGTCGCGGCGGACACGGCCGCGGGGGTGGAGACGAGCCCGGCCTCGTCGGTGCGGGCGACCGCGATCCACACCAGCCCCCAGGTCAGGGCCGCCGCGACGGCGAGCCGGCCGCGACCGGCCACGGCGAGCAGCACGCCGATCGCGGCGACCACGGCGAGCACCACGATCGCCCACACGTCGGCGCCCCAGCCGAACGGGTCGATGTCGTCGTAGCGCAGCGCCGCGGCGGTGTTCGCCACGGTCGCGACGGTCACCCAGCCGAGATAGAGGAACATCGTCCCGTCGACCACCACCGCCTCGAGCCGGTTCTCCGGCCGGGCATGGGCGAGCTCGACGAACACGCGCAGCAGCACCGCGAGCAGCGCCACGATCACCACCACGCTCAGCCACACCTGGTCGAACTGGACGGCGGTGATCCACGCGGCGTTGAGCAGCATCGACGTGGCGATCCACCAGCCCACGGCGCGCTGGCGGGGATCGGTGCGGTGGGCGGGCAGTGCCTGCCACGCGGCCAGGGCCAGCAGCCCCAGATAGATCAGCGACCAGATGGAGAAGGCCGGCCCACCCGGCGCCACGGCGGTCGCATCGGCCGACAACGCCCCGCCGGCGGTCTCCGAGACCGGTGTGCCCACCGCGGCACCCGAGCCGAGGAACGACACCACCACCGCGACCACGGAGCTCACCGCGACCGCGGCGACCCGCACGAGGTCACCGCCGGTCCGGGCGCCGGGAGGTGGTGCGGACGATGATCCGGAGCTGCTGGGCGTCATGACCGTGGGATGCCCGCCCGGTGCCCCCTGCAACCCCGAACCCCGCACGATGTGGGTATTCGCGCTGCGACCGATACGCTGGGGGTCATGGCGGAGTTCATTTACACGATGAAGAAGGTGCGCAAGGCGCACGGTGACAAGGTCATCCTCGATGACGTCACCATGAGCTTCTACCACGGCGCGAAGATCGGCGTCGTCGGACCCAACGGCGCGGGCAAGTCGTCGATTCTCAAGATCATGGCCGGGCTGGACCAGCCCAGCAACGGCGAGGCCTTCCTCGATCCGGAGGCCACCGTCGGCATCCTCCAGCAGGAGCCGCCCCTCGACGAGGAGAAGACGGTCCGGCAGAACGTCGAGGACGGCCTCGGTGACATCAAGGTCAAGCTCGACCGGTTCAACGAGATCGCCGAGCTCATGGCCACCGACTACTCCGACGAGCTGATGGAGGAGATGGGCAAGCTCCAGGAGGAGCTCGACCACGCCAACGCGTGGGATCTCGACTCGCAGCTCGAGCAGGCCATGGACGCCCTGCGCTGCCCTCCGCCGGACGAGCCCGTCACCCACCTCTCCGGTGGTGAGCGCCGCCGCGTCGCGCTGTGCAAGCTGCTGCTGAGCAAGCCCGACCTGCTGCTCCTCGACGAGCCCACCAACCACCTCGACGCCGAGTCGGTGCTCTGGCTCGAGCAGTACCTCGCCACCTACCCGGGCGCCGTGCTGGCCGTCACCCACGACCGGTACTTCCTCGACCACGTCGCCGAGTGGATCTGCGAGGTCGACCGCGGCAAGCTGCATCCCTACGAGGGCAACTACTCCACCTACCTGGAGAAGAAGGCCGAGCGCCTCGAGGTGCAGGGCAAGAAGGACCAGAAGCTGCAGAAGCGCCTCAAGGAGGAGCTCGAGTGGGTCCGCTCCGGCGCCAAGGCCCGGCAGACCAAGAACAAGGCGCGTCTGGCCCGCTACGAAGAGATGGCCGCCGAAGCCGAGAAGTTCCGCAAGCTCGACTTCGAGGAGATCCAGATCCCGACGCCGCCGCGTCTGGGCAACGTCGTCGTCGAGGTCGAGCATCTCGACAAGGGCTTCGACGGCCGTGTCCTGATCAAGGACCTGTCCTTCACGCTGCCGCGCAACGGCATCGTCGGTGTCATCGGCCCCAACGGTGTCGGTAAGACCACGCTGTTCAAGACCATCGTCGGTCTCGAGGAGCCGGACAGCGGCACCGTCAAGGTCGGCGAGACGGTCAAGCTCAGCTACGTCGACCAGAACCGCGCCAACATCGACCCGAACAAGACGGTCTTCGAGGTCGTCTCCGACGGACTCGATTTCATCGAGGTCGGCCAGAACGAGATGCCGTCGCGCGCCTACGTCAGCGCCTTCGGCTTCAAGGGCCCGGACCAGCAGAAGCCGGCCGGCGTGCTCTCCGGTGGTGAGCGCAACCGCCTGAACCTGGCGCTGACCCTCAAGGAGGGTGGCAACCTGATCCTCCTCGACGAGCCGACCAACGACCTCGACGTCGAGACCCTGTCCTCGCTCGAGAACGCCCTGCAGAAGTTCCCGGGCTGCGCCGTCGTGATCTCCCACGACCGCTGGTTCCTCGACCGCACCTGTACCCACATCCTGGCGTGGGAGGGCAACGTCGAAGAGGGCAAATGGTTCTGGTTCGAGGGCAACTTCGAGGCCTACGAGGCCAACAAGGTCGAGCGTCTCGGCGCCGACGCCGCCCGCCCGCACCGGGTCACGCACCGGAAGCTCACACGTGACTGACGCATCCGGGGCCTACCGGTGCCCGATCGAGGTGCGCTGGGGTGACTCCGACCGGCTCGGGCACGTCAACAACGCCAAGATCGTCGAGTACCTGCAGGAAGGACGCATCAAGTTCTTCCGGACCGTCCTCCCGGCGCGCGACGCCGTGGTGGTCCGGAAGATGGACGTCGAGTTCCTGCGTCCGGTCAAGGACTCGTCGGCGCCGATCCAGGTCGAGACCGTGGTGACGCACATGGGCGTCACCTCGTTCACGGTGCGTCAGACGATCGTCGACTGCGACGACGCCGTGTGCGCCGTCGCCGACACGGTGCTGGTCGGATTCGATCCGAAGACCGACACCGCCAGGCCGCTGAGCGACGAGGTGCGTGCGGTCCTCGACCGGCACCGGGCGGTCCCCGCCTGATCCCGGCTGTTCCGACCCCTCGGCCGCGCGCCGCGGATAGGCTCGACAGAGTCCGTCCGCGGCGCGCGGCTTATCCGGCCAGGGAGGGGTACACGTGTCCGATCCGACTGTGCTGCACGGTGATTCGGAGGGCGACGGCTCGCCCGAGTCGACCCTCGAACGGCTCTACTCCCGGTTCGGTGAGGCGGCCTCCGATCCCGCGGCGGCCGCCGTCGCCCATGTCGAGCTCGGCCGGCAGCGCGATCCCGGTACCGCGGTGGTGCGGGTCCGGCGCGACGATCCGCTGGGCGCGACCGTCCAGATCGTCACCGACGACATGCCCCTGCTCGTCGAATCGGTCCTGGCCCTGCTGTCGCGGCTCGACGTCTCGATCGGCACCCTCATCCACCCCGTGCTCTCCGTGCGCCGCACCGCCGAGGGCGACCTCGAACACCTCACGCCCGACGGCACCGGAGCCGACACCGCCGAGTCGTGGATGCACCTGCAGCTGCGCGGCGCGATCGACGACGCGACCCTCGACGAGATCGAACGGGGACTGCGCCGCGTGCTGTCCGACGTGCGGCAGGTCGTCCACGACAGCGACGAGATGGGCGCCCGGCAACGCGAGGACGCCGATCTGCTCGCCCGGCTCGCCGACGATCCCCCCGCCCCCTACACCGCCGCGGAACTCGCCGAGACCGCCGACTTTCTGCGCTGGCTCGACAACGGGCACTTCCTGCTCCTCGGTTACCGCCGCTACGACTTCGTCACCGACGGTTCGGGACGGGTGCGGGCCGTGCCCGTCGCGGGCACCGGCAGGGGAGTGCTGCGCACCGACTCGCCGGGCGACGACCCGCTCGAACTGCCCGCCGAGGTCGGACCGGACCGCCGTCCGCTGCTCGTCCTGACCCAGGGTGCGCTCCCCGCGACCGTGCACCGCTCGGTCTATCCCTACTTCGTGAGCGTGGCCCGCCTCGATGCCGGGCACGTCGTCGGGGAGGACCGCTTCCTCGGCGTGCTGACGGTGACCGCCCTGCACGACAACATCCTCGACATCCCGATGGTCGCGCGACGGGCGCGGCAGGTGATCGCCCGCGCCGGGGTCGACCTGTCGTCCTACAGCGGCCAGGCGATGCTCGAGATCATGCAGACGGTGCCCCGCGCCGAGTTGTTCTCCATGGACACCGACACCCTCTACGAGACCGTCACCGCCATCGTCGACATCCGCCGTCAGGTCCGGTTGTTCGTGCGGGTGGACACCTACGGCCGGTACGTCTCCTGCCTGGTCTACCTGCCCCGCGACCGGTACACGACGAAGGTGCGCGTCGCGATGCAGGACATCCTGCTGCGCGAGTACGGCGGCGGGGTGCTCGACTACACCGCGCGGGTGTCCGAACGCGACCTCGCGCTGCTGCACGTGACCATCCGGTTCCCCGGCCGGGAACGCCGCGAGGTCGACACCTCGGAGGAGAACCGTCTGCGCATCCAGGCTCTGCTCGCCGAGGCGGCCCGCAACTGGACCGATCGGCTCCTCGAGGCCGCGGCCGGCACCCGCCTCGACCCGGCCCTCGTGCAGCGCTACGCCGACGTCGTCCCCGAGGCCTACAAGGAGGACTTCGACGCCGAGCGGGCCCTGTTCGACCTGATGCACCTGGAATCCCTCGCTGCGGGTGATCTCGACACCCACCTCTACCGGCCCGGCACCGACGACCCGCGGGCGCTGCGCTTCACCCTCTACGTCGCCGACGAGACCGTCACACTCGGGCGGATCCTGCCGGTGCTGCAGGGGCTCGGCGTCGACGTCGTCGACGAACGCCCCTACCGACTGCCGCGGTCCGACGGAATCGACTGCTGGATATACGATTTCGGTCTCTGCCTGCCCGACGACGTGGATTCCGGGGTGTTCGAGTCGGATCCCACGCTGGCGCGACGGCTCACCGACACCTTCACCGCCGCCTGGCGCGGTGCCACCGAGACCGACCGCTTCGACCAGCTCGTGCTGCGCGCCGGCCTGACCTGGCAGCAGGTGACCGTTCTACGCGCCTACGCGAAGTACCTGCGGCAGGCCGGCTTCCCCTACAGCCAGTACAACATAGAAGGGGTGCTGATCTCCGCGCCGGAGACCGCGGCCCTGCTCGTCGACCTGTTCGAGGCCCGCTTCGATCCGGACACGGCCTCCCCGGAGCGGGAGCAGGAGATCGTCACCGAGCTGAGGAAACGGATCGAGGCGGTCACCGGGCTGGCCACCGACCGCATCCTGCGCGGGCTGTTCTCACTCGTCCGCGCGACCCTGCGCACCAACCGGTTCGTCCCCGCCGCGGCGGGCGAGGGAACCTCGGAGCAGCGGGCGCTCGCGCTGAAGTTCGATCCGCGGCGCATCGACGAACTGCCCCTGCCCCGACCGGCTTTCGAGGTGTTCGTCTACGCCCCCGACGTCGAGGGTGTGCACATGCGGTTCGGTCCCGTCGCGCGCGGCGGCCTGCGCTGGTCGGACCGCCGGGAGGACTTCCGCACCGAGGTACTCGGCCTCGTCAAGGCGCAGGCGGTGAAGAACGCGGTGATCGTGCCGGTCGGCGCGAAGGGCGGTTTCGTCGTCAAGCACGCCCCACCGCCGACCGGCGACCCCGAGGCCGACCGGCGGGCCACCCGCGAACGCGGCGAACGCTGCTACCGGCGTTTCGTCTCGGGGCTGCTCGACGTCACCGACAATCTCGACGCCGCGCGCAACGAGGTGATCCCGCCGCCGCGGGTCGTGCGGTGCGACGGCGACGACCCCTATCTGGTGGTCGCGGCGGACAAGGGCACCGCCACCTTCTCCGACCTCGCGAACTCCGTTGCCGCCGAATACGACTTCTGGCTCGGCGACGCCTTCGCCTCCGGCGGCTCGGCGGGCTACGACCACAAGGAGATGGGCATCACCGCGCGGGGCGCCTGGAAAAGCGTCGAACGGCACTTCAGGGAACTCGGGATCGACCCGGCAACCGACGATTTCACCGTCGTCGGCATCGGTGACATGAGCGGCGACGTGTTCGGCAACGGCATGCTTCTCAGCGAGCACATCCGGCTCGTCGCGGCGTTCGACCACCGACACGTCTTCCTCGACCCCGATCCGGACCCGCAGCGGTCCTTCGCCGAGCGCCGCCGGCTGTTCGGCCTGCCCCGTTCGTCGTGGAAGGACTACGACCCCGCCCTGATCTCCGAGGGCGGTGGGGTGTGGGACCGCACCGCGAAGTCGGTGCCCGTCAGCCCGCAGGCGCGGGCCGTGCTCGGCCTGCCCGAGCACGTCACCGAACTCCCCCCACCCGATCTGATCCGGGCCGTGCTGCGTGCCCCCGTCGACCTGTTGTGGAACGGCGGTGTCGGCACCTATGTCAAGGCGTCGACCGAGAGCCATACCGAGGTGGGTGACAAGAGCAACGACGGGGTGCGCGTCGACGGCGCCGACCTGCGGGCCCGGGTGGTCGCGGAGGGGGGCAACCTCGGTGTCACCCAGCGCGGCCGCATCGAGTACGCCCGCGCCGGCGGCAAGATCAACACCGATGCCATCGACAACTCCGCCGGGGTGGACAGCTCCGACCACGAGGTCAACATCAAGATCCTGCTCGACGCGATGGTCACCGCTGGGGAGCTGCCTGCGGAGGAACGGAATCCGTTGCTGGCCTCCATGACCGATGACGTCGCCGAGCTGGTCCTGGCCGACAACGTCGCCCAGAACGCCGTCCTCGGCCTCGAACGCGCCGCCGCCCCGCAGCTGCTCGGGGTGCACCGCCGGCTGCTGGCCGCCCTCGAACTGGACCGGGACCTCGACCGCGAACTCGAGGCCCTGCCCGACGAGGCCGAGTTCGACCGGCGGGCCGCGGCGGGGGAGGGCCTCACCTCGCCCGAGCTGGCGCAGCTGCTCGCGCACGTCAAACTCGCCCTCGTCGACGACCTGCTCGCGAGCGACCTGCCCGACAGCGAGACCTTCGCCGCGGTGCTGCCCGGCTACTTCCCGCCCGCCCTGCGCGAACGGTTCCGCGCCGGGATCATGGCGCATCCGCTGCGCCGGCAGATCGTCGCGACCCTGCTGGCCAACAACACCGTCGACAACGCCGGCCCCACCTACGTCTACCGGCTCGCCGAGGAGGCGGGGGCGACCGCGACCGACGCCATCCGCGCCTACGCCGCCGTCACCGTGATCTTCGGGCTGCACGCGCTGTGGGACGAGATCCGCGGCGCCGGGCTGCCCGTCGACCTCGAGAACGACCTGCTGCTCGAATCGCGGCGCGTCCTCGACCGGGCCTCCCGCCGGTTGCTCGCCACCCGGCCGCAGCCGCTCGCGGTGGGTGCCGAGATCAGCCGCTACCGCGACGCCTTCGCCCGGCTCGCGCCGTCGGTGGCGGCCTGGATGCGCGGGCACCACGCCGAGGACTTCGAACGCCGCACCCGCCCGCTCCTCGACCGCGGCGCCCCCGAGGAGCTGACCGGTGTGGTCTTCCGGTTGCTCGACCAGTTCCCGCTGCTCGACGTCATCGACATCGCCGACATCGAGCAGCGCGACGAGGAGGAGGTCGCCGACCTGTACTACGCGCTCGACGCCCACCTCGGGGTCGACCGGCTGCTGACCGCGGTCTCCGCCCTCGAACGCGGCGACCGCTGGCACTCGCTGGCGCGGCTGGCGCTGCGCGACGACCTGTACGGGTCGCTGCGCTCGCTGGTGCTCGACGTGCTCGCCGGCGCCGAACCGGGGGAGTCGACGGAGGAGATGATCGAGGACTGGGAGCTGTCCAACGGTTCGCGTCTCGTCCGGGCGAGGGCGGCGCTCGAGGAGATCTTCGCGTCTGGGAGTCTGGATCTCGCCACCCTGTCGGTGGCGGCACGACAGATCAGGAGCATGGTGCGCACGGGCGCATCCGATCGGAGGTAACGAGTGAGCGGTGGGGGCGAGCAGTTCGGTTTCCATACCGAGGTGACGGTGCGCTGGTCCGACATGGACGCCTTCCAGCACGTCAACCACGCACGGATGGTCACGCTCCTCGAGGAGGCCCGCATCCCCTGGCTGTTCGCGGAGGGACGCCCCACCCGCGATCTGCGCGAGGGCGCCGTCATCGCCGACCTCCACGTCCGCTACCGCGCCCAGGTGCGGCACGACGACGGTCCGCTCGACGTGCTCATGTGGACGGAGCAGGTGCGGGCGGTCGACTTCACCATCGGCTACGAGGTGCGCCCGAACGGGGCGCCCGCCGACTCGGCTCCCGCGGTCGTCGCGTCGACCCAGATCGCGGCGTTCGACATCGAGACGCAGCGCCTGCGCCGCCTCACCGCCGAGGAGCGCGAGTTCCTGCTGCAGTGGCGTCGTGGCTGACGGGGGTGCCGTGGCCGGTGCCGGTGAACGCGCCCTGCGGCTCGCCGGCCCCGAGGACCGGGTCGACCTGACGGCCTTCCTCACCCGCGCGGTCCGCCTCGACGCGGCCGCCGTCGTGCGGATCCGTCGGCGCGGGGACGGTCTGCTCGGGGTGTGGACCCAGACCGGCTTCGAGGTGCTCGCCGGGCGCGTGGTGCGCGGGACGATCGCCCCCGCCGACACCTGCGTGGCCGCCGAGTCGCTGCGGGCCGCGCTCGTCGCCGCGCCGGCCGGCCCGGTCGATCCCGGCTGGTCGATGGACTCCGCCTGGCGCGGGGCGCTGCCCCCCGAGGAGGGCTACGTCCACGTCGACGACATCCCGGCGAAGGTGCTGGTGGATCTCGCGCAGCGCGGCGTCGCGCTGGCCCGGGAACACGGCGCGCAGGGCCCGCCGGCGTCGCTGCTGGCGCAGGAGGTGCTCGAGGTCAGCGGTGCCGACACCACCGTCGGAATCCCGATGCGGATGGTGTTCGCGCTCGGTGCGATGGGCTTCGTGCCCGGTATCGGCCGGGACGCCGCGAGCTCCGCGGCGATCGACCCGGCCGAGGTGGTGCGGGTGCGGGCCTCGGCCACCTGGACGCGGCTCGACGCCCGTTTCGGGTCGGTCCACCTGCGGCGCAGCGGAGGTCTCGGCCTGGACGTCCTGCGCTAGCGGCTCACGCCAGCCACACGGCGGTGTCGGGCGGCAGAGTGCCGTCGGCGAGCGCGGAGCTCGTCAGCAGTACTCTGCCGGCGGGCAGATCCACCGGAACGTCTCCGGCGTTGAGCAGGCAGCGCAGGCCGTCGGACCGATGGAAGGCCAGGCACCCGTGCGGGGCCTCGTCCCAGACGACGCCGGTCCCACCGGATCCGGCCGTCTCCTTGCGGATCTCGATGGCCTGCCGGTACAGCGAGAAGGTCGAGTCGACGTCCTCGAGCTGCCGCTCCACGGTGAGCTCGGACCACTGCGGGGGCTGCGGCAGCCACGCCGACGCCGCGGCGGTGAACCCGAACGGCGGCTCGGTGCCCTCCCAGGGCAACGGCACCCGGCAGCCGTCCCGGCCCCGATCGGTGTGCCCGGAACGCTCCCACACCGGGTCCTGCAGCGCCTCGTCGGGCAGGTCCACGTTCGGCAGGCCGAGCTCGGCGCCGTTGTAGACGAACACCGCGCCGGGCAGCGCGAGCTCGACGAGCAGCATCGCGCGGGCCCGCGCCGTGCCGCTCGCGCCGTCGCCGTAGCGGGAGACCTCCCGGTCCACGTCGTGGTTGGACAACGTCCACGTCGGGGACGCCTCCACCGCGGACACCGCGGCCAGACCCTTTTCGACTGCGGCCCGCAGGGCGTCGGCGTCCCAGTCCGACAGCGTCAGGTGGAAGTCGAAGGCGAGGTGGAGTTCGTCCGGCCGCAGGTACTCGGCGAACCGGTCGTGGTCGTCCACCCAGATCTCACCGATCGCCACCGCGTCCGGATACTCGTCGAACACCCGCCGGATCCGGCGGTGGATGTCGTGGACCTCGGGATTGTCGAACCGCGGGTCGGTGGGGGAGTGCCCGAGCAGCTCCACCCGTTCCCAGTCGTCGTGATCGGGCAGATCGGCGGGCTTGGCCATGCCGTGCGCGACGTCGATGCGGAAACCGTCGACACCGCGGTCCAGCCAGAAACGCAGGGTCGTCTCCAGGTCGGCGGCGACGTCCTCGTCGTCCCAGTTCAGGTCGGCCTGTTCGGGGGCGAAGACGTGCAGGTACCACTGCCCCGGTGAGCCGTCGGGCTCGGTGACGCGGGTCCAGGCGGGACCGCCGAAGACGCTCGGCCAGTTGTTGGGCGGTTCGCTGCCCTCGGGACCGCGGCCGTCCCGGAAGTGGAACCGGCGCCGCTCCCGGCTGCCCGGCCCCGCCTCGAGTGCGGCCCGGAACCAGGGATGCTCGACGCTCACGTGGTTCGGCACCAGATCCATCACCACGCGGATGTCGCGGGCGTGGGCCTCGTCGACGAGCGCCTCGAGATCGGTGAGGTCCCCGAACAGCGGATCGACGTCGCGGGGATCGGCGACGTCGTAGCCGTGGTCGGCCATCGGGGAGCGCATCACCGGGTTGAGCCAGATCGCGTCGACCCCGAGCAGCTCGAGATAGCCGAGGCGCTCGCGGACACCGGCGAGATCGCCGATGCCGTCCCCGTTCGTGTCCGCGAACGAACGCGGATAGACCTGGTAGAACACCGCGTTCCGCCACCACGGCGAGGTCGGCCGGTCAGAAGCTGCGGGGATTCCGGTGGAGGGGGACACGGGTGCCATCGTGTCAGAGAGCCCGGCTCGGCACGACCCGTATGCCGGGGTGGCTCGGGGCACGTCCGGTGCCGGGCGGCCGACGGGTCAGATGGGGGAGTTCATCATCGAGTCGGCGGCCATGTTCATGTAGTCGAGGAGCTGCTTGCGGTGCTCGGCGTCGAGGGTCTCGTCCTCGATCGACGCGATCGCCGTGTGCATGCAGCGCAGCCACGCGTCGCGTTCGAGGGGACCGATCCGGAAGGGATGGTGGCGCATGCGCAGGCGCGGATGTCCGCGTTCCTCGGAGTAGGTGCGCGGACCGCCCCAGTACTGCTCGAGGAACATCCGCATGCGGCGCTCGGCGGGACCGAGGTCCTCCTCGGGGTACAGCGGCCGGACGATCTCGTCCTTGGCCACCTCCTCGTAGAAGCGTGCCGTGAGGCGGCGGAACGTCTCGGCGCCACCGACCGCCTCGTAGAAGGTCTGCTCGTCACTCATCTGATCTGGTTCACCGTTCCTCTCGACCGTCCATTGTGCCTGCACCGCCGCGGTGGGGTCGGGCACGCGACGTCCGGCACCCGTCCGTCACCCGTCGTTCACCGGTGCGCCGCCGATTCGTGTGGTGATTCGGGGTGCGTGTGCGAAACATCCGTGGTCCACTGTTTCCAGTCTTTTCGGAGGTCGTATGAAGCACGGAAGCAGCTCGCATCGACAACTCCCGCCCGCGGACGCCTCGCCGGAGGCTCCGGGGGCTACCACACTGCGCGTGGTCCACGACGGTACCGCGACCGTGCCCGACTGGCTGAAACGCAGGGTGCTCCTGCTCAACGCCACTTACGAACCGCTCACGGCCCTGCCGGCGCGTCGGGCGGTGGTGCTCATGGCCGGAGGCAAGGCCGACACCGTCCACGACGACCCGCACGCCCCGCTGGTGCGATCGGCCGAATGGTCGGTGCAACTGCCGTCCGTCATCCGCCTGCGCACCTACGTGCGGGTTCCCTACCACGCGCGGGTGCCGCTGACCCGGGCGGCGCTCATGCACCGCGACCGCAACCGGTGCGCCTACTGCGGCGGCAAGGCCGAGACGATCGACCACGTCGTGCCGCGCAGCCGGGGCGGGGAGCACTCCTGGGAGAACTGCGTCGCGTGCTGTGCGCCCTGCAACCACCGCAAGGCGGACAAACTGCTCAGTGAACTGGGGTGGTCGCTGCGCACGGTGCCCACTCCCCCCAAGGGCCGGCACTGGCGCCTGCTCGCGACCCTGCCCGAACTGCATCCCACCTGGCTGCCCTATCTGGGTGAGGGTGCAGCGTGAACCCGGGCGGTGAAACGGACCTTTTCCGGGGCGTATGAGGTCTTTCGAGAGCAGCTGGGCTAACGTTTGGCTGTGAGCATTCTCGAGACAACCCTGATCTTCGTCGGCATCCCGCTGCTGACCATCGTGGTCCTCGGTGGGCTGGCCTTCGTCCAGAGCAAGTACGCCGGTCCGATCCCCTCGGACCATCCGTACACGCTCGACCGGAAGTGGGAGTACGGGCCGCTTCTGTGGACGGCAACGGACGAGTCGACCCATCCCTGGAAATACCCGCATCACGGTCACGCCGTCGCGACCTCTGCGGAGCTGATCGGAGGTACTGCAAGTGGCAAGTGGTGACGTGATCCAGCGGCCGGCCATCGCACCGGAGAATCTTCCGCACGGTGCGGCGCTCACCGCGAGCGGCCGGGTCTCCACCGTCCGCGTGCTCGGTGCACCCTTCGAGGGCGCCCCGTTCACGGAGCAAGACCTCATCACCCTCGACGACACGCTCACCGGCGCGATCCGTGCCACCAAGGTGCGGTTCAACGTGTACATCGGTGACGCCGCCGATCCGGTCGCGACCACCGACGCGCTCCTGCCGACCACCCCGGACGCCGAGAACTCCGTCCTCGTGGCCGTGTACCCGAACCAGCGCAGCATCGAGATCCGCTCCGGCCGCGAGGCCGCCGACCGCGCCACCGACCAGGTGCTGCAGCTCGGCGTCACCGCTGCCGTCTCCGCGTTCGGTCAGGGCAACCTGCTCGACGGCATCACCAGCGCCGTCAGCGTCATCGCCAACGCGATGGTCGCTCCCTGATCGAGACCCCGCGCACGGCGGCTCACGCGTAGATCACGACCGTGGCCCGCTGCCCCTCCCGAGTGGGGGAGCAGCGGGCCACGGTCGTTTCCGTCAGGAGGCGTCGAACGCGCGGGCCTTCAGCGACCGGACGATACCGGCGCGGCCCTCGGCGACGAGGCGGCGCAGCGCCGGCGGATGGTCACCGGCGAGGAACTCGTCGGCGGCGGCCACCGACTCCTCGCTGATGGACCACGACGGGTACAGCCCCACCACGACCGTCTGCGCGACCTCGCTGGAGCGGCGCTCCCAGACCCCGGGCACATCCGCGAAGTACCGCGCCACGAACGGCTCGAGCAGCTCGGCCTGCCCCAGGGGTGCGAACCCGCCGATCACGGCGCGGGCCGTGATGTTGGGGATGCTGTCGTCGTGGACGACCGTCTGCCAGACCTGCTCCTTGACGGCCGCCTGCGGACGCGCCGCCCGCGCGGCCGCCGCCTGACGTGCACCCTGGGCCGTGGGATCCCGCTGCGCCTCGGCGTCGATGACCGGCGTCTCCGGCCCGTCCGCGTCGATCTGGCCCGCGGCCGCCAGCGCCTGCACGATCCGCCAGCGCAGGTCGGTGTCCACCACCAGACCGGACAGTCCGACGGTGGCCGGGTCGGCGTTCAGCAGCTCCTCGAGCACCTCGGTGTGCCAGGGCGACAGCGACGCGGTGGTCAGGGCGTTGACGAACGCGAGCTGGTGGTCGGAGCCCGGCTCGGCCTCGCGGGCCAGCTCGAGCAGACGGTTCGCGTAGTCCGGCCAGCCCTGTTCGGCGGCCCAGCCCGGCTCCGCGTAGCTGCCCAGCGCGGTGTGCGCCTGCATCAGCAGCCGCTGCACCACACCGACCTCGGTCTCGGCGGCGACTCCACGCTGGACGAGAGCGACGAAGTCGCGGGCCTTCATCTCGGCCTGACGCGTCATCTCCCACGCCGCCGACCACACCAGGGTGCGCGGCAGCGACTCGGCGATGTCGCCGATCCGGGCGGTCACCGTGGCGAGGGACTCCTCGTCCAGACGCACCGAGCAGTAGGTGAGGTCGTCGTCGTTGACCAGCACGAAGGCGCCGCGCGGCACCCCGACGAGGTCGGGCACGTCGGTGCGTTCGGTGGCGTCGACGTCGATTTCGACGCGGTGTGTGCGCACGAGCCGACCGGAGCCGTCGTCGTCGTACACACCGATCGCCAGGCGGTGCACGCGGAACTCACCGGCACCGGGCTGCGCGCCCTCCTGCACCACCGCGAACCGCGTGAACCGGCCCTGCTCGTCGACCTCGAAGTCGGGCCGCAGGATGTTCAGGCCGGTGGTCTTGAGCCACTGGGCGCCCCAGTCCGACAGGTCGCGGCCCGACGCCTTCTCCAGTGCGGCGAGCAGGTCGTCGAAGGTGGCGTTGCCGTAGGCGTGGTCGCGGAAGTACTCGCGCAGACCGGCGAGGAAGGGCTCCTGGCCGACATAGGCGACGAGCTGCTTGAGCACCGACGCGCCCTTGGCGTAGGTGATGCCGTCGAAGTTGACCTCCACCGCGGCCAGATCCGGGATGTCCGCGGCGATCGGGTGCGTCGACGGCAGCTGGTCCTGCCGGTAGGCCCACGACTTCTCGACGTTCGCGAAGGTCGTCCACGCGTTGGTGTACTCGGTGGCCGAGGCCTGGCACAGCACCGACGCGAAGGTCGCGAACGACTCGTTGAGCCACAGATCGTCCCACCAGCGCATGGTGACGAGGTCGCCGAACCACATGTGCGCCATCTCGTGCAGGACGGTCTCGGCGCGCCGCTCGTAGGAGTAGCGGGTGACCTTGGAGCGGAATACGTAGTCCTCGAGGAAGGTCACCGCACCGGCGTTCTCCATCGCCCCGGCGTTGAACTCCGGCACGAACAGCTGGTCGTACTTGCCGAAGGCGTAGGGGATGCCGAAGTTGTCGTGGTAGAACGCGAAACCCTGCTTGGTCTCGGTGAACAACCGATCGGCGTCCATGTACTCGGCGAGGGAGGCACGGCAGAAGATCCGCAGCGGGATGGTGCCGTGCTCGTCGGTGTACTCGTCGGACCACACCGCGTACGGCCCGGCGATCAGCGCGACGAGATAGGTGCTCATCCGCGGAGTGGTGCGGAAGTGGTGCTCACCGGGGGTCGCGGCCAGGGTCTGCACCACGTCCGCGTTGGACACGACCTGCCAGTCCACGGGCGCGGTGACCTTCAGATCGAAGGTGGCCTTGAGGTCGGGCTGGTCGAAGCACGCGAACATGCGCTTGGCGTCGGCCGTCTCGAACTGCGAGTACAGGTAGACCGCGTCGTCGGTGGGGTCGACGAAGCGGTGCAACCCCTCACCGGTGTTGGTGTACAGGCAGTCGGCGTCGACGACGAGCTCGTTGTGCGCGGCCAGCCCGGTCAGCGCGATGCCGGTCTCCTCGCTGTAACCGGAGACGTCCACGGGTTCGCCGTTGAGGGTCGCCGAGTGCACCGTCTTCGCGATGAGATCGATGAAGGTGGACGCACCCTCGGTCGCGTCGAAGGTCACGGTGGTGACGGACCGGAACGTCTCGGTGCCGGGCGCACCCGACCCGTCCGTGAGATCCAGGACGATGGCGTAGTTGTGGACGTCGAGGATCGCTGCCCGCTCGGCGGCCTGTTCACGGGTCAGGTTCGGTGGTGCCACGTAAGGAACTCCATTCTCACGACGGGATGCCGGTCGGCATCCATCCCATCATGATCGGGTCGGGCTCACGCGGTGAGCTCGGACAGCGGCACGTCCGTGTCGGCCAGCCGGTCCGGGTCCACCGGCGCACCCGAGGCGATCAGGGCCCGGATGTCGTCGTCCGCATCCCAGATGTTCACGTTCATGCCGGCCCGCACCAGGCGGGCGTCGTCGAGCCAGAACGCGAGGAACTGCCGGCCCCGGACGTCACCGCGGGTGACCACCCGCGCGTCGCGGGGTGCGAGACCGACGTACTCCATGCCGAGGTCGTACTGGTCGGTGAAGAAGTAGGGCAGCCGGTCGTAGGTGGCCTCCCACCCGAGCATCGCCGCCGCCGCCACCGCGGGCTGGTTCAGCGCGTTGGCCCAGTGCTCGACCCGTACCCGGGTACCGAGCAGCGGATGCTCCGCCGCCGCGATGTCGCCGACCGCGACGATGTCCGGATCGCTCGTGCGCAGCGACGCGTCGACGAGCACCCCGTCGTCGACCGCGAGCCCGGCGTCGCGGGCGAGGTCGACGTTCGGCCGGGCCCCGACCGCGACCAGCACGGCGTCGGCCGGCACGACCGTGCCGTCCCCGAAACGGATCCCGCTCGCGCGCCCGTCGTAGGCGACGATCTCGCTCACCGAGGTGTTCGTCCGCAGGTCGACGCCGTGCGCGCGATGCAGGTCGGCGAAGACCGCCCCCATCTCCTCGCCGAGCTCGCCGAGCAGGGGCTGGCTCGCGGATTCGGCGACGACCACCCCGGCGCCGCGGCCCCGCGCGTTGGCGGCGATCTCCAGGCCGATCCAGCCGCCGCCGACGATCGCCAGCCATCCCGCCGTGTCGGTGCCGGCGTGGATCGCGGTGAGCAGGGCGTCGGCGTCGTCGACGGTGCGCAGGACGTACACGCGGTCGGCGTCGGCCCCGGGCACGGGCACAGTGCGGGGTGTCGATCCCGTCGCGAGGGCGAGCTTGTCGTAGTGCAGGGTCGAGCCGTCGGGCAGGGACACGGTGTGCGCGGTGGGATCGATCGCGGTGACGGTGGTGCCGAGAAGCAGCTCCACACGGTGGTCCCGGTACCAGTCGCCGTCGTGCACGGTGAAGTCGGCAAGGGTCTTGCCGCCCGCGAAGTACTCCTTCGACAGGGGCGGTCGCTCGTAGGGGAGGTGATCCTCCGCGCCGATCAGCACGATTCGCCCCGGAAAGTCGCGGACCCGCAGTTCCTCGGCCAGTTTGGCGCCGGCCAGGCCCGCACCCACGATCAGAAACGTCTCCTCACCCGACATCGTCGTGCCTCCACTCGATGCGTGCCGGACATGCTCCCTCCCGTCCGACGGTACGGTGCCGCGCAATCCCCGGGCCCCGCTTCGGGAAGAATCGACGACGGAACGGTGTTGCCCGATCCGTACCGACTCTTGTGAGGAGATCTTCTTGAGCGACACGACTGCAGCCGCGTCCGGCAAGGACACCGCAGACTTCTGGTTCGACCCGCTGTGCCCCTGGTGCTGGATCACCTCCCGCTGGATCCTCGAGGTCACGAAGGTGCGCGACATCGAGGCGCGTTTCCACGTGATGAGCCTGGCCGTGCTCAACGAGGGCCGCGACCTGCCCGAGGAGTACGCGGAGCTGATGAAGAAGGCGTGGGGTCCGGTGCGGGTGGCGATCGCCGCGGCGCAGAAGTACGGCGACGACATCCTCTCCCCGCTCTACACCGCGATGGGCACCCGCATCCACAACGAGGGCAACAAGGACTTCGCCGAGGTGATCGCCGCGTCGCTCGCCGAACTCGATCTCGATCCGGCCCTGGCCGAGGCCGCCGACAGCGACGCCTACGACGACGCGCTGCGCGAGAGCCACCACGCGGGCATGGACAAGGTGGGGCAGGACGTGGGCACGCCCACGATCCACGTGAACGGCATCGCCTTCTTCGGCCCGGTGCTGTCGAAGATCCCGCGCGGCGAAGAGGCCGGCAAGGTGTGGGACGGCGTGGTCGCGCTCGCGTCCTACCCGCACTTCTTCGAGCTCAAGCGCACCCGCGACGAGAGCCCGAGCTTCGACTGACCGCCGCGGATCCGTCCTTCCGGCCGGGCCGGCGTACGCGCCGGCCAGGCCGGAAGACTTTCGCTCAGGGTGAATGCAATCCTCGCAGGGCGGGCCGGATCGGCCTAACGTGTCGGATCATGTCCAACTCGCTCCACCCCCTGCCGTCCGTGTCCATCCCGTTCCAGGGGGTGGAGCTGTGAGCGCCGTACCCACCGCCGCACGCATCTCCGACGTCGACGAGGCCCTCCGGGTCGCGGCCACGCTCGCCGACGGGTTCGCCGTCGGCGCCGCCCAGCGCGACGCGAACCGTGAACTGCCGCACGAACAGATCCGGGCGCTCGCCGCCTCCGGTCTGCTCGCCCTCACCGTGCCCGTCGAGTACGGCGGCATCGCTGCGCCCTACGGGACGGTGGTGGAGGTCTTCCGCATCCTCGCCGCGGCCGACCCGAGCATCGCGCAGATCCCGCACTCGCACTTCACCTTCCTCGAGGCGCTGCGCAGCCAGGGCACCGACGAGCAGAAGCGTTTCTTCTACGGTGAGGTGCTGGCCGGTGCGTTGCTGGCGAACGCGCAGAGCGAACGCGGCTCCCGCCCGATGAACGTCGACACCACGATCCTGCGCCGGCAGGGCGACGACTACGTGCTCAGCGGCCGCAAGTTCTACAGCACCGGCGCCCTGTTCGCCGACTGGATCCTCGTGCGCGCCAGCCTCGCCGACGACCCCGACGCCACCGACGCGTCGACCCCCAAGGCGGTCGCGTTCGTCCGGCGCGACACCGAGGGACTCACCGTCGTCGACGACTGGGACGGCATGGGTCAGCGCACCACCGCCAGCGGCACCGTCACCCTCGACGACATCGTGGTCCCGGCGTCGGCGGTCGTGCCCTACTCGCCGATCTTCGACGGCCCCACCACCTACGGCGCCCAGGCCCAGATCACGCACGCCGCCATCGACGTGGGCATCGCCACCGGTGCGCTCGCCGAGGCAGTCCTGCAGGCCGGCCGGGCCCGCCCGCACTTCGAATCGGGTGTCGAACGCGCCGTGGACGATCCGCTGCTCGTGCAGATCGCGGGGGAGGCCACGGTCACGGTCCGGGCCGCGCAGGTGCTGCTCGCCCAGGCCGCGCGCGCCGTCGACGCGGCCCGCGCGAACCCGACCGAGGAGTCCACGGCCGCTGCGTCGATCGAGGTGGCCACCGCGAAGGTCGCCGCCACCCGTGCCGCCGTGGAGACGGCGAGCGTGCTGTTCGAACTCGGCGGCACCCGCAGCGCGTCGGGCTCGGCGAACCTGTCCCGCTACTGGCGCGACGCCCGCACCCACACGCTGCACGACGCGACCCGCTGGAAGCTCCAGCACATCGGCCGGTGGACGCTCAGCGGCACCCATCCGCCGCGGCACGGCGTGCTCTGACCGCACCTCACGGGGCCGGTCCGCCAGTCGATTTCGCACCGGCGGACCGGCCCCGTCGGGTACCGTGCGATTGTTCGCATTCGGGAGCAATCGCCCTCGTCGTCCCGGGAGGTCGCGTGGCCGTCTACGTCTATCGATGTCTCTCCCACGGGCGCTTCGACAGCGCCCATCCCATCGGCACCGCCCCGTCCGCCGTGCCGTGCCCGCACTGCAGCGCCTCCGCCGCGCGGGTTCTCACCTCGCCGAATCTGTCGTCCACCTCCGCGGCCGTCACGGCGATGATGGACGCGCACGGCCGGTCGCAGACCGCACCGGCGGTGACCACCCGGCCCCCGGAACCGGAACGACCGTCCCGCCCGGCCGATCCCCGCATCGCGAAACTCCCGCGCCCGTAGAGCCTACGGCCGGCCACGCCGTGGCCGGTCCGATCCGCGTGCACATCCGCACCCCGCACCCGCGAGACCGGAGGAAACCATGCCCGACGTGATCTTCCCCGTCGACCACAGCAAACCGTTCCGGGAGCAGGAACTCGTCGGCCACAACCGGTGGCATCCCGACATCCCGCCGGTCGCGACCGTGAAGTCCGGCGACGTCTTCCGCGTCGAGTCCAAGGAATGGTTCGACGGCACGATCGTCGACAGCGACGACGCGAACGACATCCGCGACTGCGACCTGTCGATGGTGCACCAGTTGTCCGGGCCGTTCGCCGTCGAAGGAGCGAAACCCGGCGACCTGCTGATGGTGGACATCCTCGACGTCGGCCCGGTACCCCAGCAGACCGGCCCGATCGCCGGACAGGGCTGGGGATACACCGGCATCTTCGCCAAGGAGAACGGCGGTGGTTTCCTCACCGACTGGTTCCCGCAGGCGTACAAGGCGATCTGGAACTTCACCGGGCAGAAGGCCACCAGCCGGCACATCCCCGGGGTGGAGTTCACCGGCATCGTCCACCCCGGCCTCATGGGGACGGCACCGAGCCGGGAACTGCTCGCCCGCTGGAACGCCCGCGAACAGGCCCTGATCGACACCGAACCGAATCGTGTTCCGCCGCTGGCGCTCCCACCCGAACCCCACAACGCGGTGCTCGGCTCACTGTCCGGCAGCGAGTACGAACGGGTCGCGGCGGAGGCCGCGCGGACCGCCCCGCCGCGGGAGAACGGCGGCAACCAGGACATCAAGAACCTATCCAAGGGCAGCCGGATCTTCTACCCCGTCTTCGTCGACGGTGCCAACCTCTCCCTGGGCGACCTGCACTTCTCGCAGGGCGACGGCGAGATCACCTTCTGCGGCGCCATCGAGATGGGCGGCTACATCGACCTGCGGGTCGAGGTGATCCCGGGCGGCATGGAGACCTACGGGGTGACCACCAACCCGATCTTCATGCCCGGCAACGTCGAACCCCGCTACACCGAGTTCCTCACCTTCGTCGGCTTCTCCGTCGACCGGCAGGGCACACAGCACTATCTCGACTCGACCCTGGCCTACCAGAACGCCTGCCTCAACGCGATCGAGTACCTGTCGAGGTTCGGCTGGACCAAGGAGCAGGTCTACCTGCTGCTCGGTGCGGCACCGGTCGAGGCGCGGTTCTCCGGGGTGGTGGACGTGCCGAACTCGTGCGCGACGCTCTACGTCCCCACCGCGATCTTCGACATCGACGTGCGGCCCTCGGCCGGCAACCCCGTCCGGGTCGACCGCGGGCAGTGCGCGGTGAGCAGCTGACCGCTGCGGGTTGGATTCGCACCGATCCTAAATGGTGTCCGGGCGGTACTCCCTGTCGCATCGTGGATTCCTCGAGCGACAAGGAGTACCGCACGTGACAAGCACCGTTTCCGCACCCGCCACCACCGACCGGGAATTGAAGGAGCGCTTCGCCCCGATCTTCGACCGCATCGCCGTCGGCGCTGTCGACCGCGAACGCGACCGTCGGCTGGCCTTCGAGGAGGTCGCCTGGTTGCGCGAGGCCCGCTTCGGGGCACTGCGTGTGCCGGTCGAGTACGGCGGCTTCGGCGCGACCGTCCGGCAGCTGTTCGACCTGCTCGTCGACCTCGCCGCCGCCGAATCGAACCTGCCGCAGGCACTTCGGGTGCACTGGAGCTTCGTCGAGGACCAGCGGCTCACCGGCGACGAGCGCGCTGCCGACTGGCTGCGCCGGGTCGCGACCGGCACCCTCGTCGGCAACGCGATCACCGAACCCGGTGTCGGCGCGGCCGACCGCTACCGCACGGCCCTGACCCGCAAGGGGAGTGGCTGGGTCCTCGACGGCGTCAAGTACTACAGCACCGGAAGCCTGTACGCCGACCATATCCTCGTCGCCGCCGATCAGGACGGGGAACGCGTCTCCGTGCTCGTCGACGCGAACCAGCCCGGCGTCGAGCAGTCCGACGACTGGGACGGTTTCGGGCAGCGGCTCACCGCCAGCGGCACCACCACCTTCACCGGCGTGGAGGTCACCGAGGACCGGATCCTCGGCCCCGGTTACGGGCAGCCGGGCCGCACCTACGCCACCGCCTACCTGCAGCTCGTCCAGCTCGCGGTGCTCGCCGGCATCGCCGCCCGCGCCGAGGCCGACACCGTCGAGTGGGTCCGCCGCCGGACCCGCACCTTCACCCATGCCGCCGCCGACCTGCCGCGGCACGACCCGCTGGTGCAGCAGGTCGTCGGGCGGCTGTCCGCCGCGGCCTACGGGGCCCGCGCCGTCGTCCTCGCCGTCGCCGACGAACTCGACGTCCTGCTCGACGCGGGCGGCCAGGACCCGGAACTGCTCGACCGTGCCGAGGCGGCCGCCGCGAAGGCGCAGTCGGTGGTGATCTCGCTGGTGCTCGACGCGACCAGCGAACTGTTCGAGGTGGGTGGAGCCTCCATCAGCGACGCCTCGCTGGGGCTCGACCGGCACTGGCGCAACTCCCGCGTCGTCGCCGCCCACAACCCGTTGATCTACAAGCAGCAGGCCGTCGGCGCGCACGTGCTCAACGGCGATCCGCTGCCCTACGCGTGGAGCGCCGGTCGCCGGCCCGGGGTGGCCGGGTGACCCGTCCGATCCGCTTCGACGCGGATGTCAGCTGATCCACGAAACCATCGTTATCTCAGGAGAACTCATGTCACGCACCGCAGCCGTCGTGGGTGCGGGCCTGGCGGGCACCACCGCCGCCCTGGGCCTGCAGAACGCCGGATTCGATGTCACCCTCCACAGCGACCGCGACCGGAGGTCGTTGCGCGACGACGTCCCCGCGACCGGCACCGCCGTGTACTTCGGCAGATCGCGGGAATCGGACGCCCGCATCATCGAGGACCTCTACGCAGACGGCCCGTCCGCCGTCGGTATGAGTGCGCGCCTGCACACCGGGGTGGGGAAGACCTACGGGGAGGTGTTCGAGTTCGCCCCCGACTTCGGGTACGTCTCCCAGGGCGTCGACGTGCGGTTGCGCGCCGACGACCGGCTCGGTCGATTTCTCGATCGGGGCGGGCGTTTCGAGGTGCGGTCGGTCGATCCCGACGGCCTCGACGGGATCGCCGGTCGCCACGACCTCACCCTCGTCGCCACCGGCAAGGGCGGCCTGGCGTCGCTGTTCCCCGTCGACCCGGACCGTACCGTGTACTCCGAACCGCAGCGGCAGCTGCTGATGGTGACGTTGCACGGCCTCGACCACGATGCGGACGCCTTCGGTTACCGCGGGGTCGGCGGCAGGTTCAACCACTTCAACCTGCACACCGACTTCGGTGAGGTGTTCATCGGCCCGTATCTGCACAAGGACGTCGGGCCGGCGTGGAGTTTCCTCGGTTTCGCGAAGCCGGGCTCGCCGTGGATCGAGCTGTTCGACACCGTCACCGACGCGCACAGCGCCCGCCGCGCGGTGCTCGAGCTGTACCGGCAGTACTTCCCGAAGGACGCCGCGGAGATCGAACAACTGCAGGTGATCGAGGTCGACCCGCACTCCTGGCTCCGCGGCGCGGTCACCCCCACGGTGCGCCGCGCGGTCGGGGAGACTGCGAGCGGGCACGTCGTCGCCGCGATCGGCGACACCGCCGTCTCCTTCGATCCCGTCGCCGGGCAGGGCGCGCAGAACACGGTCGTCCAGATCGCCTCACTGATCGAGGCGGTGCGGAACCACGACGGCGAGTTCACCCGCCAGTGGCTGCAGGACCGCTTCGACGAGCACTGGGCCGCCCGCGGCCACGGCGCGGCCGAGACCACCCGGCTGTTCCTCGGCGACCCCACCTACGCGCAGTACGCCGACGTGTTGTTCCCGGCCGCCGCCGTGGACGAGCGGGCCGCCGCGGCCCTGTTCCGGTTCCTCTCCGAACCGGAACTGCTGCCGGGATTGCGCGATGTGGACGACGTGAAGAGTTACATCGCCGAGGCGACCGGGGTACCCGCGGACGAGTTGACGGCGCGGTTCGCGCCGTCAACCGGATTCGCGGCCTCACCCCGCGGACGGGTCGCGGTCTGAGCCTCGGACGAATCCGAGCCTCGGACCGAGCAGAGGAAGTGTTGGAATCACCCTGATCGCAACCATTGGTTCGATGGGGAGCCTGGAATTGAATCGGAGCCATGTCGACCGAACGTATCGCCGAGAAGACCACTTTCGCCTACTGGGTGCCCAACGTCAGTGGCGGTCTTGTCACCTCGGACATCGAGCAGCGCACGAGCTGGGACTACGACTACAACGTCAAGCTCGCCCGCACCGCCGAGAACAACGGTTTCGAGTACGCCCTGAGCCAGGTGCGCTACCAGGCCAGCTACGGAGCCGAGTTCCAGCACGAGTCGACGAGCTTCAGCCTCGCGCTGCTGCTCGCCACCGAGCGTCTGAAGGTCATCGCGGCCGTCCACCCCGGCCTGTGGCAACCGGCCGTGCTCGCCAAGCTGGGTGCGACGGTCGACCAGCTGTCCGGCGGCCGTTTCGCGGTCAACGTCGTCAGCGGCTGGTTCAAGGACGAGTTCACCAACATGGGTGAGCCCTGGCTCGAGCACGACGAGCGCTACCGGCGCAGCGCCGAGTTCCTGCAGGTGCTCCGGAAGATCTGGACCGAGGACGAGGTCGATTTCCGCGGCGACTTCTACCGGATCCACGACTTCAGCCTCAAGCCGAAGCCGCTCAACACCCCGGAGCGCCCGAACCCCGAGCTGTTCCAGGGCGGCAATTCCACCGCGGCGATCGCCAACGGCGGCCGCTACGCCGACTGGTACTTCAGCAACGGTAAGGACTACGACGGCATCACCGCGCAGATCGACGAACTGCGCGACGTCGCGCGCGCCCACAGTCGGGAGGTGAAGGTCGGGCTCAACGGTTTCGTCATCGCCCGCGACACCGAGAAGGAGGCCCGCGACACCCTCCGCGAGATCATCGAGAAGGCCAACCGTCCCGCCGTCGAGGGTTTCCGCAGTGCCGTCCAGCAGGCCGGCTCGGCCACCGGCGACAAGAAGGGCATGTGGGCGGACTCGACCTTCGAGGATCTCGTCCAGTACAACGACGGTTTCCGTACCCAGCTCATCGGTACCCCGGAGCAGATCGCGCACCGCATCGTCGAGTACCGCCGCCGCGGAGTCGACCTGATCCTCGCCGGCTTCCTGCACTTCCAGGAGGAGATCGAGTACTTCGGCAAGAACGTGCTGCCGATCGTGCGCGAGCTCGAGGCCCAGGAGGCCCGCGAACCCGTCGGCGTGTGAGCGCGCCCGGCCGAGTGCGCGGCTGCGCGACCGTGTGAGACCCACCTCCGAGCGGCGCCCCCTGCGAACGAACGCGGGGGGCGTCGCGCGTGAGGTCCACCGGCGTGTGCGGGGGAGGACGCGATCCTCGATAGACTCGGTTCATGCGCGTTTACCTGGGAGCCGACCACGCGGGCTTCGAACGGAAGAATGAGATCATCGAGCACCTGAAGAAGAACGGCCACGAGCCGGTCGACTGCGGTGCCTTCGAGTACGACGCCCTGGACGACTACCCGGCGTTCTGCATCGAGGCCGCACGTCGCACCGTGGCCGACGAGGGCAGCCTCGGCATCGTGCTCGGCGGCAGCGGCAACGGTGAGCAGATCGCCGCCAACAAGGTGCCCGGTGCCCGCTGCGCACTGGCATGGAGCGTCGAGACCGCCAAACTGGCCCGCGAGCACAACAACGCCCAGCTCATCGGCATCGGCGGCCGCATGCACAGCCTCGAGGAGACCCTCGCGATCGTCGACGCCTTCCTGGCGACCCCGTGGTCGAACGAGGAGCGCCACCAGCGCCGCATCGACATCCTCGCCGAGTACGAGAAGTCGGGCGTGGCCCCGGCGGTTCCCGGCGCTCCCGCCTGATCCGTGCCCGAAGGACACATCCTGCACCGGCTCGCCCGGCTGCACCACGAGTGGTACTCCGGCGCGCCGGTGCGGGTGTCCAGTCCCCAGGGCCGGTTCGCCGACGGTGCTGCCGTCGTCGACGGTCGCGTGCTCACCCACGCCGACGCCTGGGGCAAACACCTGTTCCACCACTACGAGGGCGGTCTGGCCGTCCACGTGCACCTCGGCATCTACGGGGAGTTCACCGACGGCGACCTGCCGCTCGGCGAACCCGTCGGTCAGGTGCGGATGCGGATGGTCGGGGCCGAGCACGGCAGCGACCTGCGCGGCCCGGCCGCCTGTGAGGTCCTCACCCCCGGGGAGGTCGAGGCGATCGAGGCGCGGCTCGGGCCCGACCCGCTGCGCGACGACGCCGACCCCGATCGGGCCTGGGCTCGAATCTCCAAGTCCCGCACGGCTATCGGCTCACTGCTCATGAACCAAGCGGTGATCGCCGGGGTCGGAAACGTCTACCGGGCCGAGGTGCTGTTCCGGCACGGCATCCACCCCGAACGTCCCGGACGGAATCTGACGCGGGACGAATTCGACGCGCTCTGGCGCGATCTCGTCGACCTGATGAACGTCGGTGTGAAGCACGGGCGCATGCACGTCGTGCGGCCCGAACACGACCACGGCGCACCGGCCTACGCGAAGAACCGGCCGCGCACCTACGTCTACCGCCGGGCCGGGGAACCCTGCCGCGTCTGCGGCAGCGCGGTGCTGCACTCGGTCATGCAGGCGCGCAACCTGTTCTGGTGCCCCACCTGCCAGCCGGCCTGAGCGCGCCCTTCGGTCAGAAGTCGAATCCGCCGAAGTCGAAACCCCCGCCGTCCCCGCCACCGAAGTCGCTGCCACCGAAGTCGCTGCCACCGAAGTCGTCCCCGCCGACATCGTCGCCCCCACCGCCGTCCTCGCCGCCGTACCCGTCGGCGCCGGGGTCCGCGGACCCGTCGCCCGCGCCGCTCTCGAAGGCCTGCGCGTCGTAGGGCACACCGGCCATCCCTGCGAACAGCGACGAGAACAGCAGCATCGACCCGACACCCCAGGCGCCCGCCACCAGGGCCGGTTTCCACCAGGGCTCCGAGTACCAGCCGGCCGGCACCGGGCGTCCCGCGACACGGCCACCCGGGTAGTAGTTCGGTGTGGCGGGCGACGGGGCCGGCGACGCGGAGATCGTGCGGCCCTCGAAGTCGATGCTCCGCTTCTCCGTGACCTCACCGGCGGACCGTTGTCCGTCGAGCGGCGGGATGTCCGGACCGGGATCCATGCCCATCGCCAGACGCGCGGCGCGGATGTAGTAGAGCCCCTCGAGGGCGGTCTGCTTCGCCAGCCGGGCCTGCACCGGGGTGGCGGCCTGCTCGATCTGTGAACCCGCCGCCGTGTACCGCTCGGCGGCGTCGGCGAGGGCCTGCTTCGAGGCGTCGTCGGTGCCGGTCAGGTTGTAGATCTGTCCGCCGAGCCGTTCGATGGCCTGCCGGGCGTCGGCCTTGGCGTCGTCGAGCGCGTCGGCCCGATGGCGTGTGGTGGTCCGCTGGGAGCGCGAGACGAAGTACACCACCGCGCCCACGGCGACGAGGACGAGTAGAAGTTCCACGGCCCATCCTTCCCGTTCGGGGCGGGTCCCGCCTTCCAGACTACCGGCGGAGCGGGGATGGCCTCCGGCGCGGGAGAGCGCTCAGGCCACCTGATCGAGGACAGCGTCCATCCCGTCGTGCAGGCAGGCGTCGAAGGCCTCGCGGTCGGTGACGACGGTGGGGTCGACCGTCAGCCCCACGCAGTAGGTGTCGCGATAGGACATCGCCGAGGCGGTGAGCATCGCCCCGTGCGCCGGGCCGAAGCCGTAGTACCGCTCGACCTTCGCTCCGCCCACGTAGAGGGGGGAGTGCGAACCGGGCAGGTTCGACACGAACAGGTCGTGCGAACCGAACGCGATGTCGACGTCCGGACCGGCCGCGGGGTGGAGGCGGCCCAGCGGGGAGGCCGGGGGATCCCCGGCGGGGAGCACCGCGTCGAGGCGGCGCATCAGATCGAGGGGATCGGCGGACGCCGCCCGGTCGAGCACCAGCGGGATCGCCCGTCCGTGGGGCCCCGGCACCAGCAACCGCAGCGGTTCGTCGTCCCGTCCGTACAGGCGGTCGTACTCGGCGCAGGCCGCGATCAGTGCTGCGGTCGACCCGCTCGACAGTCGGCAGCCCACACGTTCGCAGACGGCCCGGAGCGCGTGCAGGTCGGCATCGAGCACGTGCAGCCGCGGACTCGGCGGAGCGGGACGGTGTTCCGTGCCGTCCTCCGCGCGGCCCAGGATGGTCTTGAACAGGCCGGTGCCCACCGCCGTGAACAGGTGCGCCGCCGTCCGGACCGACTCCGCGCCCTGTTCGGACACCGACCGCGCCCAGGACAGCATCGAATCGGCGCGGCCGGACACGGAGGACGACACGAGATGGCGCAACCGCAGTACGAGCGCGGACTGGCCGCCGTCGAGACCGTCGAGCAGCGTCAGTTCCCAGCGGGGCCGTTCCCCGTCGGCGGGTGCGGAGGTGGTGCCGGCGTAGGCGAGCACCTCGTCGAACTTCGCGGGGGCGTGGAGCGTGAACCGTTCGAGATGCCAGGGTGGATCGGAGTCGGGGTCGCCGGACCACCGCGGCGAGGGGAGTCCGATCGGAAGTTCCACGAGCCGGTGGCGGAAGTTCGGCGACTCGTGGTTCCCGGGAGCGAGCACGGCCGCGACGCGCTCCCAGTCGGGTGTGGCATCGAGGAGCACGGCGGCGACGACGGACGAACATGCTGGCGGTGCCGGTGCCTCGGCACGATCGTCGGAGGTGTCCTTCACAGTTGGGACGGTCTCACACTCCACCGATCCGAGATCGCCGCTTTGCACTCGCTTTGCACTTTCGAGTCGAAAAGGTGACCACCGGAGGTTCCGGTGCCGTCCACCCGTCCTCACCGGCCACCGTGGGATCGCCGACGGTGCACCACGGCGGCACCGAGACCGGCCACGACGATCCACGGCGCACCCGAGACGAGCGGATCGAGCCACTGGTGGTTCACGTCCGAGCGGGTGCTGCCGCGGCGCGACGCCACGCCGTGCGCGGTGACCTCGGCCCGCAGACCGCTCTCGGAGACCGGGTCGTCCGGGCGACCGGCCAGCAGAGCACGCACGCGGCTCTCGGCCACGTCGATGCGGTCTGCGCCGAGCAGCAGCAGCCAGTGTGCGGCCCGGCCCTCGCTGTACCGGCGGTAGGCGTGCCGGCGCACCGCACCCGAGAGGCCCTGCAGCGGTGCCGAGGTCCCGAACACCGGCGTCACGAAGGCGTGTTCGACCGAACGCTCTCGGCCCTCGTGGCCGGGTTGACGCTCCGGGAAGGCCCAGTGGGCGCCGGTCTCCTCGGGAGCGAACCGTTCCTTCGGTACGGCCGGCCGGTCGTGCGGGTCGAGGTCCACACCCCAGCCGGGGATACGGGCCCGCAGCTGCTCGGCCGTCTCCGGGGGCTCGCGCCGGGCGGGGGTGTAGGCGATGGGGGTCCGATCGGGGCTCATGCCTGCGTCTCCCTTCACTGCCCGCCGACGACGATGACGGGCTTGATGCACTCGTCGAGCTTCGACGAGAACATGTGGTACGCCTCGGGGATGTCCTCCAGGGGCACGCGGTGGGTGATGATCTCGCTGGGCTTCAGGTAGCCGTTGCGCACGTGTTCGAACAGTCGTGGCCACTGCCGTTTGACCGGGCACTGGTTCATCCGCAGCGTCAGTCCCTTGTTCAGGGCGTCCCCGAACTTCACCGCGCTGAACATCGGGCCGTAGGCGCCCATCACCGAGACGGTGCCGCCCTTGCGGACGCCGTCGATCGCCCAGTTCAGGGCGACGGGGGAGCCGCCCTGCAGTTTCAGCTTCGCGGCGGTGACGTGCTGGAGGAAGTTCCCGTCGGCCTCGGCGCCGACCGCGTCGATCGCGACGTCCGCTCCCAGATGGTCGGTGGTCTCCTTGAGCAGCACCACCACGTCGTCGTACTCGGCGAAGTTGTAGGTCTCGGCGTGCGCGAAGGTTCGGGCCTTCTCCAGCCGGTACTCGAGGTGGTCGATCACGATCACCCGGCCGGCGCCCATGAACCAGGCGGACTTCGCCGCGTACAGCCCGACGGGGCCGGCGCCGAAGACCACCACCGTGTCACCCTCGGCGATGTCCCCGAGCTGCGCACCGAAGTAGCCGGTCGCCAGCGCGTCGGTGAGCATCAGCGCATCCTCGGGCTCCATCCACTCCGGGATGACGGAGGGACCGACGTCCGCGAAGGGCGCCCGCACGAACTCGGCCTGCCCGCCGTCGTAGCCGCCGCAGGTGTGCGAGTAGCCGTAGATTCCGCCGACCGCGGTGGCGTTCGGGTTGACGTTGTGGCAGTTCGAGTACAGGCCGCGGGAGCAGAAGAAGCACGACCCGCAGTAGACGTTGAACGGCACCATCACGCGGTCGCCGACCTTCAGATTCCGCACGTCCGGGCCGATCTCGTGCACCACCCCGACGAACTCGTGCCCGAACGTCGTGCCGACCCGGGTGTCGGGCATCATCCCGTGATAGAGGTGCAGGTCGGAGCCGCAGATCGCGGCCAACTCGACCCGCACGATCGCGTCCCCGGGATGCTCGATCCGGGGCATCTCCTTCTCCTCGACGCGCACCCGATACGGCCCGCGGTACACCATAGCGCGCATTCGTGTCCCCTCTCGCGGTCCGTGGTCGCCGCTGCCGGCCGTGGTCACAGTCGTGGTTGTGGACGCGGGTACCCGGCGCACGGGTCGCCAAACGAGGGGTGTGGACGCGGTCAGATCTCGGGGACGGCGCGGCGGGCCAGGTCCCGGACGATGTCGGATGGATCGTCGCGCTGCCCGAACGCCCGGCGCTGGAACACCGCGCCGTTGCCGCGTCGCAGGACCCGCGCGAGCAGCCGTTCCGCGCAGGTGTACTCCCCGAACGCCTCGAGGCGCGGGGCGACGTGCCGCAGCAGCGCCCGGATCCGCTCCTGTCCGTCGACGACGCGGCAGGTGAGCGGGTCCACCGCACGGCCGGCCGGGCCGTCCTGCGCCGCGCACAGATACGCCGCGCGGAGCATCTCGGACCCGACGGGCGGAGCCGGGCGTCCCGCCTCGACGTCCTGCACGGCGGTCGCCACGAGGGCCCGCACCAGGGTGGCCAGCAGGACGGTCTCGTCGACGGTCGCGGGGACGTCGCTCACCCGCACCTCGACGGTCGGCAGATGCGCGGACAGGCGCACGTCCCAATAGACCATCCCGACGTCGAGGATGCTGCCGCACTCGATCATGGTGGCGACGACGGTGTCGTAGTGCTCCACCGACTCGAACCACGGCGGCGGGCCCGAGCACGGCCAGCGGCACGCCATCATCGCCCGCCAGCTCGCGAAGCCGGTGTCGCGGCCCTGGTGGATGGGGGAGTTGGCGGTCAGGGCGAGCAGGGTCGGCAGCCACGGCCGCAGATGGTTGGACACCTGCAGCGCCGTGTCGCGGTCCTCGATCCCCACGTGGACGTGGCAGCCGCAGATGTTGTTCTCGCGGACGAACTCGCCGTACCGAGCAGTCATCGTCCGGTAACGCGGCAGATCGGTCACGTCCGGGACGGCATGGGGGATCGGCGGCACCCCGGAGGGCAACAGCGCGGCGTCCTCGTCCCGCGCGGCGGCGGCCAGGGCCCGCCGGCCCGCCACGAGATGCGCCCGGACCTCCGACGCCGACCGGCACACCGGTGTACTCAGCTCGACCTGGGAGCGTTTCAGTTCGCGGTGCACCTCGGCACCGCGCCGGCGTGCGCCGACGGCCACCCGGTCGTTGCGTTCGGTGAGGCGATCGGCGGTCGCGGCCACGAGGAAGAACTCCTCCTCGACCCCGACGGTCGGACCGACCGGTGGACGGACTGCCATCCTCGCCCCCTTCGCTCGACGGCGCCGGGGGAGGTACGTGGCCGGACGCCTTCGCATGGCGTCGGCACCTGCCGGGCCGACGGGACGCGAACTACACATATTGTCGCGCCCGGGGGTCGTGTTCCGGAGTGGGTTCGGGGTTCCGGTGGATATCGTTCGAAACGAAGAACACCCGCCGCTGCGAGTCGCAGACGACGGGTGTCCGATCCGGAGGGGATGACGGGAATCGAACCCGCACCGCCAGTTTGGAAGACTGGAGCTCTACCATTGAGCTACATCCCCGCGGCCTCGCGGATCCGGCGTCCACCGGCTCCGTTCGGTGCGAGATGAGACTGTACCGGACCTCGCTTTGGATTTCATAATCGGGGGGCCGTAGGATTCCGCTCTGGGTCCGCATGGTGGTGTGTGAGGACGACGGGATGTGGCGCAGCTTGGTAGCGCATCCGCTTTGGGAGCGGAGGGTCGCAGGTTCAAATCCTGTCATCCCGACCAGATCGAACGGCGTCAGCGCGCTCAGTAGTGACACGAACGACCGACAAGAGAGCACGACAGAAGGAGCATGTCCGTGAAGAGCACCGTCGAGCAGCTGAGCCCGACGCGAGTCCGTATCAATGTTGAGGTGCCCTTCGAGGAGCTCCAGCCTGATTTCGACCGCGCTTTCAAGGCTCTTGCAACCCAGGTCCGTATCCCCGGCTTCCGCCAGGGCAAGGCTCCCCGGAAGATCCTCGAGGCCCGCGTCGGCCGTGGCGCCGTGCTGGATCAGGTGATCAACGAGGCGATCCAGAGCCGCTACACCGAGGCTGTGACCGCGAACGACGTCAAGGTCATCAGCCAGCCGGAGATCGAGGTCACCAAGCTGGAGGACAACGTCGAGCTGGCCTTCACCGCCGAGGTCGACGTCCGCCCCGAGATCACCCTCCCCGACTTCTCCGAGATCGCCGTCGAGGTCGATCCGGTCGAGGTCACCGACGAGGACGTCGCCGAGCAGCTGCTGTCGTTGCGTCAGCGCTTCGGCACCCTGACCGGTGTCGAGCGCCCGGTGCAGGAGGGCGACTTCGTCTCCATCGACCTGTCCGCCACCGTCGACGGCAAGGACGTCGAGGAGGCCAAGACCGAGGGGCTGTCCCACGAGGTCGGCTCCGGCCAGCTCATCGAGGGCCTGGACGAGGCGATCGTCGGCCTGAAGGCCGGCGAGTCGAAGGAGTTCACCTCCAAGCTCGTCGCCGGTGAGTACGCCGACAAGGAAGCCGTCGTCACCGTCAAGGTCAACACCGTCAAGCAGCGCGAGCTGCCCGAGGCCGACGACGAGTTCGCCCAGATGGCGAGCGAGTTCGACACCCTCGCCGAGCTCGAGGCCGACCTGCGCGAGCGGGTCACCCGGGTCAAGCAGGTCGAGCAGGCCGGCCAGATCCGCGACAAGGTCCTCGAGAAGCTCCTCGAGATCGTCGAGATCCCGGTCCCCGAGGCCGTCGTCCAGGCCGAGGTCGACAGCGCGCTGCACGACGCCATCCACGAGCTCGACCACGATGAGGCCAAGCTGAACGAGCTGCTCGAGGCCCAGGGCTCGAGCCGCGAGGAGTTCGACAAGGAGGCCCGCGAAGGCGCCGAGCGCAACGTCAAGGTGCAGCTGCTCCTCGACGCGATCGCCGAGGCCGAGGGCACCACCGTCGAGCAGCAGGAGCTGACCGAGCGGATCTTCTTCCAGGCGCAGCGCTACGGCATCCCGCCGGAGCAGTTCATCCAGCAGATCAGCCAGGCCAACCAGCTCGGCGCCGTCTTCGCCGACGTGCGCCGCGGCAAGGCCCTGGGCACCGTCGTCGATCGCGCCAACGTCACCGACACCACCGGCGCGACGGTCGACACCAGCGAGCTGTTCGGCAGCAAGAAGGACGACGAGGCGGAGTCCTCCGAGGACTCGGACTCCGAGTAGTCCGAACACCGCGGATCATCCGGACGTTCACGAACGGGATTTTTCCGCTTTGAGCGAAGAGGGCGGCACCGGGCATCCGGTGCCGCCCCCTTTCGTTAGTGTCAGTGTCAGCAACTCACGATCGACGAGAAGGCAGGTACCCGTGACTCCTCAGAATCCGGCGACATCCCTCGGCCCGAAGATGACCTCGGCCACCGCTGGGCTGAACCTCAGCGACTCGGTGTACGAACGCCTGCTCCGCGAACGGATCATCTTCCTGGGCACGCAGGTCGACGACGACATCGCGAACAAGCTGTGCGCCCAGATCCTCCTGCTCGCGGCCGAGGACCCCACCCGCGACATCTCGCTGTACATCAACTCGCCGGGCGGGTCGGTCACCGCGGGTATGGCCATCTACGACACGATGAAGTTCGTGGAGTGCGACGTCGCGACCTTCGCGATGGGTCTGGCGGCGTCGATGGGTCAGTTCCTGCTCTCCGCCGGCACCAAGGGCAAGCGTTACGCCCTGCCGCACGCCCGCATCATGATGCACCAGCCGTCGGCGGGCATCGGTGGTACGGCCGCGGACATCGCGATCATGGCGGAGCAGTTCGCGCTCACCAAGCGTGAGATGGCCGAGCTCATCGCCGAGCACACGGGCCAGTCGGTGGAGCAGATCACCAAGGACTCCGACCGCGACCGCTGGTTCACGGCACGCGAGGCGCTCGAATACGGCTTCGTCGACCACGTCGTGTCCCGGGCGCAGCAGGCCGGCGGCACCGGCAACTAGGTCCCGGCCCGATCTGCCCCAACCCCACCGAATTCTTGGAGAAGCGATGACCAACATGTTCGATCCGCGCCAGCTCGGCGGCGCCGCTCCCGCCTCGCCCGCGAGCCGCTACATCCTCCCGTCGTTCATCGAGCACTCGAGCTACGGAGTCAAGGAGTCCAATCCGTACAACAAGCTGTTCGAGGAGCGCATCATCTTCCTCGGCGTCCAGGTCGACGACGCGTCCGCCAACGACGTCATGGCGCAGCTGCTGGTGCTCGAGTCGCTCGATCCCGACCGCGACATCACCATGTACATCAACTCGCCCGGCGGCTCGTTCACCTCGCTGATGGCGATCTACGACACCATGCAGTACGTGCGCGCCGACATCACCACGGTGTGCCTCGGGCAGGCCGCGTCCGCCGCGGCGGTGCTGCTCGCCGCCGGTACCCCCGGCAAGCGTCTGGCGCTGCCGAACGCCCGTGTGCTGATCCACCAGCCCGCCACCGGCGGCATCCAGGGTCAGGTCTCCGACCTCGAGATCCAGGCCGCCGAGATCGAGCGCATGCGTCGTCTCATGGAGACCACGCTCGCCAAGCACACCGGCAAGGATCCCGATCAGATCCGCAAGGACACCGATCGCGACAAGATCCTCACGGCGGAGCAGGCCGTCGAATACGGGCTGATCGACCGCGTTCTCGAGTACCGGAAGCTGTCGGCACAGAAGTAGTTCGTACCGGGACGGGGAGGCCTTGCGTCTTCCCGTCCCGTCCGCTCCGGTGATTGTGATGGTCGGCACATGCCGTCCTGTACAAATATGACCGGAAACGCGCAGAAGCGGTCGACCTGCGCGCCGGAGTCCGGGTACGGTCGATCAAAGGGCCCGCTCCCCGGGACCGACCTGGAGCGGTGGTCGCGGGATCGGTTGCACGCACACGAGGAAGTAGGGACCTGACTGATGGCACGTATCGGTGACGGCGGAGATCTGCTCAAGTGCTCCTTCTGCGGGAAGAGCCAGAAGCAGGTCAAGAAGCTCATTGCGGGTCCCGGTGTCTACATCTGCGACGAGTGCATCGATCTCTGCAACGAGATCATCGAAGAGGAACTCGCCGAGACCAGCGAGGTGAAACTCGACGAACTCCCCAAGCCGGCGGAGATCCGCGAGTTCCTCGACAACTACGTGATCGGCCAGGACGCCGCCAAGCGGACCCTCGCCGTCGCGGTCTACAACCACTACAAGCGCATCCAAGCGGGCGACAAGGGACGCGACTCGCGCGGCGAGACCGTCGAGCTGGCCAAGTCCAACATCCTGCTGCTCGGCCCCACCGGCTGCGGCAAGACCTATCTCGCCCAGACGCTCGCGAAGATGCTCAACGTCCCCTTCGCGATCGCCGACGCCACGGCGCTGACCGAGGCCGGTTACGTCGGTGAGGACGTCGAGAACATCCTCCTCAAGCTCATCCAGGCCGCCGACTACGACGTCAAGCGCGCCGAGACCGGCATCATCTACATCGACGAGGTCGACAAGATCGCCCGTAAGAGCGAGAACCCGTCGATCACCCGCGACGTCTCCGGTGAGGGTGTCCAGCAGGCCTTGCTCAAGATCCTCGAGGGCACGCAGGCATCGGTGCCGCCGCAGGGCGGTCGCAAGCATCCGCACCAGGAGTTCATCCAGATCGACACGACCAACGTGTTGTTCATCGTCGCGGGCGCGTTCGCCGGCCTCGAGAAGATCGTCTCCGACCGCGTCGGCAAGCGGGGTATCGGCTTCGGCGCCGAGGTCCGCTCGAAGGCGGAGATCGACACGACCGATCACTTCGCGGACGTCATGCCCGAGGACCTCATCAAGTTCGGTCTGATCCCCGAGTTCATCGGCCGTCTGCCGATCCTCGCGTCGGTGACCAATCTCGACAAGGAATCGCTCGTCCAGATCCTGTCGGAGCCGAAGAACGCTCTGGTCAAGCAGTACGTGCGCCTGTTCGAGATGGACGGGGTGGAACTGGAGTTCACGCAGGACGGTCTCGAGGCCGTCGCCGACCAGGCGATCCTGCGCGGCACCGGTGCCCGTGGCCTGCGGGCCATCATGGAGGAGGTCCTGCTCCCCGTGATGTACGACATCCCGAGCCGCGACGACGTCGCCAAGGTCGTCGTGACCGCCGAGACCGTCAACGACAACGTGCTGCCGACGATCGTGCCGCGCAAGCCCGACCGTGAGCGCCGCGACAAGAGCGCCTGACACCCGACTCGACGTACACCGAGGCCCGGCACCGCGAAGGTGCCGGGCCTCGGTGCATCCGGGACTGTGCATCCGGGCCTGTGCGTCAGTGCACGGTGCCGGCGTAGACGTTCATCGACTCGTCGCGCAGGAAACCCACGAGGGTCAGGCCGGTCTCGACGGCGAGATCCACGGCGAGTGACGACGGGGCCGACACCGCCGCGAGCACCGGCACCCCGGCCATCACCGCCTTCTGGGCGAGTTCGAACGAGGCCCGGCTGCTGACGACGAGCACGCTGTCGGACAGCGGCACCTTCCCGGTGGTCACCGCCCAGCCGAGCACCTTGTCGACGGCGTTGTGCCGGCCCACGTCCTCCCGCAACTCCAGCAGGGTGCCGTCCGCGGTGAACAGTGCCGCCGCGTGCAGACCGCCGGTACTCCGGAAGATCTTCTGCTGCTCCCGCATTCGCGGTGCCATCCCCGACAGTGCCTGCGCCGTGACCCGGAAGCCGGTGGGCAGGGAGAACCGGCTGCGGGTGCGCACCTGGTCGAGGGATTCCTTGCCGCACACCCCGCACGCCGAGGTGGTCAGGAAACTGCGGCTGCCCGCCCCGTCGGGCACCGTCACGCCCGGGGCGAGGGCGACGTCGAGGACGTTGTAGGTGTTGGCGCCCGACTCGTCGACCCCGTTGCAGTAGCGCACCGCCGCGACGTCCTCCCGGCTGCCGATGATCCCCTCCGCGAGCAGGAAACCGTGCACGAGTTCGACATCGTGTCCCGGGGTGCGCATGGTGACGGTCAGCGACCGGCCGCCCATCTGGATCTCGAGGGGTTCCTCGACCGCGAGGGTGTCGGGTCGGCGGGACGTCCGGTCGCCGGTGATGCGGACGACCGGACGACGGGCGGTGACACGGCCCATCAGTGCGACCCGTTCGGGGCGGTCGCGGGTTCGAGCCGCACGGTGACCGCTTTGGACGCCGGCGTGTTCGACGCTGCCGCAACGTGATCCAGTGGAACCAGGGGGTTGGTCTCGGGATAGTAGGCGGCGGCGTTGCCCACCGGGGTGCTGTAGGAGACGATGCGGAAGTCGTGCACGCGCCGCTCCTCGACGGTGCCGTCCGCGGTGGTCCACTCCGAGACGATGTCGACGCGGTCGCCGTCGCGGAACCCGAGGGCGGTGATGTCCTGCGGGTTCACCAGGATCACCCGTCGGCCGTTCTTCACGCCGCGATAGCGGTCGTCGAGACCGTAGATGGTGGTGTTGTACTGGTCGTGGCTGCGCAGGGTCTGCAGGATCAGCCGTCCTTCGGGAGTGGGCACCCATTCGAGCGGGTTGACCGAGAAGTTGGCACGTCCTGTGTGCGTGGGGAATTCACGCTTGTCGCGGGGCGGGTGGGGGAGGGCGAAGCCGTCCGGCTGCCGGACCCGCTCGTTGTAGTTCTCGCAGCCGGGGACGACGCGGGAGATCGCGTCGCGGATGCGGTCGTAGTCGGCCTCGAACTCCTCCCACGGCACCGGATGCCCGGGGCCGAGGAGGGTGCGGGCGAGGCGGGTGATGATGGAGACCTCGCTGAGCAGGTGCTCCGAGACCGGACGCAAGCGTCCCCGTGACAGGTGCACCATCGACATCGAGTCCTCCACGGAGACGACCTGCTTGCCGCTCTTCTGCACGTCGAGGTCGGTGCGACCGAGGGTGGGGAGGATCAGCGCGGTGCGGCCGGTGACCGTGTGGCTGCGGTTGAGTTTCGTCGACACCTGCACGGTGAGCGCGCAGCGGCGCAGGGCTGCCTCGGTGGCGTGGGTGTCGGGGGTGGCCGAGACGAAGTTTCCGCCCATCGCGAAGAACACCGAGGCGCGGCCGTCGCGCATCGCCCGGATGGCTTCCACCGTGTCGTAGCCGTGGTGGCGCGGCGACCGGATCCCGAACTCGGCGTCGAGGGCGGCCAGGAAGGACTCGGGCATCTTCTCGTAGATGCCCATCGTGCGGTCGCCCTGCACGTTGGAGTGCCCGCGCACGGGGCACACCCCGGCGCCGGGCTTGCCGATCATGCCGCGGGCGAGCAGCAGGTTGACGGCCTCGGCGATGGTCGCCACCGCGTGGGTGTGCTGGGTCAGGCCCATCGCCCAGCACACCACCGTGCGTTCGGAGGTCGCCAGGTCCGAGGCCAGGGCGCGGATGCGGTGCAGCGGCAGTCCGGTGGCCTCGACGACGGTGTCGAGATCCACTCCGCGGATGTGCTTCTCGTACTCGTCGAAGCCGGCGCAGTGCTCCGCGACGAACTCGCGGTCGATCACGGTGCCGGGGGCAGCGTCCTCGGCCTCGAAGAGCAGCCGGCCGAGGCCCTGGAACAGCGCCATGTCGCCGCCGAGCCGGATCTGCAGGAACTCGTCGGCGATGTCCACGCCCTGCCCGATCACCCCGGACGGCTTCTGCGGGTCCTTGAACCGCCGCAACCCGGCCTCGGGGAGCGGATTGATCGCGACCACCCGCGCGCCGTTGGCCTTGGCCTTCTCGAGGGTCGACAGCATGCGCGGATGGTTGGTGCCGGGGTTCTGGCCGGCGATCAGGATCAGGTCGGCGTTCTCGATGTCCGGCACCGACACCGAGCCCTTGCCGATGCCGATGGTGTCGGTCAGGGCGGTGCCCGACGACTCGTGGCACATGTTGGAGCAGTCCGGCAGGTTGTTGGTGCCGTACGACCGGATCATCAGCTGGTAGAGGAAGGCGGCCTCGTTGCTGGTGCGCCCCGACGTGTAGAAGACGGCGTGGTCGGGGGAGGGCAGCGCCTTCAGGTGGTCGGCGATCAGGGCGAAGGCGTCGTCCCACTCGATTGCTTCGTAGTGGTCGCTGCCCGGGCGCAGCACCATCGGGTGGGTGAGGCGTCCCTGTTGCCCGAGCCAGTACTCGGTCTTCGTGCCCAGTTCCGAGACGGAGTGGCGGGCGAAGAACTCGGGGGTCACCGTGCGGAGGGTGGCCTCCTCGGCGACGGCCTTCGCGCCGTTCTCGCAGAATTCGGCGGGCTTGCGGTGGCCGGGCGTCTCGGGCCAGGCGCAGCCGGGGCAGTCGAAGCCGTGGCGCTGGTTCAGCCGGGTGAGGGTCTTCGCGGTGCGCAGGGGACCCATCTGCTCGACGGCGCGGTCGAGTGAGACCAGAACGGCGGGGACCCCGGCGGCGTAGTCCTTCGGTGCCGAGATCTCGAGTTCGGACTCGTCGATATCGCTCTGTGGCGCGCGTCGCATCATGCCTCCCATATTGCCGTCTCGGCCGGCGTTCTGCCCGGTTGCGAAACCAACTCTCGTTACACGAAGTTCACTCGCTTCTCGCACGGACATTACAGGCTTGGTCCACTCTCAGGGAACGGTGATGAATGCGAGTCACCGACGGTTGCCGCGGGCGTGCGCCCCGAGCGAACCGGACACGAACCTCCGACTCTTCGACAAGACCCCTCCACGAACCACTGCACGATCCCGGAACGAATCTCCCGAACGAACAAGGTGGACATCTATGGAACAGGCACTCGCAGCCGCCGATACCGCCTGGGTGCTGGCGGCATTCACAGCGGTCGTACTGATGGTGCCGGGCCTCGCGCTGTTCTACAGCGGCATGCTCGGCGTCAAGAGTGCGCTCAACATGATCATGATGGTGATGGGTGGCTTCGCGGTCACCGCGGTGCTCTGGGTGCTCTTCGGCCCCGCCGCGGTGCTCGGCGACAGCGTCGGCGGGTACGGGCTCATCGGTAACCCCTTCACCGACATCGGCCTCGGTTCGCTGCTCGAGGAGGACCCCGCCGGAGGCATGCCCGCCGCCCTCACCGCGGCGTTCCACCTGCTCTTCGCCGGTATCACCGTCGCGATCATCGCCGGTGGTGTCGCCGATCGCATGAAGTTCTCCGCCTGGCTGGTGTTCTCCGGCGTGTGGGTGGTGCTGGTCTACTTCCCGGTCGCGCACTGGGTCTTCGCCTTCGACGACGAGGAGGCCGGCACCAAGGGCGGCTGGATCGCCAACGCTCTCGCCGCCCACGACTTCGCCGGTGGCACGGCCGTCCACATGAACTCCGGTGTCGCGGCCCTCGCCCTCGCGATCGCCCTCGGGCGTCGCCGCGGCTTCCCGCACGTGCCGCGCCCGCACAATCTCCCGCTCGTGGTCCTCGGCGGCGGCATCCTGCTCTTCGGCTGGTTCGGCTTCAACGGCGGCTCCGCAGGCGGAGCCAACCACACCGCCGGTGTCGTCGTGCTGAACACCCTCGTCGCGGCGATGGCCGGTCTGCTCGGCTGGCTGCTCGTCGAGCGGATCAAGGAGAAGCACGCGACGACGCTCGGTGCGATCTCCGGTGTGATCGCCGCGCTCGTCGGTATCACCCCCGCGGCCAGCCTGGTCTCCCCGCTCGGCGCCCTGTTGATCGGTGCGGTCGCCGGCGCGGTGGGCTGCTTCGCAGTGAGCTGGAAGTTCCGCTTCGGCTACGACGACTCGCTCGACGTCGTCGCCATCCACCTCCTCGGCGGCGTCGTGGGCACCACCCTGATCGCCTTCGTGGCCACGGCCGCCGCACCCGCCGGGGTGAACGGTCTGTTCTTCGGCGGTGGGATCGACCTGCTCGGCCGCCAGCTCCTCGCGATGGCCGCGGTGTTCGCCTACTCGTTCGCGGTGACCTTCCTGATCGCGAAGATCCTCGACAAGATCATGGGCATCCGGGTGGACGCCGAGACCGAGATGCGCGGCATCGATGTCCCGGTGCACGGCGAGACCGCCTACGTCATGGACTCGTTCGCGCCGAGCGGCCCGTCGTCGATGCGGCCGGAGGTGTTCTCGGAGGACCGCGACATCGTGGTGCCGACCCAGCCCTGAGGTACCCGATACGACGACGGCGCCCCCATCACGCGATGGGGGCGCCGTCGGCCGTGTCCGGGGTCAGGGCTGGTGGTTGTCGGGATAGGCGGTCACGGCAAGGAACCGGATCGGCAGCTGCACCAGCTCGTTGGGGCCGTGCAGGCCCTCGCCGTCGAGCAGCAGTGCGTCGCCGGGCAGCAGGCGGTACTCGGAATCGCCGTGTCCGTACACCATCTCGCCCTCGAGCATGTACAGCAGCTCGGTGCCGGGATGCTGGAACAGGGGAAAGACGTCGCTCGCGTCGGTGAGGGTCACCAGCACCGGTTCGAGCCGCTTGTGCTGTCCCCGCAGCGCGCCGAGCAGTTCGTAGCGGTGGCCCACCCGGGTGCCGCGGCCGACGATCTCGGCGCCGTGCCCGGCCTTGGTGAACACCGCCTCGCGATGCGCGTCGGCGCCGCGGAACAGCGACGTGACGGGCACGTCGAGGCCGGCGGCGAGGCGGGCGAGGGTGGACAGGCTGCAGGAGGTCTGGGCGTTCTCGATCTTCGAGAGCATGGCCTTGGAGATGCCCACCCTGGCGGCCATCTCCCCGACGGACAGTCCGCTCGCCAGGCGCAGGGCGCGCACCTGGTGCGCGATCGCCCGTTCCAGGTCCACACCCGTGGGGGTGCCACGGGGGACTTCGCGTCCGGAATCGTCGTAGAGGACGGGGCGGTCCGATTCGGCCATGCCGTCAGCGTAGCGTGTGTCCACTCGTGGTGGACGACACGTGCCCGGACACGCCGAGACCCTCCCCGGACCTCGGGGTCCGGGGAGGGCGGTGGGGATGAGGGGTTCGGGATCCGGGGCGGCTCAGCGCATCTCGCCGGCGCCCTCGTAGGGGTTGAGGCTCAGGAGCAGATCGCCTTCGGCGAAGCGGGAGTACCGGAAGTCGTCCGGGTTCACGTTGGGCAGGTCGGTCTTCCCGTCGAGCAGCAGGTCGGCGACGAGCTTGCCGACGGCGGGGGAGATCTTGAAACCGTGCCCGGAGAACCCGGCGGCCAGGAACAGGCCGTCCACCGGAGACGGGCCGATGACCGGGTTGTAGTCCGCGGTGACGTCGTACGCCCCGACGTAGGTGCTGGTGATCCGCGGGTCCGGCATGTCGGGCAGGCGGGTGCCGAGCTTCATGATGGTCTTCTCGATCGTCGAGTCGTCGGCGCGGTTGACGTACTTGTCGGGATCGATGTACTGCGGTGCCTGGTGGTCGGAATTACCCACGAGCAGTTCGCCGTTCGGTTCCCGGCAGATGTACTGCAGGCCGGACAGGTCGGAGAGCACCGGCACCTCCGGGGTGGGCTCGCCCTGGTCGACGAGCACCAGCTGGGCGCGTTGCGCCTTGATGTCGAGGTCCACCCCGACCCCTGCGACGAGAGCCGGGGTCCAGGGGCCGGCGGCCACGACGACCTGCTCGGCGTGGATCTCGGAGCCGTCGGTGAGGGTGACGCCGTAGACGCGGCCGGACGGGTCCTGCAGCAGCGACGCGGCGGGGGTGCTCTGCTTGATCTTCACGCCCATCTTCCGGGCGGTGGCGGCGAAGGCCATGCCCGCCATGTACGCCTCACCGCGGCCGCCGAGCGGCTCGTAGGCGAACAGGGCGAAGTCGTCGAGGTGCAGACCCGGCCACAGCTCGGCCACCTTGTCGTGGGGGACGAGTTCGGTGGCGATGCCGAGGCCCTGCATCATCTCGATGTTCGCCTCGAGGGGCTTGACGTTGTTCTCCGCGACGCCCACGAGATAACCGCACTGCCGGAAACCCATGTCGTCGCCGAAGATCTCGGTGGCGCGGGTGAAGATGTCGACGCCGTACCAGGACATCGCGGCCAGCGAGGGAACCCCGTAGTGGCACCGCACGACACCGCTGGACTTGCCGGTCATGCCCGAACAGAGGGTGTCGCGTTCGAGGACCAGGACGTCGGTCTCGCCGCGGTCGGCGAGGGAGTAGGCGATGGCCAGGCCTTCGAGGCCGCCACCGACGATCAGAAACTTGGTCGTGTCCGTCACCTGAGGATCCTTTGTTCGGAGGGCCTCTCCTGCGGGGAGGTCCGCGGGGGAGTCGATATCGAAGGGGAACGAGTCGGCCGGTGATCCGCGCTCAGACGGGATCCGGCCGAGGTCGGGGTTCGGGTGCGATGCGGACGAGGAGCCCGGAGGCCGTGTCGCCGCGCAGGGCGAGCGCCTCGTCGTGGACCAGGAGGCAGTCCCCGGATCCGGCCTGCACCGCGCCGGCGCGCACGAGGCCGGAGCGGACGAACAGTGCGGTGACCTCGCGGGGGTCGGTCACGGGGTGGGCGCCGGGCGGGATCGGGGACACGCTCGCGGTCGCGGCCCCGCGTTCGATCATCACGTTGAACGCGGAGGTCGCGCCGAGGGGGAGGCAGTGGGGTGCGTCCTCCCCGGCGAACGGATGCGGTTGCCAGGGGCGCACCGTCCGCGGGCCGTCGCCGAAGTCGAGGTCGACGTCGTGCTCGCCGACGACGGTGAAGATGCGGTCCACGCCGGGGAAGGCGGAGAATCCGCTCGGCGCCGACCCCAGATCGGCGAGACTGAGCCGCCAGCGGGGCCGGTCGGTCCGGAGCAGGTCGCCGGTGGCGATCTCCTCCGTCGTCCCGGCGCCGTTGCGCCAGGGCACCCGGCGTCGCTCGCCGGCGCGGACCACCTGCACCGTCATCTATGCGCCTGTCGTCCAGTCCACCATGATGTCCGCCAGCGCCTGCGCGCCGACGTTGCAGTCGTCGGGCTCGGCGAACTCGTGCGGAGAGTGCGACACCCCGGTGGGGTTGCGCACGAACAGCATTGCGGTGGGCACCTTCTCGGACAGGATTCCGGCGTCGTGGCCGGCCTGGGTGGGAAGGATCGGGATGTCCCCTAGATGGGACAGGGTGCGCCGCAACCGTTCCCGCGGACCGGCGGGGAACTCCACGATCGGCGTGACGGACTCGGCGAAGACGTCGAGTCCGATGCCGTCGGGTTCGCAGTGGCGCCGCGCCTCGGCCTCGATCTCGGCGACCAGCTCGGTCAGGGTCTTCTCGTCTGCTGCACGCGCGTCGAGCCAGGCCTTGATTTCCGACGGAATCGCGTTGGCGCCGTTGGGAAGTACCTCGATCTTGCCGAAGGTCGCCACCGCACCCGCCGCTGCGGCGCACGACCGGGCGCTGTGCACCGAGGATGCGTACGCCAGCATCGGGTCGTGCCGGTCCACCAGGCGGGTCGCGCCGGCATGGTTGGCCTCACCGGTGAAGGTGAACTGCCAGCGGCCGTGCGGCCAGATCGACGACGCCACCGCCACCGGGGCGTCGATCAGATCGAGGGCCCGGCCCTGTTCGACGTGCAGTTCGACGTACACCCCGACCCGGTCCACGAGGGTCGGGTCGGCACCGACGTGCTCGGGCAGGCGGCCGGCGCGGGTCATGGCCTCGGCGAGCGTGATCCCGTCACGGTCGCGCAGACCGAGCGCGCGCTGCGGGGCGAGTGCCCCGGTGGTGAGCTGGCTGCCGACGCAGGCGACACCGAAGCGGGCGCCCTCTTCGTCGGAGAACGCGGTGATCGCGATCGGGACGGTGGGGACGACGCCGCGGTCGCGGACGATGTCCACCGCGGCGAACGCCGACACCACCCCGAGCGGGCCGTCGAAGGCACCACCGTCGGGGACCGAGTCGAGGTGCGAGCCGGTGACGAAGGCGCCGGTCGGGTCGCCCGTCCAGCCGTCGGGCAGCCACCAGGCCCACAGGTTGCCGTTCCGGTCCTCCTCGACGTCCATGCCGCGTTCGGCGGCGCAGCCGCGGAACCACTCCCGAAGGGTGAGATCTGCGTCGCTCCAAGCGAATCGGCGATAGCCTCCGGTCGTCGGATGCTTCCCGACGTCCAGGATCGAGGCCCAGAGCGAGTCGAAGGCGGTCATGTGCTGTGTCCTCTCGGAATTCGGCTGTGGCGGGCCCGGTCGTGCCCGGCGGAGCGGGCGCGGGCGAGCCACCGGTGACGGACCAGTTCCGTCGGGGTCAGCCCGCCCCACACCCCGTGCATCTCCCCGGCGAGAGCCGCCTGGTCGCGGCAGGGTTCGCGGACGGGGCAGGATGCGCAGACGGCCTTGGCGCGGGCGATCGCCTCGGGAGCGTCGTCGAAGAAGTCGACGTCCCGGGAACGGCACAGCGGCTGTGCCTGCCGGTCCCGGAACGCGTCGAGCAGGGCGGTGGGGGACATGGGTCAGAAGGTGCTGCGGCCGGGGATCCAGTCGGTGCCGGCCAGGGGCACCCGCGCCATCGCAGCGGCCTCCATGGTGACGGCGACGAGGTCCTGCGGTTCGAGATTGCGCAGGTGCGACTTGCCGCAGGCCCGGGCGATGGTCTGGGCCTCCATGGTGAGCACCCGCAGGTAGTTCGCGAGGCGGCGGCCGCCCTCGACCGGGTCGAAGCGGGCCTGCAGCTCGGGATCCTGCGTGGTGATGCCGGCGGGATCCTTGCCGTCCTGGAAGTCGTCGTAGAAGCCGGCGGCGGAACCGAGCTTCTCGTACTCGGCCTGGTACTTCGGATCGTTGTCGCCGAGGGCGATTAGGGCGGCGGTGCCGATGGCGACGGCGTCGGCTCCGAGAGCCATCGCCTTGGCGACGTCGGCGCCGGAGCGGATGCCGCCGGAGACGATGAGCTGGACGCCGCCGGGGGTGCGGTGCACACCCATCTCCTGCAGGGCCTGCACGGCCTGGGGGATCGCGGCGAGGGTGGGGATGCCGACGTGCTCGATGAACACGTCCTGGGTGGCGGCGGTGCCACCCTGCATGCCGTCGACGACGACCACGTCGGCGCCGGACTTCACCGCGAGCTTGACATCGTAGTAGGTGCGGGTCGCGCCGACCTTGACGTAGATGGGCTTCTCCCAGCCGGTGATCTCGCGCAGTTCGAGGATCTTGATGGCGAGGTCGTCGGGGCCGGTCCAGTCGGGGTGCCGGCAGGCGCTGCGCTGGTCGATGCCCACCGGCAGGGTGCGCATCCCGGCGACGCGCTCGGTGATCTTCTGGCCGAGCAGCATGCCGCCACCGCCGGGCTTGGCACCTTGGCCGAGCACGACCTCGATGGCGTCGGCCTTGCGCAGGTCGTCGGGGTTCATCCCGTAGCGCGAGGGCAGGTACTGGTAGACGAGGTGCTTGGACTGACCGCGTTCCTCCGGGGTCATACCGCCGTCGCCGGTGGTGGTGGAGGTGCCGACCTCGCTGGCGCCGCGCCCGAGAGCCTCCTTGGCGCGGCCGGACAGGGCACCGAAGCTCATGCCGGCGATGGTGACCGGGATGTCCAGGTGCAGCGGGTACTTCGCGTTCCGATCGCCGAGGACGACGTCCGTCTCGCACTTCTCGCGGTAACCCTCGAGGGGGTAGCGGGACATGGAGGCGCCGAGGAACAGCAGGTCGTCGAAGTGCGGAACCTTGCGCTTGGCACCCCAGCCGCGGATGTCGTAGATGCCGGTGGCGGCGGCACGCTGGATCTCGTGGATGACGTTGCGGTCGAAGGTGGCCGACTCGCGCAGTCCGGGCCGGAAGGTCATGGGGGGTCTCCTCGGGGTCGATCGGGCGGATGGGTCTGGGGGCGCCGGTGGGCCGGAGCCGGACTCTCAGTACGCCGAAGCGTTGTCGACGTGGAAGTGGTAGAGCTGCCGGGCCGAGCCGTAACGGGTGAACTCGGACGGGTCGGCGTCGAAACCGGCCCGGTCGAGCAGGTCCTGCAGCTCGGCGATGTGCTCCGGGCGCATCTCCTTCTTCACGCAGTCCGCGCCGAGCGAGGCGACGCTGCCCCGCACGTAGATGCGCACCTCGTACAGCGAATCACCCAGGGCCTCACCGGCGTCGCCGAGGACGACGAGGCGGCCGGCCTGCCCCATGAAGGCGCTCATGTGCCCGATGTTGCCGCCGACGACGATGTCGACGCCCTTCATCGAGATGCCGCAGCGGGCCGCGGCGTTGCCCTCGATCACCAGCAGGCCGCCGTGGGCGGTCGCGCCGGCCGACTGCGACGCGTCGCCGGTGACGCGCACGGTGCCGGACATCATGTTCTCGGCGACCCCGACGCCGGCGTTGCCGTCGATGGTCACGTTCGCGTGCTTGTTCATCCCCGCCGCGTAGTAGCCGACGTGTCCGTCGATGCGCACGTCGATCGGCTGGTTCAGGCCGCACGCGAGGGCGTGGGCGCCTTGCGGGTTGACGATCTGCACCGAGGCCGGGGCCTCCGTCGCGTGCAGGGCGGCGTTGAGTTCGCGGGTGCTGGTCACCGCCAGGTCGTAGGTGGCGGTGGGAGCCAGGATTTCGGTGGTCATGGATGCCTCCGGGGACGGGTTCTGGACGGCGGGATCGGGAGTGGCGGAACCGCTCAGCGCTGCCATACGTAGACGCGGTCCGGTTCGGGTTCGAAGATGTGCGCGTCGGCGATGCCGGGAAGCCCGGCCAGTGCACGGAATTCGGAGGCCATTGCGACATAGGCGTCGCACTCGGCGACGATCGCCGGCTTGCAGGCGATGGGATCGCGGACCACCGCGAACGAGTCGGAGGTGGACACCAGCAGGGTGTAGAAGCCGTCGAAGCGTTCACCGAGCAGACGCAGCGCCTTCTCCAGATCGGCGCCCTCGGCGAGGTGCTTGGCGACGAAGCGGGCGCCGACCTCGGTGTCGTTCTCGCTGTCGAACACCACGCCCTCGTCCTCGAGTTCGCGCTTGATCGACAGGTGGTTGGAGAACGAACCGTTGTGCACGAGGCACTGGTCGGGGCCGACGGCGAAGGGATGCGATCCCGCTGCGGTGACGGCGGATTCGGTGGCCATGCGGGTGTGGCCCACGCCCTGCCATCCGGATGCGGCCGGCAGGCCGAAGTTCTCGGCGAGGACGCGCGGATCACCGGTGCCCTTGAGGACGGTCACGTCGTCGCCGAAGCCGATGACGGTCGCCGTGGGGGCCAGTGCGCGGACGGTGTCGGCGAGCAGGGCCGCGGGGACGGGGGCGTGCAGCACGGTGGTGGGTGCGAGGTCGAGCGCCCCGACGGCCACACCCAGTGTGTCACCGACGGCGGTGGCGAGGTCCGAGGGTGCGTCGAGTACCGAGACCGACGACTCCCCGGCGGGGGAGAAGACCGGGTTGCCGTAGACGGCGACGCCCGCCGAATCCGGTCCGCGGTCCACCATCTGCCCGAGCATCCCGGTCAGCAGGCTGCCCAACCGGGGCTCGAGCGAGGCGTCTCGCAGATGAAGTCCGACGATTCCGCACATGGTCGTCTCTCCTGTTCGATGGGTCTGGAAGAAGTCGGGTGGTCAGAAAGCGGTCAGGTAGCTGTCGATCTCCCACGGGGTCACGGTGTTGTGCCAGTGGAAGAACTCCTCGCGCTTGAGGGAGGCGAAGTAGTCGGCGACGCCTGCACCGGCTGCGTCGAGTGCGCCGGAGACCACCGGATCGGCCTCGAGGGCGTCCATGGCGTGCAGCAGCGTCATCGGCAGCGTGGCGGTGCCGCCGGTGCCCGGCTCGCCGGGATCGAGGTCGCGTTCGATGCCGTCGAGGCCGGCGGCGACGGTCGCGGCGGTGGCGAGATAGGGGTTGGCCGAACCGTCCCCGCCGCGCAGTTCGACGCGGTTGGCGTCGGGGACGCGCAGGTAGTGGGTGCGGTCGTTGCCGCCGTAGGTCGCGTAGCGCGGCGACCAGGTGGCGCCGGAGGCGGTACTGGTGGCGCCGGTGCGCTTGTAGGAGTTGACCGTCGGTGCGATGACACCCTGCAGGGCGCAGGCGTGCTCGAGGATGCCGGCGACGAACGAGTAGGCGGTCCTGGACAGTCCGAGGCCGCGGGAATCGTTCGCGTCGGGGAAGACGGGGGTGTCGCCCTGCCACAGCGACAGGTGCATGTGCATCCCGGAGCCGGTGCGGTCGGCGAACGGCTTGGGCATGAAGGTGGCGGTCATGCCGCGCTGTTCGGCGAGCACGGAGATCAGGTAACGCAGGGTGATGACGCGGTCGGCGGTGGTCAGGGCGTCGGCGTACTGGAAGTTCTGCTCGAACTGCCCGTTGCCGTCCTCGTGGTCGTTGGCGTAGTTGCCCCAGCCGAGCTGGTTCATCGCCGCCGAGATCGACGTCAGGTGCTCGTACATGCGGGTGACGTCGCGGGCGTCGTAGCAGGGCTGGCGGGAGGTGTCGAGGGCGTCGGCGGTGCGCAGGGTTCCGTTCTCGTCGCGCTGGACGAGGAAGTACTCGATCTCGGTGCCCACCTTGACACTCAGGCCCTTGGTGGCGGCCTGCGCGAGCGCGGTCTTGAGGATCACCCGCGGGGCGTACGGCCAGGGCTTGCCCTCGACGTAGGGGTCGCAGTGGACCAGCGCCAGGCCCTCGCGGACGAAGGGAATGGGGGTGAAGGACGAGACGTCGGGGATGGCGACCAGGTCGGGGTCCTTGGGGACCTGGCCCATGGAGCCCGCGGCGTAGCCGGCGAAACCGACACCGTCGGTGGCGAGCTCGTCGACGGATTCGACGGGAACCAGCTTGGCGCAGGGCTTTCCGGACAGGGTGGTGAAGACGGCGAGGATGAAGCGGGTGCCGGTCGCGTGGGCGAGCTCGGCCAGACCGGCGGTGCCGGAGGTCTCGGGGGACCGGCCGTTCGTGGACGGGAGGCGCAGCACGGATGTGTCGGTGGCTTCCAGCGTCATGGGGGCTCCTCGGTTCGACGAAGTTTCACTGTAGGAATCGCTGTCGAATAGAAGGAAACCCGGTATCCATGACGGGCGTGTTACGCAACCGTGAGATCGCGGTGACGCTTGGCGTGGAAACCGCCTGTATGCGAACGACAAACAGCGGCGGGACGGTCGAAGGACCGTCCCGCCGCTGCGGTGTTCGTATGAGCGAGGGTTCTACCGGAGACCGAACGAGTTCCCGATGATGTCGCGCTGGATCTCGTTGGTTCCGCCGTAGATCGTCGCGCCGAGGGCCGCGCGCACGTGCTGCACCATGTCGAACTCGGTGGAGTAGCCGTAGCCGCCCATCATCTGCATGCCCTCGAGGGCCGTGTTCTTGGCGACCTCCGTCGCCTTGAGTTTGGCCATCGACGACGCCCGCGCCAGACCCTGGGGGTCGTCGCCGGCATCGGCGCGGTGGGCGACGCTGTAGACGAGCAGCCGGGTGCACTCGATCTCCGTGGCGAGATCGGCGATGCGGTGCTTGATCGCCTGGTAGCTGCCCACCCGCTCACCGAACTGGGTCCGTTCGGACACGAACGCCAGAGCGTCGTCGAAGGCACGTTCGGCGACGCCGAGCATCTGGGCGGCGAGGATCAGCCGCTCGGTGGCCAGCCCGGGCATGAGCTGGGCCCATCCCTGGCCGACCTCACCGACCACCGACTCGGCGGGCAACTCGCAGTCGGAGAAGTAGAGGTCGTTGACCTCGGTACCGTTCAGGGTGTCGATGCCCTTGACGGCGAGGCCCGGCGTGTCGGCCGGCACGTGGAACATCGTCAGCCCGTGGTGCTTCTTCTCGCCACGCTCGGTGCGGGCGATCAGCAGGATGCTGTCCGCCTGATGGGCATTGGTGATCCACGTCTTCTGGCCGTTGATCACCCAGCCGCCCCCGCGGCGCTCGGCCCGGCAGGACAACGCGGCGACATCCGATCCGGCCTCGGGCTCGGACATCGCGATCGACAGGGCCGCGCCCTCGGCGAGCCGGCCGAGCACCTTCCGCTTCAGCTCCTCGCTTGCGAACCTGGTGTAGATCCCGGCCGTGATGAGGGTCGTGCCGTGCCACGGCACCGGGGCCAGCCCGCGGTGGAGTTCCTCGAGCAGGACGCACAGGTCGACGTGGTTGCCGCCGGCCCCGCCGTACTCCTCGGGCACGTTGATCGCGGCCCATCCGAGTTCGGCGATCCGACGATTGAGCTCGAGGCTGTGCCCCTCGCGACCGCAGTCGGTGAGCTTGTCGCGTTGTTCACGCGTGCCCACCTCGCGGCGGCAGAACTCGCGGACGGCCGCTGCGAACTCGCGCTGCTCCTCGCTGAGCATCACAGTCATGGAAATCTCCTGCTCGAAATGGAAGGTGTGCCGATCGGGAAGCCGATCGAGCGGTGGCGATCAGGCGGCGTCGCCGACGCGGACCCGAGTGTCGGGGGACCGGTCGTCGGTCGCCGATCCGGAGGTGAAGTGACCGCGCATGCTCGAGGCGGCGACGAAGGAGATCACGGCGGTGACCACCAGGATCGCGGCGAGCGGCCACCAGTGCTTCGACCCGTCCGTCGGGACCAGCGCAGCCGCGACCAGCGGGGTGGGAGCCGCCCACGCGACACCCGAGAACGCACTGCACAGGGCGACACCGCTGTAGCGGACCTCGGTCGGGAACAGGTCCGCGGTCATGCTCGACACCACGGCGTAGGTGGTGGCGTGACCGAGAACGAGCGCCGCCGCGAACGCGACGATCATCAGCCCCATGTTGCCCGTGTTGAACAGCAGGAACAGCGGGAACGCGAACAGGCCGGTGAACACCACACCGCCGACGAACACGCGCATGGCCGACAGGCGGTCGCACAGGATGCCGACCCCGACCATGGCGAACAGATCGATGGTCGCGGCGACCAGCAGGATCATCAGGGTGTCGCTCTTGCTGAACCCGTGGATGTTGGTCGCCATCGTGAGCATGTACGTGGTGATCAGATAGAAGAGCACGATCACGCTGGCCTGCAGGCCGACACCGGCGAGGACGCGACCCGGCATCGTGCGCAGCACGGTCAGGACGGGCTGCTTCGCGACGGCGCCCTGCTCCTTCACCTCCGCGAACTCGCTCGACTCCTCGACACCGAGGCGGATGATCAGGCCGATCACGACCAGAACGAAGCCGGCGAGGAACGGGATACGCCAGCCCCAGGCCATCAGATCGTCGTTGGGCATGCGGGCGACGAAGTACATGACGACGGTTGCCAGCACCAGGGCGAGCGGGCTCGCGATCTGCGGGGCCGAGCCGTAGAAACGTTCACGGGTCTTCGGGGCGTTCTCCACACTCATGAGCACGGCGCCGCCCCACTCGCCGCCCACCGCGACACCCTGCAGGAAGCGCAGGACGGTGAGCAGCACCGGGGCCCAGATGCCGATCCGGTCCCAGGTGGGCAGCAGGCCGATCAGGCCCGTGGCGCAACCCATCACGGTCAACGTCGTGATCAGGGTCGCGCGGCGGCCGAGTCGGTCGCCGAGATGTCCGAAGACGAACGCGCCCACCGGACGCGCGAGGAATGCGACACCCAGGGTCGCGAACGACGCCAGGATGCCGACGTTCGATCCGAGTTCCGGGAAGAAGATCGTCGAGAAGACGAGGGAGGCGGCGGTGGCGTAGATGAAGAAGTCGAACCACTCGACGGTGGTGCCGACCAGACTCGCGAGGAACGCGCGTTTCTGCTGTTTGGTTCCGAAGGTGGAGGCGGCATGTTCGGTCATGAGGTGCCCTTTCGGCGGACTTCTGTGGAGCGGTGGAATTTCCTTCGGTAGAGCTGGTGGTGGAGCGAGGCGGTCAGAAGCGGGCGTGACCACCCGAGAGGACGCCGGTGGCTCCGATGCGGGCGTCGAAGTCGACCTCCCCGTCGGATGCCTGCGCCCGGACCTCGAGGGTGTTGTCCGGAAGGACCGGCGCCGCGAAGCGTGCCCGCAGTTCCCTCAACTCCCACGGCTGGGCCCCGGCGGCCTCGGCGACCGTACGCGCGGCGATGCCCAGGGTGCACAGGCCGTGCAGGGTGGGGCGTTCGAAACCGTACCCCGAGGAGACCTCGGGATCGATGTGGACGGGGTGCAGGTCACCGGTCAGGCGGTAGAGGGCCGGCAGGTTCGCGGGGATGTGGAATTCCTCGCGGAAGGAAGCGGATTCGAGGTCGACCCGCGGTGTCGACGGTGCCCGCTCGCCGCCCCAGCCGCCGGAGCCCGGCAGGTGGATGGCGTAGACGGCCGTGAACTGCTCGCACTCGACGGCGATGTCGACGGTCGCGGCGGAACCCTTGTCCCAGACGTTCGCGACGTGCGCCCGCATCTCGAGCTTGCCGGAACGCGGGAGCGGTGCATGGACGGTCAGTTGCTGCGCCGCGTGGAGGGACTTCAGCCGGTCGTAGGCACCGAGTCCACCGGCCTCCTCGACGGCCCACAGTCCCAGACCGAGGCCGAAGGTCGGCAGCACGTGCAGGTCCCGCTCGTAGACCAGCGGCAGCCGATCGGGACCGGCACCGACGCACAGTGCGTAGAGGATCGCGTCGGACTCCCCGTACGCGACGACGCGGGAGCCGAGGTCGTGGCCCTTCAGGGCAGCGACTGCGTTCATGAACGTTCCTTCCGGAAAGGGGAGATCAGGATCGGACACCGTGCCGCTCGGAGGCTGCGGCCACGGCCTCGTGCCGAGCGGTGCTGTCCATCAATCGGATTCGGGTGGTCTGCCATGCGGCGTCGTCGTACTCGCCGCCGTCGAGACCGCGGAGCAGTTCCCGGGTCGCCGACAACGCCTCGTGCGGGAGACCTGCGATCCGCTCCGCGAGCGCGAGGCCGTGCTCGCGCGGATCACCGTCGGCGGTGTGGGTGGCCAGCCCGCTGCGCACCGCGTCGCCGGCGTCGAAGCGTTCGGCGAGCACGAGCAGGCGGGTGACCGTCGTGCGGGGGAGGGTGGCGTGGACCCGGCGGATCGACTGCGGGTTGTACAGCAGTCCGAGTTCGACGGCCGGCACCCGGAACCAGGCCCGGGGACCGAGGATCCGGACGTCGCACGAGGTGGCGAGCTCGACCCCGGCGCCCACGCAGGCGCCGTCGACGACGGCGACGACGGGTACCGGGCTCGAACAGACCGCCGTGCAGGCGTCTTCGAGGTCCCGATCGTAGTCGAGATCGTCCGAGGTGCCCGTCAGGTCCGCGAAATCCGCACCCGCACAGAACACCCGGTCCGCACTGGTGAGGAGCACGGCCCGTACGTCGTCGGGCAGGTCGGTGAAGACCCGGCGGAGCTCGACGAGCAGAGCGCGTGAGAGAGCGTTGCGGCGCTCGGCGCGGTCGAGGACGACCTCGAGGACGTCGCCGTGGCGCCGGATGCCGAGTCCGGTCGTCACGGCACCGGCTCCGGTTCCGGAGCCGCCTGCAGTGCCCAGCGTGCCCGCACCGGCGTGTAATCGAAATCGAGTGCCGTTTCGAGGGATTCCGCGAGGTTCAGCAGGTCGGCATCCCGGCCGCGGGCGGCGACGAGCTGGGCGCCGATCGGCAGTCCCTCCGACGTCCCCGCCGGCAGTGTGATCGCCGGGGTGGCGGCGACGTTGAACGGGGAGGTGAAGGGGAATGCACCCCACAGCCAGTCGACCTTCTCCCCGGCGATGGTCTTCGGGCGCTTCTCGTGCGGGAACGCCACCGTCGCCACCGTGGGTGTGAGGATCGCATCGAAACGGTGCAGGAAATCGTCCATGCGGAGGCGGAATCCGTCCAGTGCTTCGCGGGCACCGGCGACCTCGGCGCTGGTCAGCTGCATCGCGGCTCGCAGACTCGCCCGCTCGTAGGGGGTCAGCAGCTCCGGATCGTCGAGCAGATGGGCGCGTTCGCGCAGCTCGTCGTCGAGCACGAGCGGCCCGAAGATCTCGTTCCACCCCTGGATCGGGATGTCGGTCTCGACGACCTCGTGCCCGAGATCCGACAGGATTCCGGCGACGGTCTCGACGGTGCGGGCGACCGCGGGATCGACCGGACGTCCGTCCGGGCGCCGGCAGAAGGCGATCCGCCGGTGCGGCACGGCGGTGCGTTCGAAGGTCGTCTCGGCGAGGACCTCCGTCATGATGCGGGCGTCGTCCACCGTCCAGGCCAGCGGGCCGGCGGTGACGAAATCCGTCATCGCGCGGAAACCCCGTTCGTCCGCGCACGATCCGGTGGTCGGCTTGAATCCGACGAGTCCGCTGAAGGCCGACGGGATGCGGATGGACCCGCCGCCGTCCGAGCCGAGCGCGATCGTCGCGAGACCGGCGCCGACGGAAGCCGCGGCGCCGCCGCTCGAACCGCCCGGCGTACGGGACGGATCCCACGGGTTCCCGGTCTCCCGGCCGAGCAGGTTGTCGCTGGTCGCGGACTGGCAGAACTCGGGTACGTGGGTCTTGCCTGGCATCACCGAGCCCGCGGCGCGCAGCCGGGCGACGGCACCGGAGTCGGACCGGGCGATCCGCCCGCGCTGGGTCAGGGATCCGAGGCCGGTCTCGGTGTCGGCGAGGTGGAAGGCGTCCTTGATGGACACCGGCACACCGAGCAGGGGTGCGCGTTCACCGCGCCGGTACCGTTCGGCGGCCTCGGCCGCCTGCTTCCGTGCCAGATCGGCGGTGACGGTCACGTATGCACGCAGCTCGGGGTCGAACCGGTCGATGCGGTCGAGGACGTCCTCGGTGACGTCGATCGGGTTCAGCTCGCCGCGCGCGTAGGCGTCGGTCAGTTCGCGGACGGGAAGGGTCAACGGGTTCTCAGCCATGCGGGTGCACCCCTCCGCTGATGCCGTAGACCTCGCCGGTGACGTAACCGGCGTCCGGCCCGACCAGGAACGAGACCAGGCCGGCGACGTCCTCGGGGCGGCCGACACGGCCGACGAGCGAACGGTTCTCGGCGTACCCGGAGAAGAACTCGTCGGGGTAGATCTTGCGCAGGAAGTCGTTGTAGATCAGGCCCGGGGTGATGGCGTTGACACGGATGCCGTGCTTGCCGTTCTCGGCGGCGGCGACGCGGGTGAGGGCGAGGACACCGGCCTTGGCGGCGGAGTAGGCGGCGCCGTGCTCGGTGCTGGTCTCGTAGGCGGCGATGGAGCTGATGTTGACGATCGCGCCGGAGTTGTTCTTCTGCATCACCGGCAGGGCGTAGCGCATCGTGTAGAAGGTGCCGTTGAGGTCGACGTCGAGGCAGCGCTTCCAGGTCTCCGAGGACATCTCGGCCACCGGCTCGATCCGGCTCCACCCGGCGTTGTTGACGAGGACGTCGAGGCGGCCCTTCTCCGAGGCGATGTCGGCGACGACCTCCTGGACCCGGGCCTCGTCGGTGACGTCGAGGAGATAGTGGTCGAAGTTGCGGCCGTGTTCGGCGGCCAGCTTCTCCGCGAGCTCCTTGGTGCGGCGTTCGTGGATGTCGGTGACGACGACGTCGAAGCCGTCCGCCGCGAGGCGGGTCGCGATCGCGGCGCCGATTCCTGCGCCCGCGGCGGCGGTGACGAGGGCGGTGGGACGTTCTTGCATCATGGAGCCTTTCGGAAGAGCGGTGTTGCGGGAGTGTTCGGTCGCAGTGCTTCTCAGGGGAGAAGACGGCGGAGGAGGTCGATCGACCGTTCCGGCTGATCGACGAGCATCAGGTGCCCGGCGCCGGTGATCTCGTGGTAGGTCGCGTGCTCGACGGCGCCGAGGATGATGTCGGCGGCCTTCTTCGGGCAGAAGGTGTCGTGGTCGGCGCCGACGATCGCGACCTCGGTGTCGCGCCCGATGCGGGCCAGCTCCGGGGTGAGCGGCGAATCGACCAGGGCGGCCATCGCGGTGGAGGCGTTGATGTAGCCGTGTGCCTCGCCGACCGCTTCGAGTCGGAAGTCCGTGACGGCGTCGAGATCGGAGTCGGGGTTGTGCAGGGCGGCGGCGGTGTCGTCGCGCAGGGCGGCGCGCTGCGCTTCGGCGTCGTCGCCGCGGAACAGGTCGATGCGACCGGCGTAGAAGGCGGCGGCGCCACGGCCGACGACACTCGAGGTGCCCAGGGCGACGACCTTCGTCACCAGGTCGGACCGCTCGGCGGCGGCGGAGAGGACGACGGTGCCGCCCAGGGAGAAGCCGACGCAGATCGCGGGGCCGGTGACCTCTTCGAGGAAGGCGATCAGGTCGTCGCGCAGCTGGGCGAGGGTGCCCTCGGGGGAGCCGACGGTGGTGCGGCCGTGCCCCCGCAGGTCGTAGGCGTACGTGGTGACCGGAAGTTCGGCCTGCTGGACGGCGCGCCAGCTGCGGTGGTCCTCGGCGAGTCCGTGGATCAGCACGACGGCGGGGCCCTCGCCGGCGCGGGTATAGGTCACGTCGATGTCGCGCAGCGTGACGGTCTGCGTGGTGAGGCCGGCGGTGCTGGTGGTCATTCCTTCTCCTGACGAGATCATTTCTCTGAGCACGTTCTTGCGGATCTTCCCGGCGGGGGTCTCCGGCATGGTGGGCAGGACGCGGACGGATTCCGGCCACAGCCGCCGGGGCACTCCGTGGTCGGCGAGCCACTCGCGGAGCTCGTCGAAGGTCGGGGCGGTGCCGAGGGGCTGGATCACCGCGCAGATCCGTTCGCCGAGCCGGTCGTCGGGGCTGCCCACGACGGCCACGCGGGCGATCTGCGGATGACCCGATAGGGCGTTCTCGATCTCGACGGGGGAGATGTTGACGCCACCGCGGATGATGAGGTCCTTCAACCGGCCGGTCAGGCGCAGGTAACCGTTCTCGTCGACGATCCCGGTGTCGCCGGTGCGGAACCAGCCGTCGGCGGTGAAGGATTCGCGGTGGAGCTGCTCCTGGCCGATGTAGGAGAGGAACAGCGAGGGAGTCCGCATGACGATCTCGCCTTCGCTGCCGCGGGGCCGGATCCGGCCTGTCGCGTCGATCGTCTCGAGTATGACGCCGGGCATCACCTTGCCACAGGTGTGCGCGACGAGCTCGGTGGAGTCGTCGGGCAGGCTCGAGGTGGCACCGCCTTCGCTCATCGCCCAGATCGCTGCGATGCGGGTGCCGGGCATCTGTTCCTGTGCCTGCTCGATGAGGCTCGGTGCGACGGGGGCCCCGCCGCACAGGAACACGCGCATGCCGGCGAGTTTCTGCGTGGCCGAATCCCATTCGGTGTCGACGATGTCCTTGAGGAAGGGGGTCGCTGCCACGGTGATCTCGCAGCCGTGCTGTTCGACGAGTTCGAGAGCGCGGTGGGGCTTCCATGCGTCCTGGAGGACGAGGGTCGCCCCGGTCATCAGCGACATGCGGGCGCCGTGCCAGAAGCCCGTGCTGTGCCCGAGTGGGGACGGCATGAAGATGGGCCGCTCGCCGGTGACCTCGTAGCGGTCGATGACCATCCGGTTGTAGGCGCTCAGGCTCGCCTCGGAGTGTGCGATCGCCTTGGACTTCCCGGTGGTGCTCGAGGAGAACAGCACGTGCGCCAGGTCGTCGGGGTAGGTGGGGAGGGCGGCGGGCGGACCGTCGAAGCTGCGCCAGGTGCGCGATCCGTCCTCACCGTCGACGAGGAGGATGTGTACCTCACGGTCGAGCTCCTCGGCGAGGATCTCGGATTCGGCGAGGAAGTCGCGGCCACGGTGCGCGCGGCGGAGAACGACGGCCTTGGCACCCACGAGATCCGCGGTGTAGGCGATGGACCGGGGGTCGGTGGTGACCGGTAGGGTCCCGCCGATCATCCCGCCCCGGACGACACCCATGTAGGACGGCATCCACTCGATCCAGTTGGGCATGCAGACGATGACCACATCGCCTTCGCCGAGACCGTGGGCGGCGAGTTCCTGCTCGACGATGCCGGCCTGCTCCCACAGCTCGGTGCGGGTGAGGGAGTGGCCCCGGTCGTCGCAGACGGCGAGTGCGTGCGGGTCGTGCTCGAGGTGGCCGAGGAAGAGTTGGAGCGGGGTCCGGATGCCGGCGGGACGGGTGCCCGGGTCTGCGGTGGCGACTGCGGATACAGGGGAATTCACGAAACACTCCGTTTCGACGAAAGCCGGGATGTGAGAGGCGCGAGAGAGTCGGCGCGAGGTCGATGGGACGATTCTGTAGGAGTAACGTAGCTCACGTCAAGAGAGTGACATCGCTTTTTTGTTAACTCTGCTGACGACCGTGTTAACGGTTACGATTTCCGCGACGAAAGGAGGGACATGCCGCACCTGCCGAACACCACCAAGGGGCGCCGTACCCGCACCAGGCTCCTGGAGGCGGCGCGCTCGGTCTTCGCCCGCGACGGATATGTCGGCGCCACCATGAGTGGTGTGGCGACGGAGGCGGGAATGTCGCTCGGGGGTCTGTACAGGTACTTCGCCGACAAGGAGGACCTGTTCGCCACATTGATCGCCGACACGCACGACGACCTCTTCCGTGCCAGTGGTGCCACCGAGCACCGTATCGAGGACGATCCGTACCGAGCACTCCTCGAGGCGAACACCGGATATCTGACGCACTACTACCAGAATCGCGACATCATGCGGACCCTCGTGGAGGCCGCGAGCGTCGACGAACGGTTCCGTGAGATCTGGTGGTCGATGCGCAACCGTCATATCGACCGCTTCACCACCGTGCTGAAGGTCAAGTGCGGCATCGACTCCGTCGACGGCCTCGACGTACGGGGGGTCGTCGAGGCCACCGCGTGCATGGTGGAGCAGTCGGCCTACGTCTGGTACGCGCAGGACGCCCTGCAGGAGACGCCCATGCCGCTCGAACGGGCCGCCGAGATCGTCACGCGTATCTGGCACCGCGCCTTCTTCGATTCCGGCCGCTGACGGATGTTCCGTCCGGGCTCCGGGGAACCTCCTCGGGGCCCGGATTCCCGTGCCCTCGAGAGGAATCGGTTACACGCGTTAACCGAACCGCAACCATCGCTGCGTTTCTTCCCATTATCGTCTGTTTCACGTCAGCGATCGACGTTCTCGTTGCACACCGCGCGTTCGCGCATTCCTTCCTTCGAGGAGTTGCCATGTCCGAGACCACCATCGTGCCCGCATTCCGAGTGACCTCCGGTTTCTGGAAGAACCTCCCGCAGATGTCGGTCGACGAGTTCCCGGGAACGAAGGGCTACATCGACGACGTCCACCCGAATCCCGAAGGCTGCCCCATGGCCTCCGGCTACTTCCGTCTCGAACCCACCGAGGCGCCCCTCGACTACACCTACGAATACGACGAGATGAAGGTCGTCCTCGACGGCGAGTTCCGCCTCGAGAACCTCGACACCGGCCAGGTCGAGATCGCCCGTGCGTACGATGCGATCTTCTTCCCCAAGGGATCCCGCATCCGCTTCACCACCCCCGAAGGCGCGCTCGCCTTCTACGTCGGCCTCCGCTCCTTCGCGCCCTAGGGGATGCCGTGAGCGTCTGTATGGACACCACCAGTGTGCCGAGGTGGGACGAGGAACGGAGCATTGCCGGCGGGGGACGGACCTTCACGATCCTGTCCTTCGGCGACGAGGCCGCCGAGCAGGCGCGGAATCTCTTGCCGTCCTTCGACGGTCGGCGGGTGGACTGGATGCGTCTGCCCGCCGAGTGGGGCGACACGGCCGCCCGCGTCCTCCGGCGGCAGCTCGACGCCTCCCGGGTCGGCTGCCGACTCGTCCTCGTCGGATCCGAGGCCGCCGTCCTCGCCGCGAGGGCCGTGGCGGTGGCCGGCGGGCTCGTCGACGAAGAGATCATGCCCGTCCCGATCGACACCGCCGACCGCGCGGTCTACTGCGCACATTGTCACACCACCCATCTCGCCGGCGTCGAGGTCGGCCGGTGCACCACCTGCCCGAACTGCCGGGCGGAACTCGTGGTCTACCACCATGTCTCGCGTCACCACGCGGCCTACCTCGGCTACATGATCGACGCGGAGGAACGCTGATGACCCTGATGTCCGACAGCCCCGCAACGAACGTGCCGTCCGACGCCGGCCTGGTGCTGGCGGTCGACGAGGTCACCCCACTGACCCCGACCGTGCGGCACGTGCGGCTGGTCGCGTCCGACGGCGCACTCCTGCCCTCCTTCACCCCGGGCAGTCACATCGTCGTGACCTGCGGAACCGGGCCGGAGGGGCAATCCCGCCGGAACTCCTACTCCCTCACCGGACCCGGTTTCGAGCCCGACCACTACGGCATCTCCGTACGGCTCGAGGAGGACGGCCGCGGTGGCTCCCGCTGGATCCACTCCCTGCGAGCGGGGGACAGGGTGCAGGTGAGCACCCCACGCAGCGCCTTCGCCCCGGTCCTCACCGCGCGGCACCACCTGCTCGTCGCCGGCGGAATCGGCGTCACCCCGATCCTGTCCCACGTCCGCGCCGCCGTGCAGTGGGGCCGCTCGTTCGAGGTGCACTACGTCCACCGGGAGGGCGACGCCGCCCACCTCGACGACCTGGAGCAGCTGTGCGGCGACCGCCTCCACCTCCACACCGGCCGCGACGGCTTCTGGGAGCACATGGGACCCGCGTTGCTGGACCAGCCGATCGGCACCCACCTCTACGCGTGCGGCCCGGCCGCGCTCATCGACGAACTCTCCGACCGTGCCGGTCGCGCCGGCTGGCCCGGCGCCCGCGTGCACTACGAGCACTTCGGGGTCGGCGACCTCGATCCCGGCGAACCGTTCACCGCACACCTCACCCGCAGCGGCGTCGACGTGGACGTCGCCTCGGGTGTCAGCCTCCTCGAAGCGCTCGAATCCCGCGGCATCGCGGTCCCCAGCCTCTGCCGTCAGGGCGTGTGCGGGGAGTGCCGGCTGCCCGTGGTGAACGGCGACATCGACCACCGCGACCTGTATCTCGGCGCCGCCGAGAAGGAGGCCGGAGACTGCCTCATGCCGTGCGTCTCCCGCGCGAACGGACCCCGATTGGAGCTGGATCTGTGAGTACCACGATCGACCTCGAGGCCCTCGGCGACAGCGCGGCGATCCCCGACCGTATCGCCCGCTTCCCGTTCCCCTTCCCCCGCGACACCTACCGCTACAGCACCAACGTCGAACCCGCCGGCAGTGTCGTGGAGACACCCGTCGGGGGATGGGGGACCCACCCCGTCGACGTCGACGGCCGGTACCGGGAGGATCTCGCCGAACGCACCCGAATCCTCGCCGAGGACCCCACCCGGTTCCAGGCTCTGCCGCACATGGAGATCGCCCAGTGGGACGCGATGCTCACCCTCATGCGGATGCTCACCGACGCCCACCCCGAGACGTTCTCGCTCGACGGGGACGGTGCGGCCCGGCGATTCACCAACCGGGCACTCGGCGTCGAACAGTCCTTCGTGTTCGGTGATCCGTCCACCCTGCCCGAACCACCCCTGCTGTTCGTCGGCAGGCACCTCCAGGAGGACGTCGTGCTGCTCGACCAGCGTGAGGGTGCCCTCTGGGGCGACGCCGGACTGGTGACCTTCGCCGCCGACTGGTCGCTGCGCTTCGACGTCGGCATGAGCTTCCTGCAGATCCACGGGCCCGTCCCGCGCGTGCACACCGAAGGAGTCATCCCGCGCGCCCAGCAGTTCCTCATGGGCCTGCAGCCCGGCCGGCAGTACCGCCGCACCAACTGGTCGCTCAGCGTCGACCGCCGCCTCGACCAGTCCACCGAGACCTATCCCGTGTGGGGACGCGACCGGCGTCTGCTCGCCGAGGGACCGCTCGAGGACGTGGGGCGCCGGCTGAACCTGCGCGTCGAGGTCCAGCACCTCGTGCGCCTCGGTGTCTCCGGCGCGATCATGTTCCTCATCCGCACCTACCTGCTGCCCTTCGAGGACATCGCCCGCGTACCGGAATGGGCCGAGCGGTTGTGCCGTGTCCTCGAGGAGCTGCCCGAGGACATGGCCGACTACAAGGGCATCACCCGCACCCGCGAACCGGGGGTGCGCTGGCTCCGCACCTACGGGGGTGTGCGGTCGTGAAGGCCTCCGGATTCGTCCACGGCGACCCACCCGCCCTCGACCGTGCCGGTCGCGCCTTCCTCGTCCTCGCCGCGAGCGACTGCGAACTCGCGCGAAAGGCGGTGCGGCACTGGGTGTCCGACGCCGCCGAACTCGGACGCGACGCCGCCGCCCTCTACGACCCGACACCCGACCGCGCCGCCGAAGCGGTCGCCGCGCTGCGGGCGGGATCACGCATCCTCGTCGCCGGTCCGGCCGCCGAGGCCATGGCCTACACCGCCGCCGCCCGGCAGGCCGGCGCCCTGCCCTGCGAACTCACCACCTACGTCACGTCGACGGCGACGCTGACGGTCTTCTGCCCCCACTGCGAGACGACACAGCGGGCCGACGCGCGACCCGGCGACAGGATCCCGTGCGCCGGGTGCGGGATCTCCCTCGAGATCCGCCCGCACCTGTCGAGTCACCACGGCACCTATCTCGGAGCCGTCGCCTGACAGAACCGACCGGAAGGACCGGATGTGACCGTTACCAGCGACCTGTCCTATCTCCCGTGGCCTTTTCTCGAAGGTGAGAACAGATTCCGCTACGGGGTCAACGTCGAACCCGCCCGCCGCCGCGTCGACACGTTCGCCGGCGGCTGGGGTGAACACATCGTCGACCTCGGACCCGACTACGTCGAGATGATGGCCCTGCGACGGGAGATCCTCGAGCGGGACCCGCACCGGGTCCGCTACCTCCCGCACATGACCCCGGCCTCGTGGGACCTACTGATGTTCTACTTCCGCGAGATGGCCGCGTCGTATCCCGACCTCATGACCCTCGACCGCCTCGGATCCGGATACCGTTGGCGCAACGAGCCTCTCGGAATCGACTGCACCTTCGTCCCGGGTGATCCGGAGACGCTGCCCGAACATCCGCTGGTGTTCGTCGCCTGCCAGATCCCCGACGACGTCCTGCTCGTCACCGAACGCGACGGCCACCTCTACTTCGACGCCGCCGTGGTGACCTCCTCCGCCGACTGGTCGGTGAAATTCGACATCGGCATGAGCATGCACGAGATCCACCGTCCCGTACCCGGTCTCACGCGCGACGGGGTCACCGACCGGGCCGAGCAGTTCCTGCGCCGGCTCACCGCCGACCAGCCCTACCGACGGGTGAACTGGACCTTCTCGGCCGTCGGCTCGCGGCGCCGTGACACGAGCCTCGAGACGATGCCCGAGTGGATGGACGACATCCCCCGCCTGAGGGCAGAGAAGGACTGGGGGAGGATCCAGCTGCGCATCGAACTCGAGCACCTCATCCGGCTGCCGACGACCGGTGCGATCGTGTTCAACATCCGCACCTACATGGCGCCCCTCGCCGAGATCGCCGCCTACCCGCAGTGGGCGTACCAACTCGCCGACATCGTCGAGGAGCTGCCGCGCGAGATCGCGCAGTACAAGGGCATCGACGAGTACCGGATGGAGGCGATGGCCTGGCTGCGCGAACGAGCGGCCTGAGGTCGCGGGGCCGCTTCACCGCGCGCCCGAGGTCGGTGGCCGGTCCTACGATGACGGCCATGGCCGCACCCAGGATCGACGTGGACGAACGCCGGGCACGACTGGCCGTCCGGCACCGGTTGCATCCCGCCCACCGCGCCCCCGACGCCGTCGACGCGGCGACGTCCCTGGTGTGCCTGCACGGCACCGACCCGGCGACCGTCTACCTGTCGGCGTGGGCACGTGTGGGCGGGTTCACCGTGGCCGACCTCGACCGGGCGCTCTACGACGACCGCACCCTGGTCAAGCACATGGCCATGCGGCGCACCGTCTTCGTCGTCCCGAGGAAGACCCTCCCGGTGGTGCAGGCCGGCGCGAGCGCCCGTGTCGCCGCCACCCAGCGGCGCACGGTCGTCAAGGACGTCGAGAAGGCCGGGCTGCACGACGACGGCGAACGGTGGTTCGACGAGGTGAGCCGCCACATCCTCGCCGCCCTGGCCGACGGTCGGCAGGCGACGTCGAGCGAGCTCAAGGCCGAGATCCCGTCCCTCGACGGCGCGATGGAGTTCGGTGCCGGCAAGTCCTGGGGCGGGCTGGTCACCTTCGCGCCCCGCGTCCTCACGGTGCTGTCCGCCGAGGGGAAGGTGGTCCGGGCGTCGAACAAGGGATCGTGGCGGGTCTCGCGCCCCACCTGGACGACCACCGAGTCGTGGTTGGGCTCGGGTATCGACGCCGTCGACGAGACCACAGGGGTGCGCGAACTCGTGCGGATGTGGCTGCGCGCCTTCGGTCCCGGTACCGAGGTGGACCTGAAGTGGTGGCTCGGGTCCACCCTCACCGCGGTGCGCGCGGCGCTGAAGGAACTGGACGCCGTCGAGGTCGACCTGGACGGCCGCACCGGTCACCTGCTGCCCGACGACCTCGAGCCGCAGGGCGAGGTCGAACCGTGGGGTGCGCTGCTGCCGGGGCTGGACCCCACGGTCATGGGCTGGTCCGAGCGCGACTGGTATCTCGGCCCCTACAAGGAGGCGCTGTTCGACTCCAACGGCAACGCGGGCCCCACCGCCTGGTGGGACGGGCGGATCGTCGGCACGTGGTGGCAGACCGGGACGGGCGCGGTGAGCCTGCACCTGCTCGAGGACATCGGCGCCGAGGGCACCGCGGTGCTGCGCGAGGAAGCCACCCGCCTCGACGACTGGCTCGGCGGGGTGCGGGTGCTGCCACGGTTCCCCACGCCGCTCGTGAAAACGCTGGCGAACGGATCGGAAACGCCCGTCACGGGGTGATCCTCCGTCGTAGGCTGCCCGACATGGCCGTCACCGTCAGAACCGCCACGCGGAGGGACGTTCCGGCTCTCGCGTCCGTCCTCGCCGACGCCTTCATCGACGACCCGCTGTTCCTGTGGATGATCCCCGAGGACCGGCACCGCGTGCGGCGGCTGGAACGTTTCTTCGCCACCGACGCCCGGCACCACATGGTTCCGCTGGGCGCCACCGCGATCGCGGAGTCCGACGGCGTCGTCGCGGGAGCCGCGATGTGGGCGCCACCCGGCAGGTGGCGCGCCGGCACCTGGACGTCGCTGCGGCTGCTGCCCGGCTACATCGCCGCACTCGGACGCTATTCGGGGCGCGGGAAACTTCTGGAGGAGACCACCGAGAAGGCGCACCCCGAGGAACCCCACTGGTACCTGGCGACCATCGGAACCGCTGCGGCCGCGCGCGGCGGCGGATTCGGCAAGGCCCTGATGCAGGCCGGGCTCGACCGCGCCGACGCCGAACACGCCCCCGCCTATCTCGAGTCCAGCAAGGAACGGAACATCTCGTACTACGAGAGGTTCGGCTTCGAGGTCACCCGGGAGATCGTGATCCCCGACGGCCCGACCGTGTGGGCGATGTGGCGGAAGCCCCGCTGACATGCGCCGGTGGGTCAGGCGCCCTGCCAGACGGTGTCGAAGGGGGTGTGCGCTGAAACCCGGCCCTTGATGCCGCGGGTGACGAAATCCTTGGCCGACTTCACGGCCGCGGCGACGTCGGTGCCCTTGGCGAGTTCGGCGGTGATCGCGGCGGCCAGGGTGCAGCCCGCACCCGAGACCCGCTCGTTGCCGACCTTCGGGGCCGTCACCAGGGTGACGTCCTCCCCGTCGAACAGCACGTCGACGGCCTCCTCACCCGGCAGCTCCACGCCGCCCTTGGCGATCACGTACTGCGGGCCGAGGTCGTGGATGCGGCGCGCGGCCTCGATCAGGTCGTCGACCGAGTCGATGGAGTCCATCCCCGACAGGGTGCGGGCCTCGAACATGTTCGGGGTGATCACCGTGGCATGCGGGAGGATCCGGGTGCGCAGCGCGTTGTCGGTGTCGAGCGCGGCACCGGGCTCCTGGCCCTTGCAGATCAGCACCGGGTCGAGCACGACGTGCCGCCAGTTCTGCTTGGCCAGGCCCTCGGCGACGACCTCGATTGTCGCGGGGGTGCCGAGCATGCCGATCTTCACGACGTCGAGGTCGTGGGCGGAGGTGGCCGCCTCGATCTGGTCGGCGATGACCTCGGCCGGCACCGGGAAGAAGCGGTGACCCCAGTCGTTCTTCGGGTCGAACGAGACGATGCAGGTCGTGGTGCCCACACCGTACACACCGTGCTGCTGGAACGTCTTGAGGTCGACCTGCAGACCGGCACCACCGGTCGCTTCCGAGCCGGCGATGACGTAGGCGAGATCGACCATGAAGATGCTCCGTTCGAGGGGAAGACGCGATCGGGATATGTCTGCCGAACGACCAGGTTACAACCGCGCGTGCCGCAACCTCGACGCTGCCCGCCGTGGCCCTCGCTATCGTCCTGGACCATGACCGCCTTCCACGAGCTCGACGACTACCTGGCGCTGCCGCGCGTGACGACCCTGGCGATGTCGCCCGACGGCACCCGGCTGGTGATCGCCCAGTCGACGCTCGACGACAAGGCCACCTCCTACACCGGCGCCCTGTGGGAGATCGACCCCGACGGGCAGGAACCGGCCCGGCGGCTCACCCACGGCGTGAAAGGGGAGTCCAACCCCGCCTTCACCGCCACCGGCGACCTGCTGTTCACCGCAGCACGCGGCAAGGACGACCAGCCCGTCTCGCTGTGGCGCCTGCCCGCCCGGGGCGGTGAGGCCGAGCAGGTCGCGACCCGCAAGGGCGGCATCGCCTCGGTCCACACCGCCGCCCGCGCCGACCGGATCGTCGTCACCGCCGCCGTCCTCGGCCACAGCGAGAGCGACGACGAACGCGTCCGCGACGCCCGGAAGAGCGCCGAGGTCACCGCCGTCCTGCACTCCGGCTATCCGGTGCGCTACTGGGACCACGACCTCGGCCCCGACCAGCCGCACCTGCTGATCCCCGGCAAGGACGGCGGCCTCACCGACCTCACACCCGGCATCCGCGGCGCGCTGCGCAACCCGCGGCTCGACGTCGCCGCCGACGGTTCGTTCGCCGCGTCCACCTGGGTGGTCGCCGGGCCGCGCGCCTCCCGCCGCGTCACCCTCGTGCGGATCGATCTCGGCACCGGCCTGCGCACCCCGCTCGTCGACGACCCCGACGGCGACGCCACCCACCCGGCGATCTCCCCGGACGGCACGAAGCTCGCCTACCTGCACGAATCGCTCAGCGACGCCGAGAACCCGCCCCGGGTCACCCTGCGCGTGCTCGACCTGGCGACCGGCACGACGAGCCGCGAAGCGCCCGAATGGGACCGGCGCCCCACCTCCGTCGCGTGGCTGCCCGACGGCACCGGGCTGGTCCTCACCGCCGACGACCGCGGCCGCGCCCCGGTCTTCGTGCACCGGCTCGGCCGATCACAACCCGAGCGCCTCACCGCCGACGACGCGGCCTACACCGACGTGCACGTCGCCCCCGACGGCACCCGCGTCTACGCCCTGCGCGCCTCCTGCACGGTGCCGCCGCACCCCGTCCGGATCACCCTCACCGGCCCCGACGCCGGTGCGGTCACCGCACTGCCGGCGCCCGCGCCGTTGCCGGAGCTGCCGGGCCGGCTCACCGAGGTCGTCACCGAGGCCACCGACGGCACCCCGCTACGCGCCTGGCTCGCCCTGCCGCACGAGGCCTCCGACACCGCCCCCGCGCCGCTGCTGCTGTGGGTGCACGGCGGGCCGCTGAGCAGCTGGAACACCTGGTCGTGGCGGTGGAACCCGTGGCTGCTCGCCGCATGCGGCTACGCCGTGCTGCTGCCCGACCCGGCGCTGTCCACCGGCTACGGCGACGAGTTCGTCCGCCGCGGCTGGGGACGCTGGGGCAAGGAGCCCTACACCGACCTCATGACCCTCACCGACGCCACCGTCGCCCGCCCCGACATCGACGCCGACCGCACCGCCGTGATGGGCGGCTCGTTCGGCGGCTACATGGCCAACTGGATCGCCGGGCACACCGACCGCTTCCGGGCGATCGTCACCCACGCCGGGCTGTGGGCGCTGGACCAGTTCACCCCGACCACCGACGTCGCCTGGTACTGGCAGCGGGAGGTGACCCCGGAGATGGCCGTCGAGAACTCCCCGCACCTGTTCGTCGCCGACATCGTCACCCCGATGCTCGTCATCCACGGCGACAAGGACCACCGCGTGCCCATCGGGGAGGCCCTGCGCCTGTGGTACGAGCTGCTCGACGAGTCCGGCCTGCCCGCCGAGGAGGACGGCACCACCGTGCACCGGTTCCTGTACTTCCCGTCGGAGAACCACTGGGTGCTGCGGCCCCAGCACACGAAGATCTGGTACCGGACCGTCGAGGCGTTCCTGTCCGAGCACGTCCTCGGCCGCCCGCTGGAGTTGCCGGCCGAACTCGGCTGACGCGGGGGAGACCGACGGCACACGGGCCGTGTCCAGGCGGTTTGTGCTCGACGCTTACGATTGCCTGGTGACCAGTGCGCCAGAGAACTCGCAGAACCCCGCCGACGCCCTCCCCAAGAGCTGGGATCCCAGCGCTGTCGAAGCGGAGCTCTACCAGCAGTGGGTGGACGCCGGCTACTTCGAGGCCGACCCGACCAGCGACAAGCCCGGGTACTCGATCGTGCTGCCCCCGCCCAACGTCACCGGCAGCCTGCACATGGGTCACGCCCTCGACCACACCCTCATGGACGCGCTCACCCGCCGCAAGCGCATGCAGGGCTACGAGGTGCTGTGGCTGCCCGGCATGGACCACGCCGGCATCGCCACCCAGACCGTCGTCGAGAAGCAGCTCGCCGCCGGCGGCAAGAAGAAGGAGGACCTCGGCCGCGAGGCCTTCATCGAGAAGGTCTGGCAGTGGAAGGCCGAGTCCGGCGGCATGATCCAGGGCCAGATGCGCCGCATCGGTGACGGCGTCGACTGGTCCCGCGACCGCTTCACCATGGACGAGGGCCTGTCCCGCGCCGTCCAGACGATCTTCAAGCGCCTCTACGACGAGGGCCTGATCTACCGCGCCGAGCGCCTGGTCAACTGGTCGCCGGTGCTGCAGACCGCCATCTCCGACATCGAGGTCAAGTTCGAGGAGGTCGAGGGCGAACTCGTCTCCCTGCGCTACGGCTCCCTGAACGACGACGAACCGCACGTGGTCGTCGCCACCACCCGTGTCGAGACGATGCTCGGCGACACCGCCGTCGCGGTGCACCCCGACGACGAGCGCTACAAGGACCTGATCGGCACCACGCTCGAGCACCCCATCACCGGGCGGCAGATCCCGATCATCGCCGACGAGTACGTCGACCCCGAATTCGGTACGGGCGCCGTGAAGATCACCCCGGCACACGACCCCAACGACTTCGAGATGGGCCTGCGGCACAACCTGCCGATGCCCACGATCATGGACAAGGCCGGCCGCATCGCCGACACCGGCACCCGCTTCGACGGCATGGACCGCTTCGAAGCGCGCGTCGCGATCCGTGAGGAACTCGCCGCGCAGGGCCGTGTCGTCGCCGAGAAGCGCCCCTACATCCACAGCGTCGGCCACTCCGAGCGGTCCGGCGAGACCATCGAGCCGCGCCTGTCGATGCAGTGGTGGGTCAAGGTCGACAAGCTCGCCAAGGCTGCCGGCGACGCGGTGCGCAACGGGCACACCGTCATCCACCCCGCGAGCCAGGAACCGCGCTGGTTCGAGTGGGTCGACAACATGCACGACTGGTGCATCTCGCGTCAGCTGTGGTGGGGTCACCGCATCCCGATCTGGTACGGCCCGAACGGTGAGGTCGAGTGCTTCGGCCCCGACGAGACCGCACCCGAGGGCTGGGAGCAGGACCCCGACGTCCTCGACACCTGGTTCTCCTCGGCGCTGTGGCCGTTCTCGACCATGGGCTGGCCGGACCGTACCCCCGAGCTGGACAAGTTCTACCCGACCAGCGTGCTCGTCACCGGCTACGACATCCTGTTCTTCTGGGTCGCGCGCATGATGATGTTCGGCACCTACGTGTCGGGCGACGACGCCGTGCACCAGGCGCCGGTGCCGTTCAAGGACCTGTTCCTGCACGGCCTGGTCCGCGATCAGTTCGGTAAGAAGATGTCGAAGTCGCGCGGCAACGGCATCGACCCGCTGGACTGGGTCGAGCGCTTCGGCGCCGACGCCCTGCGTTTCACCCTGGCGCGCGGCGCGAACCCGGGCAGCGACCTCGCCGTCGGTGAGGACCACGCCCAGTCGTCGCGCAACTTCGCCAACAAGCTGTTCAACGCCACCAAGTTCGCGCTCATGAACGGCGCCGTGGTGGGTGAGCTGCCCGCCCGCGAGCAGCTCACCGACGCCGACCGCTGGGTCCTCGACCGGCTCGAGCAGGTCCGCGCCGAGGTCGACGCGGCCTTCGACCGCTACGAGTTCTCCAAGGCGTGCGAGGCGCTCTACCACTTCGCGTGGGACGAGGTCTGCGACTGGTACCTCGAGCTCGCCAAGGTCCAGCTCGCCGAGGGCAGCGAGTACGCCGAGGGCACCAAGGTCGTGCTCGGCACCGTCCTCGACGCGCTGCTGCGCCTGCTGCACCCCGTCATCCCGTTCGTCACCGAGACCCTGTGGAAGGCCCTCACCGGCGGGGAGTCCGTCGTCGTCGCGTCGTGGCCCGAGGCGTCCGGCGTGGCCGCCGACGGCACCGCCGCGCAGCGCATCGCCGACCTGCAGAAGCTCGTCACCGAGATTCGTCGGTTCCGCAGCGACCAGGGCCTCAAGCCGTCCCAGAAGGTCGCGACCCGCCTGATCGGGGTCGAGGACGCCGATCTGGTCGCGCAGGTGCCGGCCGTGCGTTCGCTCGCCCGCCTCACCGAGCCCGAGGACTCGTTCTCGGCCACCGCCTCCATCGAGGTGCGCCTGAGCCGGGCGACGGTCACCGTCGAGCTCGACACCTCCGGCAGCATCGACGTCGGCGCCGAGATCGCGCGTCTGCGCAAGGATCTCGCCGCGGCGGAGAAGGAACTGTCGGTCACCTCGGCGAAGCTGTCGAACGACGCCTTCCTCGCGAAGGCCCCCGAGCAGGTCGTCGAGAAGATCCGCGGTCGCAAGCAGATCGCCGAGGAGGAGATCGCGCGGATCACCGCGCGGCTGAAGGAGCTGGGCGCGGCGTGAGCACCGACACCCCGGGGTCCCCGTCCCCGGTGGACCTCGCCGAACTGGCGCTGGTCGAGGAGGAACTCGACCGGCGCTGGCCGGAGACGAAGATCGAGCCGTCCCTGGCGCGGATCTCCGCGCTCATGGACATCCTCGGGTCGCCGCAGCACAACTACCCGTCGATCCACGTCGCCGGTACCAACGGCAAGACGTCGACGGCCCGCATGATCGACGCGCTGCTCACCCGCATGCACCAGCGGGTGGGCCGCACGACGAGCCCGCACCTGCAGCTCGCCACCGAGCGGATCAGCATCGACGGGACGCCGGTCTCGCCGCGCACCTACGTCGACACCTACCGCGACATCGAGCCATACGTGCGGATGATCGACGAGCAGTCCGAGGCGGCCGGTGGCCCGAGGATGAGCAAGTTCGAGGTCACCACCGCCATGGCGTTCGCGGCCTTCGCCGATGCGCCCGTCGACGTGGCGGTCGTCGAGGTCGGACTCGGCGGACGCTGGGACGCCACCAACGTCGTCACCGGGCAGGTCGCGGTGATCACCCCGATCGGCATCGACCACACCGGTTTCCTCGGCGACACCCTCACCGAGATCGCGGGGGAGAAGGCCGGGATTATCAAGAAGGCCGTCGGGGACGGGCTCGTGCCGCGCGACACCGTGGCGATCATCGCCCAGCAGGAACCCGAGGCGATGGAGGTGCTGCTACGGCAGGCCGTCGAGGCCGACGCGGCCGTCGCCCGGCAGGGCTCGGAGTTCGCGGTGGTGCGCCGCGCGGTCGCCGTGGGTGGTCAGCAGATCGACCTGCAGGGCCTCGGCGGGCTCTACACCGACATCTTCCTGCCGCTGCACGGCGAGCATCAGGCCCACAACGCGTCGGTGGCGCTCGCGGCCGTCGAGGCGTTCCTGGGCGCCGGTGCGGACAAGCAACTCGACGTCGAGGTGGTGCGCGAGGCGTTCGCGTCGGTGACCAGCCCCGGACGCCTCGAGCGGGTGCGCAGCGCACCCACCGTCTTCCTCGACGCCGCGCACAACCCCCACGGCGCGAAGGCGCTCGCGGCGGCCCTCGCCGCCGAGTTCGACTTCCGTAAACTGGTGGGTGTCGTCAGCGTGATGGCGGACAAGGACGTGGCCGGACTCATCGAGGCACTCGAGCCTGTCTTCGACGAGATCGTGGTCACCCACAACGGGTCGCCCCGGGCGATGGACGTCGACGATCTGGCGAACATCGCCGTCGCCCGTTTCGGTGACGAGCGTGTCGTGACGGCCGCGAGCCTGCCCGACGCGATCGAGACCGCGATCGCGATCGCGGAGGAGATCGGCGAGCCGGGGGAGACGATCTCCGGTGCCGGTGTCGTGATCACCGGTTCGGTCGTCACCGCCGGTGCCGCGCGCAGTCTCTTCGGAAAGGATCCCTCGTGAGCAACGACAATCCGGAGCAGCAGCAGTTCCGCCCGCCGGCGACCGACCCGTGGAAGGGCTTCCGCGGGGTGATGGCCGGCACCCTGGTGCTCGAGGCGATCGTCGTCCTGCTGGTGCTGCCGGTCATCGCGACGGTCGGCGGGGGACTGAGCGCCCTGTCGACCACCTACGTGGTGGGCCTGGCGGTGCTGATGATCCTCGGCGCGGGGCTGCAGAAACGGCCTTGGGCCATCCCGTTCAACATCACGCTGCAGGTCCTGGCGGTGCTCGGCTTCTTCGTCGACCCCGCCTTCGGCGCCGTGGGCGTGCTGTTCGCCGTCGTCTGGGCGTACATCTTCTACCTGCGGAAAGACATCCGGTATCGCGAATCCCGGGGTCTGCTCCGAGGGCAGCGGGACTGAACCTCTAGGCTTGTCGCGTGACTGAGCGGACCCTGGTACTGATCAAGCCCGACGGCGTTGCCCGTCGTCATGTCGGAGAGATCCTCTCGCGCATCGAGCGCAAGGGACTCGACATCGTCGCTCTCGAGCTCCGCACCGCGACGGAAGAGGTCGCCGCGGCGCACTACGCCGAGCACGAGGGCAAGCCCTTCTACCCCTCGCTGATCGAGTTCATCACGGGCGGCCCGCTCGTGGCGGCGGTCCTCGAGGGCCCCCGCGCGATCGCGGCGTTCCGGCAGCTCGCCGGCGGCACCGACCCCGTCGAGAAGGCCGTGCCCGGCTCGATCCGCGGCGACCTGGGTCTCGACCCGGGCGAGAACCTCGTGCACGGCTCCGACTCGGTCGAGTCCGCCGAGCGCGAGATCGCGCTGTGGTTCCCGGCCCTGGCTGCGAAGTAGGCAATTTCCGAAGGATCGGCGTGTCGCGCCGGAACCACTCCGGCGACGCGATTCGCTGCGTACGACACCCGCCGACGGCGCCCCACGGGGCGCCGTTGGCGTATCCGCGCAGTTCTGTGTGGGATACTGGCAGAGGTTGCACCTCACACACCTTGTGCGGAGCGACCGAACGACATCACGGATCGATGCCCGACATCGCTGTGGCCGAGGACGAAGGAGACACCTCGCTCGGCGGCACGCTGGATGTTCCGGCGCACGACCCGCGATCAAGCCAGGCATTGCTCGGCCGTGCAGTGAAAACGGGCACCGGACGACCGCGCGATGCGAGACCGGAAGAACTCGCGCCCCGGCGCGAGTACACAAACAGCGCCCCCGCGTGGCCGCTCACATCGCCCAGTCGGTGATGGACGCGCCCGGGGGTCTTAGGAGACTTACGTGGCCGATCGAGAGCCGCCGGAGAACAATTCGATCGAGTCGACGGAGGCAGGTGGACGCAACGTCCTGGGCCTGCCTGCCAAGATTCGTGTGCACGCGCTCGCCAAGCTGCTGGGCCTGACCAGCAAGCAGGTGATCGCGAAGGCCGCCGAGCGCGGCACCGAGCTGCGCAGCGCGCACTCGACCCTCCCGCGCGACGTTGCGGAGGACCTGCACGCCGCGCTGAGCAGCACCGAAGGTGAGGAACCGGCGCCCGCTGTGGCCCCGGCTCCGGCCGAGCCGGAGGCGACCGAAGCCACCGAGCCGGAGGTCGTCGAGTCCGAAGCGGCCGAGCCCGCGGCCGAGGAGGCCGTGCAGGTGCCGCCCGTCGGCGGGCCCACCGGCCTGTTCACCTCCGCCGAGCAGAGCACTCCGCTGTTCGAGATCCCGGAGCCGCCCGCGACCCCGGCCGAACCCATCGTCACCGCGCCGCTGTTCCTGCAGCCCGAGGTGCCGTCCGCGGTCGAGGACGAGGAGGAGAGCCGTCCGCGTCGTCGGCGTGTCCGTCGCAGCGCGAAGACCGCCGACCAGCCCGTGGTCGAGGACGAGCAGACCACCGGCACCGTCGAGGAACCGGCCGCCGAGACCGAGACCGAGGCCGAGGACACTGCGGCGGCCCGGAGCGAGGACGAGCAGGACGATCAGCAGCCGCGCCGCCGTCGCCGCGGACGTCGGGGCCGGGGCCGTGGTCGCGGGGACGGTGCCGACGCCGAGCTGCAGGGCGAGGACGACTCGGAGACCGAGGCCACCGAGAAGGCCGCGAGCACCGAGAAGGCTGCGACCGCCGAGAAGACCGAGACCGTCGACGCTGAGGCCGAGGGCGCTGCCGAGACCGACGAGTCCGCCGAGGACACGAGCTCCGAGGACGACGAGGAACAGGGCGGTGAGGAGACCGCCGAGGGCGGCACCTCGCGACGCCGTCGCCGCCGTCGCCGTCGCCGTGGTTCGGCCGACACCGAGACCACGACCACCGAGGACGACTCGATCCCCACGGTCGTCCACGAGCGTGAACCGCGCACCCGCACCCGCGCCAAGGACGAGGTCCAGGGCATCAGCGGGTCGACCCGCCTCGAGGCGAAGCGTCAGCGGCGCCGCGACGGCCGGGAGGCCGGACGTCGTCGTCCGCCGATCCTCACCGAGTCGGAGTTCCTCGCCCGCCGCGAGTCCGTCGACCGGGTGATGGTCGTGCGCGAGCGCACCGGTGGCCAGCACGCCGGGATGACGCAGGTCGCGGTGCTCGAGGACGGCATCCTCGTCGAACACTTCGTCACCACCTCCGGGTCGGCGTCGATGGTCGGCAACATCTATCTCGGCCGCGTCCAGAACGTGCTGCCCTCCATGGAGGCGGCGTTCATCGACATCGGCCGCGGCCGCAACGGCGTGCTCTACGCCGGTGAGGTGAACTGGGAGGCCGCGGGCCTCGGCGGCAACTCGCGCAAGATCGAGCAGGCCCTCAAGCCCGGCGACCAGGTGGTCGTGCAGGTCAGCAAGGACCCGGTCGGCCACAAGGGTGCGCGCCTGACCACCCAGATCAGCCTCGCCGGACGCTTCCTGGTGTACGTGCCGGGCGGATCGTCGACGGGCATCAGCCGCAAGCTGCCCGACACCGAGCGCAAGCGCCTGAAGGACATCCTCCGCGAGATCGTCCCGGCCGATGCCGGTGTGATCATCCGGACCGCCGCCGAGGGCGTCAGCGAGGAGGAACTCTCCCGCGACGTCACCCGTCTGCAGACGCAGTGGGAGTCCATCCGCGAGCAGGCCGAGAAGCTGCAGGCCGACGCGTCGGGCCAGCCGAAGACCCTCTACGAGGAGCCCGACCTGCTCGTGAAGGTCGTGCGCGACCTCTTCAACGAGGACTTCTCGAAGCTCGTCATCGAGGGCGAGTCCGCGTGGAACACCGTCGAGGGTTACATCCGCACGGTCGCCCCGGACCTGCTGCCGCGCGTCGAGCGTTACGAGTCGAAGAACTCGGTGGACGTCTTCGCCGCCCACCGCATCGACGAGCAGCTCGCCAAGGCACTCGACCGCAAGGTGTGGCTGCCCTCGGGCGGCACCCTCGTCATCGACCGCACCGAGGCGATGACGGTGATCGACGTCAACACCGGCAAGTTCACCGGCTCGGGCGGCAACCTCGAGGAGACGGTCACCCGCAACAACCTCGAGGCCGCCGAGGAGATCGTCCGCCAGATGCGTCTGCGCGACATCGGCGGCATGATCGTCGTCGACTTCATCGACATGGTGCTCGAGTCGAACCGCGATCTGGTGCTGCGGCGCCTCACCGAGGCCCTGGGCCGGGACCGCACCCGCCACCAGGTCTCGGAGGTCACCTCGCTCGGTCTCGTGCAGATGACCCGCAAGCGGCTCGGCACCGGGCTCGTCGAGGCGTTCTCCACCACCTGCGAGCACTGCAACGGCCGCGGAATCATCGTCCACTCGGAGCCCATCGAGTCGAAGCACTCCGACGACTCGAACCGCTCCTCGGGTGGCTCGCGCCGCAAGCGGGGACGGGACAAGAGCGCCGCCGAACCGGCGCCCGCCGCCGAACCCCAGGTGCACCATCCGTCGCCGGAGGAGGTCGCCAAGCGCGCCGCCCATCCGGTGGCCCTCGCGATGGCCGCCCACCAGGCGGAGACGCATCCGGACGAGGCTCCGCAGTCCGAGACCCAGCAGTCCGAGACCCAGCAGTCCGGGTCCCAGCAGGCCGACAGCGCTGCCGAGGCCCCGGCCGCTGCCGACCCGGTGAAGGTCGCCGAGCCGCTGCAGGCGGTCGAGCAGGAGAAGGTCGCCGCGGAGGGTCGCGAGACCCCCAGCGGGGAGGACCACACCACCGTGACGACCCCCGCGGACGAACCGCAGGAGGTCGAAGCGGAGGTGGCGGCTGCCGAGGAGGCGGTCGAACCGGCCCCGGTCGCGTCCGCTCCGGCGGCCCGTCCCGCCGAGACCGGAACGAGTCCGGAGACCGCACCGCGGCGTCGCAGGGCCCGCAGGGTCGCCCGCGCGGCGGCCGCACCCACCGGCGACGGGGACTCCGCCGCCAAGGTGTTCGTCATCCCGGTGACCGCCACCGACAGCGCCCCCGAGGCGCCGGCGGTCCCGGCGGCCGACACCCCCGTCGAGATCGTGCGGCGGCCGCGGGTGCGGCGCGCTGCGGGACGCCCGGCGGGACCCCCGGTCGACGCCGAGGCGTAGACCACTCGGGGAGGACCACTCGGGGGAGACCGCGGTGACCGGAACGTGATGTCCGGTGCCGGGTCGGCCTGTGCCGGCCCGGCACCGGAGACATGTGCCGGTCCGGCACGGGACACCCCGGGGCCCGGTTTGACCCCGAGAGTCACCGTCCCGTAATCTTGTTCAGTCGCTACTCGGCGATGCTGCCCGGCTGCGTCCGAACACGGGATGGTGGCGGGACCCGAGTCAGCAACCACACCAGACCAGTCGCGTTCGCAACACTGTGGCGCGAGAACGTTCGAAGAAGCAAGGGGTAGCCGTCCGATGGCAACGTACGCGATCGTCAAGACCGGCGGTAAGCAGTACAAGGTCGCTGAAGGCGACCTCGTCAAGGTCGAGAAGATCGAGGGTGAGCCCGGCGCTGCTGTCTCGCTCGCCCCGGTCCTCGTCGTCGACGGATCCGAACTGACCACCGATGCCGACAAGCTGGCCAAGGTCACGGTCACCGGCGAGATCGTCGAGCACACCAAGGGCCCGAAGATCCGCATCCACAAGTTCAAGAACAAGACCGGCTACCACAAGCGTCAGGGTCACCGTCAGAAGCTGACGGTCGTCAAGGTCACCGGCATCAAGTAATTCGAGCTTCGAGCTTCACCCTCAGGAGGGTTCGTCATGGCACACAAGAAGGGTGCATCCAGCTCCCGTAACGGTCGCGATTCGAACGCCAAGCGACTCGGCGTCAAGCGCTTCGGTGGCCAGGCCGTCAACGCCGGCGAGATCATCGTGCGCCAGCGCGGCACCCACTTCCACCCCGGCGTGAACGTCGGACGTGGCGGCGACGACACGCTGTTCGCTCTCGCTGCCGGTGCCGTCGAGTTCGGCACCAAGCGCGGTCGCAAGACCATCAACATCGTCCCGGTTGCGGCAGAGGCCTGATCTGCCGTCCGATGAGGACACCGCGGGGGCTGCCCTCGCGACATACTCCCAATAGGGGCGGGCCAGGGTCGCACACCCTGACCCGCCCCTGTTGCGTTGTTCACCAAGGTTGTTTTTCGGACGGAGAGAAGGTCCACCCATGTCCCGCTTCATCGACCGGGTGGTGCTGCACGTCAGCGCCGGTAAGGGCGGTAACGGCTGTGCCTCCGTCCACCGCGAGAAGTTCAAGCCGCTCGGCGGCCCCGACGGTGGTAACGGAGGCAACGGCGGTGACGTCGTCCTCGAGGTCGACCGCAACGTGCACACCCTGCTCGACTTCCACTTCCACCAGCACGCCAAGGCGTCCAACGGCGCCCAGGGCGCCGGCGGCAACCGCAACGGCGCCAACGGCGGCGACCTGGTCCTGAAGGTCCCGGACGGCACCGTCGTGCTCGACCGCAACGGCCGCATCCTCGCCGACCTCGTCGGTGAGGGCACCCGCTTCGTCGCCGCACACGGTGGTCGCGGTGGACTCGGCAACGCCGCCCTCGCCTCGAAGGCCCGCAAGGCCCCCGGCTTCGCCCTGCTCGGCGAGGAGGGCGAAGAGCTCGACCTCGTCCTCGAACTGAAGTCCGTCGCCGACGTCGGTCTCGTCGGGTTCCCCTCCGCCGGCAAGTCGTCGCTGGTGTCGGTGCTCTCGGCGGCCAAGCCGAAGATCGCCGACTACCCGTTCACCACGCTCGTCCCGAATCTCGGGGTGGTGCAGTCCGGCGACGTCACCTTCACCGTCGCCGACGTCCCGGGCCTGATCCCCGGCGCCAGCGAGGGCCGTGGTCTCGGCCTCGACTTCCTCCGCCACCTCGAGCGGTGCGCCGTGCTCGCCCACGTCGTCGACTGCGCGACCCTCGAACCCGGCCGCGATCCGATCTCCGACATCGACGCCCTCGAGGCGGAGCTCGCCGCCTACCAGCCGGCGCTGGCCGGCGACAGCGGCCTCGGCGACCTCGCCGAACGCCCCCGCATCGTCATCCTGAACAAGGCCGACGTGCCCGACGCGAAGGAACTCGCCGAGTTCGTCACCCCCGAACTCGAGGCCCGCGGCTGGCCGGTGTTCACCATCTCCGCCGTGAGCCGCGAGGGCCTGCGGCCGCTGACCTTCGCGCTGGCCCGGATGGTCGCCGAGTACCGAGAGGCGCACCCGCCGGCCGAACCGACCCGCCCGGTGATCCGTCCCGTCCCGCGCGACGAGGAGAGCTTCACCGTCGTGCCCGACCCCGAGGTGCCCGGCGGCTTCGTCGTCCGCGGTACCCGGCCCGAGCGGTGGGTGCGGCAGACGGCCTTCGACAACGACGAAGCGGTGGGATACCTCGCCGACCGGCTCGCCCGTCTCGGCGTCGAGGACAAGCTCGTCGAGCTCGGCGCGGAACCGGGCTGCTCCGTCACCATCGGCGACGTCAGCTTCGAGTGGGAGCCGCAGACCCAGGCCGGCGTGGACATCGTGCCCACGGGCCGCGGCACCGACGCCCGCCTCGACCGGGTGGACCGCGTCAGCGCCACCGAACGCCGCCACGCCAAGAAGGTCCGGCGCGGCCTGGCCACGGACGACGATTTCGAATAGCGGGTCGCGGCGCCACCGCTCCCGCAGGTAGCAGGAAAACAGGAGAACATGAGCGACACCCGGGAGGTCATCTCCCACGCCCGCACCGTCGTGGTCAAGATCGGATCCTCGGCGATCACCAGTCTCGTGGGCGGACTCGACCACGCCCGGCTCGACCGTCTCGTCGACGCCCTCGAAGCTCGTATCCAGGCGGGATCCAGCGTGGTCGTCGTGTCCTCCGGCGCCGTCGGGGCCGGGCTCGCGCCGCTCGGCCTGACCACCCGGCCGCGCGACCTCGCCACCAAGCAGGCCGCCGCGAGCGTCGGGCAGCTCGCCGTCGCCGACGCCTGGGGCAACTCCTTCGCCCGCTACGGCCGCGTCGTCGGGCAGGTGCTGCTCACCGCCGACGACATCGGACGCCGCACCCAGCACCGCAACGCCCAACGCACCCTCGACCGGCTCCGCTCCCTCGGGGCGATCCCGGTGGTCAACGAGAACGACACCGTCGCCACCGTCGAACTGCGGTTCGGCGACAACGACCGGCTCGCCGCGCTCGTCGCGCATCTCGTCGGCGCCGACGCGCTGATCCTGCTGTCCGACGTCGACGGCCTCTACGACGGCGATCCGCGCAAGGGCGCTGCCAACCTCATCCCCGAGGTGAACTCACCCGAGGACCTCGACGGTGTGGTCGCCGGATCGGGCGGTGCCCTCGGCACGGGCGGGATGGCCTCGAAGCTGTCCGCCGCGCGCCTGGCCGCCGACTCGGGTGTGCCGGTGCTGCTCACCTCGGCGTCCCAGGCCGACCGCGCCCTCGGCGCCGCCGATGTCGGCACCGCCTTCGCGGCGCGCCCCCAGCGGATGTCCGCCCGGCGCTTCTGGGTGCGGCACGCCGCCGACGTCCACGGCGCCCTGCACCTCGACGAAGGGGCGGTGCGCGCGGTGACCGACCGTCGCCGGTCGCTGCTCGCCGCCGGCATCACCGGCATGAGCGGCAGCTTCCACGCCGGCGACGTGGTGGGTCTGGTCGCTCCCGACGGCCGTACCGTCGCGCGCGGGGTGGTGGCCTACGACCAGTCCGAACTCGACTTCATGATCGGGTTCTCCACCAGCCAGCTGCCGCCCGACCTGCAGCGGCCCGTGGTGCACGCCGACGATCTCGTGCGGGTCTGAACCGGCCCGTCCTCAGGACCGGGCGGCGACCGCCTCGGCGAGCGCCGAGAGGGTCTCGGAGGTGCCCGCCTCGATCTTCACCGCGGCCCTCGCGTCGCCGCGGGTGGGCCCCCGGTTGACCACCGCCACGGGGATGCCGCGCTGCACCGCGCGGCGGACGAACCGCAGCCCGGACTGCACCGCCAGGGAACTGCCCGCGACGAGCAGCGCGTCGGCCTCGTCGACCAGACCGAAGGCCTGCTCCACCCGCGGGCGCGGCACGATCTCCCCGAAGTAGACGATGTCGGGTTTGAGCATCCCGCCGCACCCCTCGCAGTCGACCACCACGAAATCGGTGGTGTCCGCGACGACGGCGTCGGCGTCCGGCGCGACTTCCAGACCCGTCGTCTCGTGGACCCGCCGGTGGAAATCCGGGTTCGCGGCGGTGAGCCGCTCGTGCAGAGTGAACCGCGAGATGCGGTGATCGCACACCAGGCACCGGACCTGCGCGTAGGTGCCGTGCAGGTCCACCACGCGCCGGCTGCCCGCCTTGGTGTGCAGCAGGTCGACGTTCTGGGTGATGACACCGACGACCTTCCCGGCCCGCTCGAGCGCCACCAGCGCCCGGTGCCCGGCGTTCGGGCGCGCGGCGTCCATGTGTTTCCAGCCCACGTGGTTGCGCGCCCAGTAACGTTGCCGGAAGACCGGGTCGCCGACGAACTGCTGCAAGGTCATGGGGTTGCGGGGCGGGGAGCCCGGTCCGCGATAGTCGGGGATACCGGAGTCGGTGGACACCCCGGCCCCGGTGAGCACCGCGACCCGGCGTCCCTCCAGGAGAGCGTGCAGGTCGTGCAGGGAAGGAGACAGGTCGATCACCCCTTCCACGGTAGGCCGTCCCCGGCCGGCAGCAGCGCGCGCACCGCGTCGATGGTGTCGGCCTCGGCGGCGGACTTGTCGGGCCGGTAGCGGAGTACCCGCGCGAACCGCAGCGCCACACCCCCGGGATAGCGGGGGCTGACCTGCACGCCGTCGAGTTCGATCTCGACGACGATCTCCGGCCGCAGGTACACCGTCTGCGCGTCGCGGTGGGACTCGTGGCGAGGGAACTCCTCGGTCTGCCACCGCAGCACCGCGTCGGTCAGGCCCTTGAACGTCTTGCCCACCATGATCGGCGGCCCGCCGTCGGGATCGCGCGCCCCGAGACGGAGGTTCGACAGGTAGCCGGTGCGGCGGCCGTAACCCCACTCGGCGCCGAGCACCACCAGGTCGAGGGTGTGCTCCGGTTTGACCTTCTGCCAGGCCCGACCGCGCCGGCCCGCGGTGTAGGTGGAGGCGAGCGACTTCACCATCACCCCTTCGTGCCCGCTGCCCAGCGCTGCTCCGAGATGCGCCTCGGCGCCGTCGAGATCGGGGGCGAACACCGTCGGGATGCGGTGGGGTCCGGCGACACCATCGAGCCGGTCGAGCCGGGTGGACAGGGGAGCGTCGAGCAGGTCGTCGCCGTCGAGGTGGAGACAGTCGAAGAAGTAGGGGTGCAGCAGCAGGTCGCGTTCGCTGCGGGCCCCGAACCGGCTCATCGTCTCCTGGAACGGGCGGGGCCGGCCCGCGTCGGTGAGGGCGAGGGTCTCGCCGTCGAGGACGACGCTGCGGCACGGCAGGTTCCGCACGAGCTCGACGAGTTCCGGGACGGAGGAGGTGATGTCGCGCAGGGTGCGGGTGAACACCCACACGTCCTCGTCGCGGCGGTGGACCTGGATGCGGGCGCCGTCGAGTTTGTACTCGACGCTCACCGCGCCGTCGAATTCGGTGAGCGCGGCGTCGAGCGAGTCGGCGGGGGAGGCGAGCATCGGCCGCACGGGCCGGCCCAGTTCGAGACGGAAGGCGGCCAGCGCGTCCACGCCACCGGTGAACGCCGCGGCGGCGGCCTGCGCGAGCCGGCCGGAGAGCATCACCGCCCGCCGCACCGGTTCCACCGGTAGGCCGGCGGCGGCCGCGACCGCATCGGTCATCACGCCTTCGAGGGCGCCCTGACGCAGCTCGCCGCCGAGCAGGGCGACGAGGAACCGTTGCTCGTCGCCGGTCGCGGCGGCGAACAGGTCACCGAGCAGGCTGCGGCGCGCCGCGGTGGATCCGGCCCCGGACACGCCGGCGAGCCGGTCGAGGGCGGAGGAGAGGTCGTCGACGGTGAGAGAGGGGCGCGGCGCGGGCGCGACGTCCAGGCCGGCGAGGGTGCGGTAGCCGACGCCGATGCGTCCCTGCGTCATCTCACCCGACAGCCACGCGACCACCGGTTCCACCTCGTGGGGTGCGGCCCGTTCGAGCAGGGCGCGCAGCTCGGTGATCTTCGCCTTCCGCGAGCGTGTGGACGCGACGGAGCGGGACGTCTCGACGACGGTGTGCAGCAGCATCTCTCGGGGTCCGGGGCGGGGTCAGTAGCCCGCGCTCGGGTCGATCACCGGTGACGGGGCGAGTCCGGACGCGAAGCGGGTGACGTTCTCGGTGACGTGCTCGAGATAGGCGGGTATCCGCAGCGGTGCCGGATTTGAATCATGGGGTGTGACAACCGCGTTCGGGATCGTCCAGAGGGGATGCCCGTCGGGCAGGGGTTCGGGGTCGGTGACGTCGAGGGCTGCCCCCGCGATCGCGCCCGACCGGAGCGCGGCGACGAGGGCGTCGGTGTCGACGAGATCCCCACGCGCGACGTTGATCACCCACGCTGTGGGTTTCATCGCCGCGAGTTCCGCGGCACCGACGAGCCGTTCGACGTCCGTGGTGGCGATGGCGGAGATGACGAAATGATCTGCCAGCGGCCAGATCTCGTCGATGCGCTCGACCGGGAAGGTCTCGACCGCGCCGGGCACGGGCCGTCCGCTGCGGGTCACGGCGAGGGTGTGCGCGCCGAGGGTCGCCAGCATGGGGACCAGGGCGCGGCCCACTCCGCCGGCGCCGATGATGCCGACGGTCGCGCCGCGCAGGGTGCCGACGGACGGTGCGAGGGTCTCCGGGGCCCAGGAGGTCGCCGCCAGGTGTGCGGGCAGCGCACGGACACCGGCGAGGAGCAGCATGAGGGCGTGTTCGGCGACCGTCGCCGAATAGGCCCCCGCGGCCGACGTCCACGTCACATGCGGATGGTCCCGCACGATCCCCTGCGACAGCCAGTACTCCACCCCGGCGGAGGGCAGCTGCACCCAGCGCACGGAGGGCGGGAGGGTCTCGGGGAAGCCGTCCGGGCCGGTGGTCCAGATCAGGGCGTCGGGGGCGTCCTCGAATCCGCACGGGACGCCACCCCCGCCGACGACCGCCTGTTCGAAGCGCGCATCACGGGCGGGACCGACGGCGATGCGGGGCGCACGCTCGGAGGTCATGGTCTCGACTCTAAGCGTCCGCCCCGCATCGGTCACGGGATTGCGCGGGTCAGGCGGGTTCCTCGACGAGCGGGTACACACCGTTCTCGTCGTGGACCTCGCGTCCGGTCACCGGGGGATTGAACACGCACAGCATGCGCATCCGGGTGTCCGGGAGCACGCGGTGCCGCTCATGGCCGTCGAGCAGGTACATCGTGCCGGGAGCGAGGTCGTACTTCACGTCGTTGTCGAGGTCCTGCAGCTTGCCGGTGCCCTCGACGAGCCACACGGCTTCGACGTGGTTGGCGTAGTGGAACTCGTTGACGGTGCCCGGCTCGATGGTCGTCTCGTGGAACGAGAAGCCCACCTTGTCGCCGGCGAGGACGATGCGCTTGCTGCGCCACTGGCCGTCCTCGGAGGTGACGTCGCGTTCGGTGCCGGTGATCTCGTCGGTGGTGCGAACGATCATGCTCTTCGAAAATCCTTCCGTGGGAATGGGTCCGGTGTGCTCGGAGAGGCGCTCAGGCGCGCACCTTGGCGGTGGCCTCCGCGAGGATGTTCAGACCGAACTCGAGCTCGTCGTCGGTGATGGTCAGCGGCGGCAGCAGCTTGACGACCTCGTCGGACGGGCCGGAGGTCTCGGCGAGCAGGCCCTCCTGGAAGGCGAGCGCGCACACCTTGTCGGCGTCTTCGGGGTTGTCGAAGACCAGGCCCTGCACCAGCCCGCGACCACGGGTGGACACGCCGTCGAACATGTCCGACAGGTTCATGAACGTCTGGCGGATGCGCTCGCCCTTGCGCAGGGTCTCGCGCTCGAGCTTGTCGTCGGCCCAGTAGTGCTCGAGGGCCGCGGCGGCCGTGACGAACGCCGGGTTGTTGCCGCGGAAGGTGCCGTTGTGCTCACCCGGGCCCCACACGTCGAGATCGCGCTTGAACAGCGTCAGCGCGAGCGGCATGCCGTAGCCGCCGATGGACTTCGACAGGGTGACGATGTCGGGGGTGATGCCCGCGACCTCGAAGGAGAAGAACGGGCCGGTGCGGCCGCAGCCCATCTGCACGTCGTCGACGATGAGCAGGATGTCGCGCTCCTTGCACAGGTCCGCGAGGGCGCGCAGCCACTCCGGGCGGGCGACGTTCACGCCGCCCTCGCCCTGCACCGTCTCGACGATGACGGCGGCGGGACGGTTGAGGCCGCTGCCCGCGTCGTCGAGCACACGGGAGAACCACTGGAAGTCCTCGGTGACACCGTTGAAGTAGTTGTCGAACGGCATCGGCGTGGCGTGCACCAGCGGCACGCCGGCACCGGCGCGCTTCATCGAGTTGCCGGTGACCGACAGGGCGCCGAGCGTCATGCCGTGGAAGGCGTTGGTGAAGTTGATGACCGACTCGCGGCCGGTGACCTTGCGGGCCAGCTTCAGGGCCGCCTCGACGGCGTTCGTGCCGGTCGGGCCGGGGAACTGCACCTTGTAGTCGAGGCCGCGGGGCTGCAGCACGTGCGACTCGAAGGTCTCGAGCAGCCGGCGCTTGGCCACGGTCTGCATGTCGAGGCCGTGGGTGATGCCGTCACCCATGATGTAGTCGACGAGGGCCGACTTGAGGACGGGGTTGTTGTGCCCGTAGTTCAGCGCACCGGCCCCGGCGAAGAAGTCGAGATAGTCCTTGCCGTCCTCGCTGCGGAGCCAGGACCCGGAGGCCTTGTCGAAAACGGTGGGCCAGCCGCGGCTGTAACTCCGGACCTCGGATTCGAGACGCTCGAAAACAGCGGTATCGAGTTCGGACTTCGTTTCGGGCTTGTGTTCCAGGATGGTCATGTGGTGGTCCTCCTGTTAATGATTCGAAAAAGATTGAATTCGCGCGCGCAATATGCGCAGCGGTCATTCGCCGATCGTGTACAGATCTTCTGCCAGATGGGAATCGGGAAAATCGTCGGGCGCGAACAGTTCGGTCCGGGTGATGTGCGTTCCGCGACGGCGGGCGAGTGCGGTGAACATCGCGATCGACGCGTCGTTGTCGGGGCTCACGGTCGTCTCGAGGCGGGTGACGCCGAGGGGTTCGAGACGGTCGAGCAGATGGTCGAGCATGCGGCCCGCGATGCCCCGACCGCGCTGATCTGCGTCGACGGCGACCTGCCAGACGAACAGGGTCCGTGGGTCCTCGGGCCGGCGGTAGCCGGTGACGAAGCCGACGGGACGGTCGGTTCCGTCGGTCGCCACCACCGACGTGTCGCCGAAATCGCGACACCACAGAACATATGCGTAGCCGGAATTGACGTCGAGCACCTGCGAATCGCGTGCGATCTGCCAGAGGCGTTTTCCGTCGGCGATACGCAGAGGCCGGAAATTCGGTTCGGCAGTCGCGGTTCCGACCGCGTCCGCGGAATTCGATACTGCGGTTCCGGAGGGCGGGGTACTTCTTTCCTCGAGATGCCTCATAAGTCCTTTCAACCTAACAACATCCGGGGCCGAGATCACCCCCTCGGCCGAATTGCCTCCCGCAACCCCGTGGTCCGTGCAGGTCGCACCCATGTTGTGATACCGGTCACAAACATGTATCGTCTCGCCTCCTCGCTGCGATTACTTCGGGATCGCCAGCGCGAACGGCAACACCGCCTCGGCTCCCGCGGCGACGAGGGTTCTCGCCGCCATCGTGAGCGTCCAGCCGGTGTCGGTCACCGCGTCGACGAGCAGGATCGGACCACGCAGCCCACGGAGATCGGGCTCCTCCCACGCATCGACGAGCGCGGCTACCCGATATGCCGAGTTCGCGGCCGTCGGCTCCCGATTACCCGGCCTCCGCCGCAATACACCTAGATCCTGCAATCGTCCGATTTGTGCCAATCGGGACGCGAGGGACGAAACGAGCACCGGGTGGGTGGCCGAGTCCATCGCCACGACCGCGGTCGGGCGCTCGGCCCAGTCCCACGCGGCCAGGACCGCGATCGCCGCATCGACCACCGAGGCCGGCACCTCCGCGTCCGGACCGTCCAGCAGGGCACGCAGGCGCGGTCCCCAGCCCAGATCGGACAGGCGCCCCAGCGCGCGGCCCGGCTGCGGCCCGTCGGTGATCCGTCCCGACAGCGGCACCCCGAGCGTCTTCATGCCGGTCGGCCACTGGCGGCGCGGCGGCAGATCGATACCGGGCCGTTCCAGCCGCGCACGGGTGCGGGCCACCTCGTCGTCGTCGACGCTCGCCGGCCAGCGCGAGCCGGTGCAGTTGTCGCAGCGGCCGCACCCGCCGGTCTCCGCCGCCAGCTCCGGGTCGTCGAGCTGACGGCGCAGGAACACCATCCGGCACTCGCTCGTGCGCTCGTAGTCGAGCATCGCCTCCTGCTCGGCGGCCCGCGCCTCCTCGAGCCGGGCGTAGCGCTCCGCGTCGTACACCCACGGTTGCCCCGTCGCGATCCAGCCGCCCTTCACACGGCGCACCGCCCCGTCGACGTCGAGCACCTTGAGCACCATCTCCAGCCGCGAGCGGTTGAGGTCGACGCGGGGTTCGAGCGCCGGGGTCGAGATCGGCTGCTCGGTGTCGAGCGCGGCGATGACCCGCCGCACCAGCGACTCCTCCGGGAAGGCCACCGAGGCGAACCACTGCCAGATCTGCCTGTCCTCCGGCCCGGGCAGCAACACGACCTCTGCCCACTCCGTGGACCGGCCGGCCCGGCCCACCTGCTGGTAATAGGAGATGGGGGAGGAGGGGGCACCGAGGTGCACGACGAAACCGAGATCGGGCTTGTCGAATCCCATGCCCAGCGCCGAGGTGGCGACCAGGGCCTTGACCCGGTTCGCCAGCAGATCCGCCTCGAGCTGCTCGCGCTCGGCCGGATCCGTCTGCCCCGTGTAGGCCGCCACCGGATAGCCGTGATCGGACAGCAGCGCCGCGAGATCGTGCGCGGCCGAGACCGTCAGGGCGTAGACGATGCCGGAGCCCGGCAGATCGCGCAGGTGCCGGGCGAGCCACGCCGCGCGGCGCGCGGGCTCGTCGATCCGCACCACCGACAGGTGCAGCGACGGCCGGTCGAGCCCGCCGCGCAGCACCAGCGTGCCCGCCCCGTCGGTGCCGGCGCCCGCCCCGACACCGAGCTGAGCGGCGATGTCGGCGACCACCCGGTCGTTGGCGGTGGCGGTCGTCGCGAGGACCGGGACGCCCTTGCCGAGCTCGGCGACCAGTGTGCGGATGCGTCGGTAGTCCGGCCGGAAGTCGTGGCCCCAGTCGGACACGCAGTGCGCCTCGTCGACCACCACCAGCCCCGCGTCGCGCGCGAGGGAGGGCAGGACGCGGTCGCGGAAGTCGGGGTTGTTGAGCCGTTCGGGGCTGACGAGCAGCACGTCGACGGCGCCGGCGGCGATCCGCTCGTGGATCCCCTCCCATTCGGTGACGTTGCCGGAGTTGATGGTCGCGGCGTGCACACCGGCGCGTTCGGCCGCGTCGACCTGGTTGCGCATCAGTGCGAGCAGGGGCGAGACGATCACCGTCGGGCCGTGTCCCTGCGCGCGCAGCAGCTTGGCCGAGACGAAGTAGACCGCGGACTTGCCCCAGCCCGTACGTTGGACGACGAGGGCCCGGCGCCGCTGGACGACGAGGGCTTCGATCGCGGTCCACTGGTCGTCGCGCAGGCGTGCGTGGGGTCCGGCGAGTTCGCGGAGGAGGTGCTCGGCGTCGTCGCGCAGCCGGTCGCTGGAGATGCTCATGGGCTCATCGTGCCCGACGGGGATCCGTCACGGCGGCGGCGAGCGGTCCGTCGCGGTCGGTGAGCGGTAGCGACCTCGCGACGAATGGAGCAGCGGTCGCGAGGCCCGAGTCACAGTGTGTGGCACTGCGTGTCAAACCGGACTGCGGGAAAATTCATGTAAGTGATTGCTGTGCAACGGATTAGAGGAAGGCTGATCTTGAGGTGCGATCCGTGACACTCAGTGTCGAATTTCGTGATCCGGGTCGCCGTGGTGATGCGACTGTGACGGGCAGATCTCCGCCGGCGCTATCGTCGTTACATGCACGCAGCCCTTTCTTCCCCCGCGGCCCTGCCGACGGAGCCGGTCCTCCCGGCCACGACCGCGGCTCGGGTACGTCACGAGGCCTACCGCCGCAAGATCGTCTCGGCGCAGGAAGCCGTGCAGTGGATCCGACCCGGGGACACCGTCGCCATCAGTGGCTTCGCCAGCGCGGGCACCCCGAAGGCCGTGACCCCTGCGCTCGCCGAGCACATCCGGCGCACCCGCGCCACCGGTGGCGACTTCCGCGTCAACCTCCTCACCGGCGCATCGGTCTCCGTCGAGACCGAACGCATGCTCGCCGAGGTGGACGGCATCGCGCTGCGCATGCCCTACCAGTCCGAGGCGACCGCCCGCGGGGCGATCAACGCCGGCCGGATGGACTACGTCGACATCCACCTCTCCCACGTCGCGCAGCAGGTCTGGGAGGGCTACTACGGCAAGGTCGACGTCGCCGTCGTGGAGATCTCGGGCATCACCGAGCGGGGCGAGCTGATCCCCGCCACCTCGATCGGCAACAACAAGACCTGGCTCGACGTCGCCGAGAAGGTCATCCTCGAGGTCAACTCGTGGGTCCCCGCCGCGATGGACGGCGTGCACGACGTCTACTACGGCACCGCGCTGCCCCCGCACCGCAAGCCGATCCAGCTCACCGACGTCGAGGACCGCATCGGGCAGCCCTACTTCCACATCGATCCGGCCAAGGTCGTCGCGGTCGTGGAGACCAACCGCTCCGACAGCGCCTCCGCGCTCACCGCGCCGGACGCCACCAGCAAGGCCATCGCCGGGCACGTGCTCGACTTCTTCGCCCACGAGGTCGCCGCCGGCCGGCTGCCCGCCAACACCCTGCTGCCGCTGCAGTCGGGCGTCGGCAACGTCGCCAACGCGGTCCTCGCCGGTCTCGACAGCGGCCCCTACCGCGGCCTGACCTGCTACTCCGAGGTCCTCCAGGACGGCATGCTCGACCTGATCAAGGACGGCACCGTGCGGTTCGCGTCGGCCACATCCCTCGCACTGTCCGAGGCGGGCCTGAAGGAGTTCGTCGACAACGTCGACTTCTACCGCGACCACATCGTGCTGCGGCCGCAGGAGATCAGCAACCACCCCGAGATCGTGCGCCGCCTCGGCATCATCGCGATGAACGGCATGCTCGAGGCCGACATCTACGGCAACGTCAACTCCACACACGTCATGGGCACCCGCATCATGAACGGCATCGGCGGCTCCGGCGACTTCGCCCGCAACGGCTACCTGTCGATGTTCCTCAGCCCGTCGACCGCCAAGAACGGCGCGATCTCCTCGATCGTCCCGATGGTGCCGCACGTCGACCACACCGAGCACGACGTGCAGGTCCTCGTCACCGAGCAGGGTCTCGCCGACCTGCGCGGCCTGTCGCCGCGCCGCCGCTCCCGGCTCGTGGTGAACAACTGCGCCCATCCGGACTACCGCGACGAACTGCTCGACTACATCGAGCGGGCCGAGGCCGCCCCGGGGGCGGGCCAGACCCCGCACCTGCTCGGCGAGGCGTTCTCGTTCCACGACCGTCTGCAGCGCACCGGCACCATGCGGGCCTCCTGACGGACGCACCTACGCCAGGGCCCCGACGTCGCAGACATCGACGTCGGGGCCCTGGCGTATGCCGGGAGAGGTTCTCGGTCGGGGGAGGGCTCAGTTGCCGCCGATCGGCGCGGGATCGAGATCCTGCTGGGGGAGGACCGACGAGATCGCCGCCGAGACGTCCTGCAGCGGCGTCGGGCCCGACCCGTTCGGCACCGTCAGCGCCACGTACACCGGGCGGTCCACCGCGAACCACGTGCTCGCCTCGATGCCCTGCTCGGCGCCGGACACTTCGAACCACTGCACCTCGTCGACCACCTGCAGCGCCGCCGCCCGGTCGAACTCCGCGGGCCGTTCGAGGCCGCACCGCAGCACGACCTCCCCGCCCTCGTCCGACTGCCATGCAGCCGCCCCCACCGGGGCGGGATCGGCCAGCTCCGCGCGGCGGTAGTCCCCGAGATCCTCCGGCAGCGCCGCGAGCAGATCCGCACACGACGCCGACTCGGCGTCCGGCGCCGGGACGGGGCCGAGACCCACCGGGGCGTTCACGGGGGTGTTGGACACCATGACCGCCGCGACCACCACGCCGACCAGCAACGCGACCGGCAGGGCGATCGCCGTCGCGATCAGCGCGGGACTGCGCCGCGGGTCGCCGGGCTCGGGCCGGGCGGCCGTCTCTGCGGCGCAGTCCGGTTCCGGGGAGTCGGGGTCGGGGATCGGGGTGTCGTTCATGTCGTCCAGCGTCCGGGATCGGGATGGGGGAGCGGTAGCGTGATCGAGTGCCGCCGCCGGTGTGATCGCACCCCGGCAACGGCGTCATCGAACCTAGCAGGGCCCGCACCGGGGGCCTTCCGCCGCCGACCGAGAAAGAGGCGACCGTCACCGTGACCGACCCGACCGGCCCCACCGTCTCCGAAGTCGGGGAATTCCCCACCATCGCGCGGGCGGTCGAGGGCCGGCGCCAACCCGCCACGACCCTCGTCGGCCCCGGGCACGACGCCGCGCTGGTCGCCGCCGCCGACGGCCGTGTCGCCGTCTCGGTCGACATGCTCGTCGAGGGCCGGCACTTCCGCCTCGACTGGTCCAGCCCCCGGGAGGTCGGACGCAAGGCCGTCGCCCAGAACGGCGCCGACGTCGCCGCGCTCGGCGCCCGCCCCACCGCGTTCGTCGTGGGGCTCGGCTGCCCACCCGACACGCCCGTCGCGGTCCTCGACGGGATCTCCGCAGGCATCGGCGAGGCCGCCGAGGAGATCGGGGCCGGTGTCGTGGGCGGCGACCTCGTGCAGGCCGGGCAGGTGATCGTCTCGGTCACCGTCCTCGGCGACCTGGAGGGCCGGGCGCCGCTGCTGCGCTCCGGCGCCCGGGCGGGGGACGTCGTCGCCCTCGCCGGCCGCACCGGACCCTCCGCCGCCGGACTGGCGTTACTGCTCGCCGGCAACGGCGACTTCCCCGACCTCGTCGCCGCCCACCGGGTGCCCACCCCCGACTACCCCGCCGGTCCGGCGGCCGCGGCGGCCGGGGCGCGGGCCTGCACCGACATCTCCGACGGACTGCTCGCCGACCTCGGCCACATCGCCACCGCCTCCGGGGTGGCGATCGACCTCGAACCCCGGGCGCTGGCACCCGGGCCGCGGCTCGCGGGCGCCGCCGCCGCGCTCGGCGCCGACCCCTGGGACTGGGTGCTCACCGGCGGCGAGGACCACGCCCTCGCCGCCTGCTTCCCACCGGACCGGCCGCTGCCCGAGGGATGGCACGCGATCGGTCGGGTGTACGACGGTGCCGGTGTCACCCTCGACGGCCGGGCGCACGACGGTGCGGGCGGCTGGCAGAGTTTCGCGCCCGGCTTCTCCCCGGGCACCTCGTAGCCGACGGGCCCGCTCGAGATAGGTTCTCCGCTATGGCTGTCTACGCACTCGGCGAGCGTGTCCCCGATATCCATCCCGACGCCTGGGTCCACCCCGACGCGGTCGTGATCGGCAACGTCACCCTCGGTGCCGGTGCCTCGGTCTGGCCGTCCGCGGTGCTGCGGGGCGACTACGGCACCATCACCGTGGGGGAGAAGACCAACATCCAGGACGGCACCATCATCCACTGCACCGCCGTCGAACCCACCGTCCTCGGCGCGCGTTGCGTGGTAGGCCACAACGCCCACATCGAGGGCGCCACCATCGGCGACGGTGCCCTGATCGGCTCCGGTTCGCTCGTCCTCAACGGCTCCGTCATCGGGGCCGGGGCGCAGGTCGCCGCCGGGGCACTGATCGCGCCGCGGTTCGAGCTGCCGCCGCGCCGCATGGCCATGGGCGTGCCCGCGAAGATCCGCGAGGGCTACGAGGTGCCCGAGGGCGCCTTCGACGCCAACGCGGAGATGTACGCGGCGAACGCCACCTACTACCGCACCGCACTGCGCCGCATCGACTGAGGCGCCGGACCGACCGAGGAGCGAAACACGTGGCCGACACCGTCGACGCCCGGAACACCGACGACCCGACGGTGGAGCCTCGCGGCCCGAAGCCGCTGCCCGAACTCGTCGACCCCGGCTGGGCCGAGGCACTCGCCCCCGTCGCCGACGACATCGCCGCGATGGGACGGTTCCTGCGCGCCGAACTCGCCGCCGGGCGCCAGTACCTGCCGGCCGGGAAGAACGTGCTGCGCGCGTTCACCCAGCCGTTCGAGCAGGTCCGCGTCCTCGTTGTCGGGCAGGACCCCTATCCCACCCCCGGGCACGCCGTGGGCCTGAGCTTCTCCGTGGCCCCCGACGTCCGGCCGATCCCGCGCAGCCTCGCCAACATCTACCGCGAGTACACCGAGGATCTCGGCCACCCGCAGCCGTCCACGGGCGACCTGTCGCCCTGGGCCGAACACGGTGTGCTGCTGCTCAACAGGGTCCTCACCGTGATGCCGGGGCAGCCCGCCTCCCACCGCGGCAAGGGCTGGGAGGCCGTGACGGAACAGGCGATCCGCGCCCTCGTCGCGCGCGGCACCCCGCTCGTCGCGATTCTGTGGGGCCGGGACGCGGCGACCCTCGAGCCGATGCTCGGCGACGTGCCGACCGTGAAGTCGGCGCATCCCTCGCCGCTGTCGGCCTCCCGTGGCTTCTTCGGCTCCCGCCCGTTCAGCCGGGCCAACGCCCTGCTCGTCGAGCAGGGCGGGGAACCCGTGGACTGGCGACTGCCCTAGTCGGCGGGCCGCCGGCGCTCACGACTCACGGACGGAATCCCAGTCGGGGCGCCGTTTCTCGACGAAGGCGTCGACCCCTTCGATACCGATGGGGCTCGACGCCGCGGCGGAGATGGCGGCGGCCTCCACGTCGAGCTGCTCGGACAGGGTCCGCTGCGCGGATCCGGCGACGAGCGAGCGGATCGTCGCGTACGAGCTGGTGGGGCCGTGGGCGAGGGTGCGGGCCAGGCGCAGGGCCTCGCTCTGGATCTCGCCGTCGGCCACGAGCCGGCTCAGCAGCCCCAGGCGCACGGCTTCGTCGGCGCCGATCACGGCGTCGGTCATGATGATCTCGCGGGCCCGCGCCTGCCCGACGATGCGTGGCAGGGTCCAGGACATCCCGCCGTCGGGAGAGAAGCCGATCGACGGATACGCCGCGCGCATCTTCGTGCCCGGTCCACCCAGGGCGATGTCGGCGAGCAGCGCCAGGCTCATGCCGGCGCCCGCGGCCCAGCCGTGGACGGCGGCCACCACCGGCACCGCGGCCTCGTCCAGTTCGCGGACGAAGTCGTGGAAGAGATTCGCGATGTCCAGCAGGTGGGCGCTGCGGTCCTCCGCGGCGGCGAAGCCGAGGACGTTGCCGCCGGCGCAGAAGTTGGCGCCCTCGCCCACGAGCAGCACGGCACCGATCTCGGGGCCCGCGGCACGCAGTGCGGCGATGCCCTGCTCCATCCCGGCAGGGGAGAGCGAGGTGCCGTGTTCGGAGGTGGCGACGGCGACGCGCAGCACCCGGTCCTCGACCCGCACGAGCGAGGGGACCTGTTGTTCGAATGATTGGTTCTCGGTCACCCCGCGCACCCTATACGGAACGTCGGGACCGATGCCGAAGGCCCCCGGCGCATTTCGGCGCCGGGGGCCTTCGGTACAGCTCGACCGGAGATCAGCCGCGAACGACCTTGCCGGCCTTGAGGCAGGAGGTGCACACGTTCATCTTGCGGGTGTTGCCCGGCGCAACCTGAGCGCGGACGCTCTGGATGTTCGGGTTCCAGCGACGGTTGGTACGCCGGTGCGAGTGCGAGACCGACTTCCCGAAGCCGGGGCCCTTGGCGCATACGTCGCAGACGGCAGCCATGTCGCGAACTCCTTGTGTCTAGTGGATAGATCTTCTGTCTGTGTGTTTCTTCGACCTGCGAACACGGGGAACGAGTCACCCGTGCGAGGCAACCCGGCAAGCTTAGCGAACTCCGGGCCGTATGGCCAAACCGGACGGTCGAGTCGCTCGCGGCTACCCTGTCCCGCAGGGCACGACACCGTCTGGTGACGGCGTCGGAACGACAGACTAGAACGTGCCCGCGAAGCAGTGTGAAAGGGGGTGGAGCAGGTGCTCGAGGTCGAGGACACCGTCGACGGACGGGCGTTGCGCCGATGGGCCGAACTCGGAGTGGACAGCCTCGAGCGGCGCCGGGCCGAGATCAACTCCCTCAACGTCTTCCCGGTGCCGGACGGCGACACCGGAACCAACCTGCTCGTCACCATGCGGGCCGCCGCCGGGGCGATCGGCGGACCCGTCGACGGGGCCCTCACCGCCTCCGCCGTCGCGGAGGGGCTCGCCCGCGGAGCGTTCGCGGGGGCGCGCGGCAATTCGGGGGTCATCCTGGCGCAGGCCCTGCGCGGTGTCGCCGACTCCATCGCCGGTCTGACCAGCGTCGACGGCCGGGCCCTGGCCGACGCCCTCGCCTCCGCCGCCGCCCTGGTGACGCGGGCGCTCAGCGCCCCGGCGCGGGGAACCATCGTCAGCGTGCTCGAATCGGCCGCCGAGGGAGCCGGCCGCGCGGCCCGCGACCCCGAGGCGACGGTGTGCGAGGTGGTGGTCGCGAGCGCCGACGCCGCCGCCGACGCCCTGCAGCGCACCACCACGCAGCTCGACGTCCTCGCCGAGGCGGGGGTCGTCGACGCCGGCGGTCTCGGCCTGTCGATCCTGCTCGACTGCCTCGTCGAGGTCGCCACGGGCACCCGGCCCCACCGGCACATCCGGCTGTCCGGCGCCGCCCGGCCCGTCCCCGAGACGACCGCCGCCGACGACCACTCCCAGGGCAGCGACCACCCGCACGGCAGCGACCGGCAGGAATACGAGGTCATGTATCTCGTCGAAGACTCCGACGAGGCACGCATCGCCGCCCTGCGCCCGCGTCTCGACGCCCTCGGCGACTCGGTCGCCATCGTCGCCGGCGGAGCCGGATGCTGGTCGGTACACGTGCACTGCTGCGATCCCGGTGCCGCCGTCGAGGCCGGTCTCGCCGCCGGGTCGCTGCGCCGCATCGACATCACCTGCTTCGCGCTCGACGCCGCCCGCCGGGGCTGCACGGACCCCGTGCCCGCACCACCGGTCGCGGGGGACGCGGGAAGGGCCGTGCTCGCGGTGGTCGCCGGCGACGGGACCGCCGACCTGTTCGAGGCCGAGGGCGCCACGGTCCTGCGCGCCGACGCGATGATCACCCCGGGCCGCATGCTCGACGCGATCCGCGCCCTGCCCAGCCGCGACGTGCTGGTCCTGCCCAACGGCGCCCTGTCGGCACAGGACGTCGTCGCCGTCGGTGTGCGCGCCCGCGCCGAGGGCCGCGACGTGATGTTCCTGCCGAGCTCGTCGCTGGTCCAGGGGCTGGCGTCGCTGGCCGTGCACGACCCCACCCGCGCCACCGTCGACGACGCCTTCGCCATGTCGGAGGTGGCGTCGTGCGTGCGCTGGGGGTCGCTGCGGTTCGCCACCGAACGGGCGCTGACCTGGGTCGGGACGTGCGAGCCGGGCGACGCGCTGGGGTTGTCGGGTCACGATGTCGTAGTCATCGAGCATGATCTGGTGGCAGCGGGTGTGTCGCTGCTCGGCAAGATCCTCGCCGCGGGTGGTGAGCTCGTGACGATGCTCGTCGGCGCCGACGCCCCGGAAGGACTGGCCGAGCAGCTGGCCGAGTACCTCGACCACCGGCATCCGGAGATCGACGTGGTCGTGTACCGGGGCGGTCAGCGCAGCGACCTGCTGCAGCTCGGCATCGAGTAGGCCGGTGCGCCGCGAGGCCACCGCACGAGAAGCGGAAGGGACGGCAGTGGCGACACTCGCGGACCGGCTCGATCACCTCCTCGGCCGGAAGACGGCCGACGCGTTGCTCGACGCGTTCGGGATGACGACCGTCGAGGACCTGCTGCGCCACTATCCCCACCGCTACGCCACCCAGGGCGCCGAGCTCGGCGAGAGCCAGCCCGAAGAGGGCCAGCACATCACGATCGTCGCGCGGGTCGAGTCGGCGCAGGAGGTGCCGATGAAGTCGCGCGCCGGCAAGCGCCTGGCCGTGCGGCTGCGTTCCGACCGGCACACCATCGACGTCACCTTCTTCAACCCGCACCGGGTCAAGCACAACATCAAGCCCGGGGTGCGGGCGATGTTCTCCGGCACGGTGAAGTACTTCCGCGGCAAGTGGAGCCTGACCCACCCGAGCTATCTGGTGCTGCCCGAACCCCGCGACGCCGAGGACCTCGTCTCCGCGGCCCCCGCCCGGGTGCGGGGCGCCGGAGCCCTGGCCGGTCTCGCCCGGGCCTCCGGCACCGGCGAGGGGGTCGACATGTCGATCTTCGACCGCGCGCTGATCCCCGTCTACCGGGCCACCCGGGAGGTCGAGTCCTGGACGGTGATGCGCTGCGTGCGGCAGATCCTCGACCAGCTCGACCACGTCGAGGACCCGCTGCCCGAGTGGGTGCGCGAGGAGCACGGCCTGCCGGGGCTCGACGAGGCGCTGCGCTCGATCCACCTGCCCGAGTCGAAGCAGGAGATCGAGGGGGCCCGCGCACGGCTGCGGTTCGACGAGGCCGCGGCGCTGCAGCTCGTGCTCGCCGGGCGGCGGCACGACGTGGAGGTGCGCTCGGCGCCGGCCTGCCCGCCCCACCCGGACGGGATCGCCGCCGAGTTCGACCGTCGCCTACCGTTCGAACTGACCGCCGGGCAGCTCGCGGTGGCCGACGAGATCTCCGCCGACCTGGCCCGTGAGCACCCCATGAACCGGCTGCTGCAGGGCGAGGTCGGGTCGGGCAAGACCATCGTGGCGCTGCGGGCGATGCTGCAGGTGATCGACTCCGGGCGCCAGTGCGCGCTGCTCGCTCCCACCGAGGTGCTCGCCGCGCAGCACGCCCGCTCCATCGGGAAGATGCTCGGCGACCTGGCGCAGGCGGGGGAGCTCGGTGCGCACGAGCGGGCCACCCGCATCGCGCTGCTCACCGGCTCGATGGGTGTCGCCCGCAAGCGGCAGGCCCTCAACGAGGCGGTGACCGGCGACGCCGGGATCGTCATCGGCACCCACGCGCTCATCGAGGACAACGTGAAGTTCTGGGATCTCGGCCTGGTCGTGATCGACGAACAGCACCGGTTCGGTGTGGAGCAGCGCGACGCCCTGCGCTCGCGGGGCCGCGACGGTGCCTCCCCGCACGTGCTGGTGATGACCGCGACCCCCATTCCGCGCACCATCGCCATGACCGTGCTCGGCGACCTCGAGGTGTCGACCCTGCGCGAGCTGCCCCGCGGGCGGTCGCCCGTCGTGAGCCGCGTGGTGCCCGCCAAGGTGCATCCCACCTGGGTGGACCGGGCGTGGGAACGCATCCGTGAGGAGGTCGCCGAGGGGCGGCAGGCCTACGTGGTGTGCTCGCGCATCGGGGACGGCGACGCCGACGACGACGCGGCCTTCGATCCGTCGGTGCTCGAGGAGACCGGATCGGGGAAGGGCAGGCAGGGGCCACCGGAGACCACCTCGGTGCTCGAGCAGTACGAGTTCCTCTCGACCGGGCCGTTGAGCGATCTGCGGGTGGGGCTGCTGCACGGGCGGCTGCCCGCCGACGAGAAGGACGCCGTGATGCAGGCCTTCAACGCCGGCGAGATCGACGTGCTCGTGTGCACGACGGTCGTCGAGGTCGGTGTCGATGTGCCGAACGCCACGGTGATGGTGATCGTCGACGCCGACCGGTTCGGCGTCAGCCAGCTGCACCAGCTGCGCGGCCGCGTCGGCCGTGGTGGTCACCAGGGTCTGTGCCTGCTGGTGACGGACGCCAAGCCCGGTACCCCGACGATGATGCGGCTCGAGGCCGTGGCGGGGACCACCGACGGTTTCGAGCTCGCCCAGCTCGACCTGCAGCTGCGCCGTGAGGGCGACGTGCTCGGCGTCGCCCAGTCCGGCACCGTCTCGACGCTGCGGCTGCTGTCCCTCGTCGACGACGCCGAGGTCATCGAGTCCGCGCGGGACTTCGCGCGGGCGGTGACCGAGGAGGATCCCGGCCTGACGAAGCATCCCGGCCTGGCCCGGATGGTGAGCGCCGCGCTCGACGCCGAGCGGGTCGAGTACCTCGAGAAGGCCTGAGTTACGTTCCGCGCACCACCGGGCCACCGGCGCGGAGAGGTTTCGTCGCCGGTGCCCGCCGTGTTGACGGCAGGTTACGGCGGGGCGTGACTGCATCGTTCCAGTCGCGCCATCCGGACCGATCTTCCCACGATGTGGAACGGCGGGAGAAGTTCGGATGTTACGGCGCGGTACCGTCGACCAATGTTCTCGAAAGTGCTTGTCGCCAACCGTGGCGAGATCGCGATCCGCGCGTTCCGTGCCGCCTACGAACTGGGCGCCGGGACGGTCGCGGTGTTCCCGTACGAAGACCGCAACTCCCTGCACCGGCTCAAGGCCGACGAGGCCTATCAGATCGGTGAGGAGGGGCACCCGGTCCGGGCGTATCTGTCCGTCGACAAGATCGTCGAGGCGGCGGTGGCGGCCGGAGCCGACGCGATCTATCCCGGTTACGGATTCCTCTCCGAGAACCCCGACCTCGCCGCGGCCTGCGCCGAGGCCGGTCTCACCTTCGTCGGCCCCTCGGCGGAGATCCTCGAGCTGACCGGCAACAAGGCCCGCGCGATCGCGTCGGCGAAGGCGGCGGGGCTGCCCGTCCTCGCGTCCTCCGAGCCGTCGGCCGACGTCGACGCCCTGCTCGCGGCCGCCG